>JASFER010000345.1:0-6035 GCA_050124755.1 Desulfobacteraceae bacterium
AACCTGCTCAAAGATCTTCAAAAGGAGTTGGGTCTCAGTTATCTCTTTATCTCCCATGACCTTAATGTGGTCAGCTATATCTGCGACCACGTCTGCGTGATGTACCGCGGCCGCATTGTGGAGTCGGCGCCGGCCGCCGCGCTGTTCGACCAACCCCGCCACCCATACACCCTTAAGCTGCTGGCCGCGGTGCCTGAAACCACGGAGGTAGGATGGTCACCCCAAGTTGACACCCGACAACCCGAAGCCCCCCTGCCCACTGCCTGCCATTTCGGCGATCAGTGCTCCGAATACGGCGACGAATGCAAGCACGAGTCCCCCGCCATGGTCCGGGTGGGAGAGAAACACTATGTGCGCTGCTGGAAAGCAACTTGAGGCAAAAACACAACCCGTGCAAAAGCGTTTGACACTGGGTTAGGTGAAATAGGCATGTACCCATTTTCATGAACACACTTCCATTTCAAGTCAGTTACTTGGGAATCAACGACCTCCCTGATAGCGGGTGACTTGCCTTTCGGCCATGGGCCTAAAAAGGCAAAAGCACGCCAGTGCTTTCATCGTCTTGGCTTGGGCCGGGTGCATAGCACCCCGTTCTTTTCAACCAATAAATATTATTTTTAATATGTTAGCGCCCGGGAGGGTGGCATTGCATAAATATGTATAACGATGCCTCTTGGTTACGCAGTTGTCTGCCTTCTATGGGTGTCAAACGACATTTCCCATAAGGAACCGTTCCAGGCTGTGGCGTAGCAGATTGGGGGCTTCATTGAGTTCGTCCCAGGCGAACGAACTCAGATCACTGTTGTTTTCGTAGACATTGGCCTCACTGTTTTGCGGAAATGAACTTCGCTGAACGCCCTGTTTTACAAATTCATCGAACCGTTGTTCCATAATATTGCCTTTCTGCAAATTGGTATTCTGCAAATGCACGGGGGATTTTGGTTTGTTTAGCTGGGCCGGAAAAAATTGTGTATGGCAGTTCAGTAACTGTTTGCAGGGCAACTGTGGTCGTCCAAACGATGTTCCGTGCAACCTGGCAATCCCTTTAGCCCCGGGACCCATGGTTTTCCGTCCTCCGATTGCTCGAAGTTTGGCTTCGTTCTCATAATCTATATGCGACATCCTCAGGGTGTGTCAACATAAAGGTATTCTTATATCGCCGGAAATCAAAAAACTTTAAGGATATTTTTAATGCCCTAAAGTCCGAATCGCTTTCAGCGGTATGACGGCAATATTTTTGTCAAGGTCATACGTCTGGTCACCGGGATAGACAACCCACAGGTGGGTCAATCCGATATCTTGGATGGCAATATGCATCGAACGCTTGCGGCCGGGTGCTTTCGGTGCTTTGACCTGGCGGTTTTTAATATTTTCGAACCAAGGCGGCAATACCCGCACCATGTAAGAACCGGAAAGAATGGTGAGATAGCGACGCGCTGTGTTTTCAGCAGCACCTAGCGATCTGGCGAATTCCGCTGCGTTCCAAACCTGCCCGTGAAAGTGGGCCACCATGGTCCAGAATCTGCGGATGGTTTCTGCGGGAATCGAAATTCCAAGCTGTGGAATATCTCTCACCCCCTGGACTAAATGGGGCGAGGCCGAACCCAACAATGGAAATCGCGTGTTCCGGTCGGTTCGATTCACCCAGACACGCAACAACAGGAATCTAAATTAAATGGATTCCCCTTGCGATAATAGCGTTGCACTAGCGAAGCACATCACGAAGTCAACGCCCAATTCCACAGCGCGTGAGGATTGCCCACATGAATTGCTCTATTGATCGCACCGTTTTGAATCAGTACACCGCTGATATCTCCGTTGCCGTTGATGATGAGGATATCGGCAAATCCGTCATCGTTGATATCACCCACTCCAATGGGTTTGTCCCAGGATTGTTGGCTGGATAACCCCCAATTCCACTGGCTTTTCGGGTTGCCTAAATATGCATGTTGAACAATTTTTCCGGCGTTAACCATAATGGCCCTAATGCCCCCAATGCCGTTGATAATGACAATGTCATCAAAACTATCGTTATTGACATCACCAACACCCAGAGGTTTATCCCAAGTCTGTTGACTGGCAAGGGCCCACCCCCATTGATTATGTGGATTGCCCATATAGACCGCATGAGAAATATTACCGTTGACGACTATTATTGCGTGGATATCGCCGCCACCGTTGATGATAAGGATGTCATCAAAACCGTCTCCATTGATATCGCCTACACCCAAGGGTTTGTCCCAGGTTTGCTGACTGGTCAGCGCCCATCCCCACCGCCTTTTGGGATTGCCCATGAAGACGACATGGGAAACAGCGCCATCGGCCAGTACGATTCCATAGATATTCCCATGTCCATCGATAGAAATGATATCATCCACCTCATCGCCGTTGATGTCGCCAACACCTAATGGCCGATCCCAGGTTTGCTGACTGGACAAACCGAAATTCCATTTTCGTTTGGGATTTCCCAGATAGTGATCGTGATCGATAACACCACCGGTCAAGTTGACCGATCGTATAAATCCTGTCCCATTGATGATGATCACATCGTCGGTGCCATCGTTGTTGACGTCTCCTACCCCCAATGGCTTATCCCACACCTGATGACTTGCATGCCAATTCCAAAAATTCCAAACAAAATCATTAGGCGTCGCCAGTGGGTTTTTCCAGGAAAAATTCTTGATGCCCTCACCATACTTAACGCCTCTGAAATTCTTGGTTGGGGCAATCCCCTTGAAGTGTAACTCCATCCATTGAAGCAAGGTTTCCCATGAATCCCAGGTGGTGCCCGGATTGATGTGATCATAGGGACCGAAATAGAGACCGACATGGCTTTCGACATCGTAATACCGATATACTTCCACAGCAGCATGGTAGGCTGCTTCTTCCCCCATGGGATTTCCCGGGTAATCGTAGGAACCGACGTGCATGTATAAATGCCGGGGGGCAATCAGGGAGTGAAGGAAATGCTGATCAAAAGGCCATTGATTGACATCGGTGTAGTGATCGCAAAAACCGGCTTCAGGCCAATGGGGAAAGTGTTTGCATAGGTGGCCCAGGCTTTCAGCCCCATTGTTCCTCACGCGATAGGTCGCCGATCCAGCGGTCCCGGACATATGCGGCACCACCATCTTGAATCGGTCATCCAAGGCACCCGCCAGCAGGCAGGACTTGGCCCTTCGCGAGTGCCCCCAGATGGCCACTTGATGACTGTTTATATAGGGCACATCCTCAAAATAATTCATAGCCAGCCGGTAGCCCCAGGCGCCGATGGCGATCACCCCCCAATCATAGCCAGGGTAGATGCGCTTAACCGGTTGGTAGCTGGGATCTTCATAGCTGGCCAACCCGCAATTATCCTCCGGGCAGTCCACCGGATGTCGATCGTGTAGAAAGCCTGCAAACACCACACCCCGCTGAAGCAAGCGCGGAACAATGTC
The DNA here is from genome assembly GCA_050124755.1 of Desulfobacteraceae bacterium. Taxonomy (GTDB): domain Bacteria; phylum Desulfobacterota; class Desulfobacteria; order Desulfobacterales; family Desulfosarcinaceae; genus JARRKU01. Next base: position 3,441 of record JASFER010000345.1, read on the forward strand.
GTGAATCAAAAACGGATCCGACCACCACACCGGCTCCATGGCTAATATGGTCGGCAAGGCCCCCGACAAATGCGCGGGGCGCCAGTAGCCGATCTTCATTTTGAGTTCGTATTGCGGACCGAATCGCATGTAGGCCGTGTATTTGATTCCCGTCACATCGTAGCCCGGAAAATCGACTTCTTCGATTTGTTCATTCTCAATGATGTAGGTGGACGGCAAGGGCGGCTGGTGGCCGTATTCATTGTCCAACAGATGCGCTATCATTTCGCCACGGCGCTGTTCCCACTGGCTGAAAACCGTAATGGGGCTTCCGTTATCCAGCACAAAGGGATTCGGGAGTTCCTGCGCATTTGCCGGTAATGACAAGGCCAACAGACACAACACGCATATACTAGCAAATTTCATTTTTTTCTCCTCATGGCAAACAACAGTGCCTGTTATAAGCTTCGTGCTGTTATAGCGGGTCATTCTTCGCAAATTTGCCCGAATCCGGCTGAAAACGCTTCCAGGACGGACATATCAAAATGATATGACAAGATGAAAAGCTCCTCTCCGTCCATATCATTATCACCGCTGAAGTCATTACAGGGTTCAATGCCGACCTGACAGGTCTCCCAACCGCTGCTGAGGCCATCCAAAAAATCTTTTAAACTTGTATTTTCAGCAAATAGCCAATTATCGCAAATATGAAGCCACCTGAGCGATGACAGATTTTCCAATTCCGCAGGAATATTCCCATACAACCGGTTACCTGAAAGATCCAAAAACGAAAGTGACGTCAGGTTCCCGATTTCCGGCGGAATGGTTCCGGTCAATTGGTTGTCATCCACATCAAGCTGTGTAAGCAATGTCAAATTGCCGATCGTTGACGGCATACTGCCGGTTAATTGATTATCATAAAGATATATTCTCTGAAGGGCGGTTAAGTTTCCAAGTACCTCAGGAATGCTGCCGGTTAATTGATTGTCGCATAGAGCCAGTATTTCAAGATTAGCGATATTCCCAAGTTCCGGCGGGATGTTGCCGGTGAATTGATTATTGGAAAGACTGAGATAAGTAAGGTTAACCAAATCACCGATCTCCGCCGGAATCGTTCCCACCAGTTGATTATAACCAAGATTCAGCGACTGAAGGTTGATTAAATTACACATTGCCGGCGGAATGTTTCCTGAGAGATGGTTCCCGTCCAGTTCAAGATTTTCAAGAGAAGATAAATTCCCGATCTCTCCGGGGATATCCCCTGTTAATTGATTATAATCCAGCCTAAGCGTCTGAAGATTGGCTAAGTTGCCGATTTCCGAAGGGATCTCGCTTGACAAATCGTTATGGTAAAGGCTGAGTGTCAAAAGATCGCTTAGGTTGCCGATTTCACCTGGAATGGCGCCTGTCAGATAATTAAAATCAAGGTTAAGCGTCTGGAGATAAGTTAAGTTGCCAATTTCCGATGGAATACTACCTGACAGCGCTCGATGATTGATCTTAATGGAAACGACGTGATCACCGGAAACACTGATGCCATACCACTGCCCCTCGGTCCCAGGCATTGCAAATCCGTCCGCGTCCAGGGGCGGCGTTTTCCAACCGGTATTTTCACTCCAGTTGTCTCCGTCTGTAGAATTGTAGAAAGCGATGAGCGCTTCTCTCTCCGTTCCCGGGATATTTGCAAAAGCGATCATGGGCAGTGATGATAGTAAAATGATGGATATTAACCATTGAATTTTTTTTATAGCCATTTTCTCTTTTCTCTTCTTTAAGTAAAATTAAGTAAAATTAAGGGGACGTATAAAATTAACGCCTATGATTTTATGCTTTTTCATCGATCAAATCGAGCCCTTGTTCGTTTGCCATTTTCTCACCTCTTTTGGACAAACGACTCACCGCTGATTGGCAAAGATTTAACTTTCCCGAAATCTCAACCGTGGTCATCCCAAGCTTGCGATGGGCCCAAAAACATAGCAGCGCCATGGCCTGAACCGTTTGTGGGGATTTGCCATAGGCCGTTACGTCACTGGGATCCATATCCAAGACTTGCGCAACCCGATCCACCGCTCGATTAAAATCATATTGTCAAAGATCAAACGGGCTATCGTGATCTGCTACCGCAGCATATCGATACGGATCTGGTCAACGCTGCCCGCGCCTGACCGGTGGTGCATTTTATTTGACGCTTAATTTTCATCTGAGCGCCTCCAAAATGAATTCAAAGTAAAAAGTGAGCTTTTCATTGAACCGGTATAATGTTCAGCCCCAATTTGATAAATTTTTGCTGTTAATAGCATTTTCGCATATCACTCGCTACTGTCCTAAAGGACAGGTATTGAAAATCCGTAAAACGATGCATCCAGTAAAGCATCCGGGTCCAAAGGGCCCGGCTTTGGGTCAACCCCTGGAAGGTGATTTGCTTTCATGGCATTTTGGCATATGCCCGCAGATCATATTCTGTGCTGGATTGAGTTCCACACCCGGCCGGCACAGAGGCCGGCCCTACTTTCGATAATGCCGCTGCCTTTCGTACAAGCAATGGTCTTCGTAGGGCCGGGCTCTGTCCCGGCCGCTCCTGAACGCTTTTGCGGCAAAGCCTTGTGCCTCTGACCT
>JASFER010000346.1:0-5951 GCA_050124755.1 Desulfobacteraceae bacterium
CCCTACCCGGGAACCCTCAAAACGCCAGGGATCGGAGTGATTCGCGTAGGGCCGGCCTCTGCGCCGGCCTGGCATAAAATCCGATACCTGCAACTTGAGCTTTATGGATAACCGGGTATCACAAAATCATAGCTGTCCCCAATATTTGCCCAATATTTGCCCAGCGATTTGGTCTCTGACCACAACATTTTGAGGCAATACGATATAAATTCTAAAGCTTCTTATTCTATAGCCGATTTAATCATAAATATTCAAACACAACGCCCTTTCGCTTGCACAAACCTGTTCTGAACCACAATAGCTAAGCATCAAATAAAACTGGTGCCTCATACATTCAAATGCACTTTTGTTGAAGGCAAACGCTATGAAAAATGGTCCTGCTATTGCCGATATTTTAGTGATCGACGACGATCCTGCTGTTCAGCGCATGATGCGCCGTATTCTTGGCCGTTCAGGCTACCATGTGTATATGGCCAACGGCGGCCAAGAAGCATTTGAAAAAATCGCCGCAAATCTTCCCGATCTCATTATGCTGGGTCTTTCAATGCCCATGTTTGACGGTTTCGAGGTCGCCACACATCTAAGAAACAGTCCGGAAACGCAAGATATACCGGTGATACTGATGACCGGTCTCGACAGCAGCCAAAATCAAGTTAGGGCTTTGGATGCGGGAGACAATGACTTTATGTCGAAAACTGCTGGGCCTGAAGAAATCCTCTCCAAAGTGCGTTCTCATCTGAAGATCAAACAATTAAGCGATCAATTGAGTGACTATCGGATATCTCTTGAGAAAACAGCTGCACTCAGAACAGCTCAACTCAAAGATGCATCCCTTGAGATTATTTGGCGCCTGACGGCCGCCTCAGAGTATCGGGACAATGAAACCGGTGCCCATATCAAGCGTATGAGCCAATACTGCGCCGCCATCGCCCAAAAAATGGGGTTTGGCAAAAAAGCTGTTGAAGCCATCCTTTATGGGGCATCCATGCACGATATCGGCAAAATCGGAATACCCGACAAGATCCTGCTAAAGCCCGGCAAATTGGACGCCGAGGAGTGGGAAATTATGAAAATGCACACCACCATCGGTGCCAATATTTTGAAAGGATCCAAGATTGGATTTGTGCGCCTGGGGGCCATTTTCGCTATGACGCACCATGAAAAATGGGACGGCAGCGGTTACCCCAAAGGACTGAAAGGTCGCCGAATCCCGTTGGCTGGACGCATCGTCGCATTGGCGGATGTTTTCGATGCCTTGACATCGAAGCGGCCGTACAAAGAGGCCTTTTCCGTCGAAAAATCCTACCGGATCATTGAGCAGGGCCGCGGCCATCATTTTGATCCGGATGTGGTGGATGTTTTTTTTTCTATCAAGGATCAGATCTTGGATATCAAGGACAAGCATCAGGACGAAAAGCAATGCCCGTTATTGTGCATGGACCACATGGCCGATAACGGGGCGGTTCATTCCATATCTGAATGCTTTGTTGTTTAGAAAAATAGGTTTAATAATGGAAAAGATCATCTGGTCCCCTGAATGTGATGCTCAATTTTTTTGTTGAATGGTGGCGGAACCATATCCTGCACGAAGATAAGGGATTATACGTAGCGATGCTTAAAACCATATTATTCGTAGACGAAGAAAAAATTTTTTTGAACGCGATCAAACGCAGCCTGCGCAACATGCGCAATGAGTGGAATGTTCTCTTTGCTTCAAATCCAGTTGAGGCTTTGCAAAGAGCTGACAATGCGCCTGTGGACGTATTGGTAACAGGAATGTTGTTTTCCGGCCAAAACGGCTTGGATTTGCTCAACGAAATAAGGGATAGGCACCCCCAGATCGTGCGTATCATCCTTTCCGGACACGCGGACCAGGACTTGATTTTGAAATCCGTGGATCTGGCCCATCAGTTCATTGCCAAACCGTGTGACGACACCGACCTCAAGGCGGCCATCACCCGTGCTTTTATGGTAAAAGAGTTACTGGATCAGGAACCGCTCAGAAAGGCGGCAGCACACATCAACTCGTTGCCCAGCCTGCCTTCGCTATACATAAAGCTTGTGCAAGAACTCAAATCCGAAGAGGCTTCTATCCATAAGGTTGGTGAAATTATCGCCGAGGATTTGGGCCTGACCACCAAAATGCTCAAATTGGTCAACTCGTCTTTTTTCGGCCGTCCGCAAAACATTACCGATCCAGCCAAGGCCGTTTCTCTTCTGGGACTCGATCTGGTCCAGGCCATCGTTTTGATGTCCAGCACCCTTGACAGTTTTAGGGGAGTGAAAATCAAGGATTTTTCCATCGAAGGACTGTGGGAACACGCCATGGCCACCGCGGCGCTGGCCAAACATATTTCCCAATATGCGGGAATGGATCACAAATCCGTCGAAACCGCGTTCATGGGAGGAATGCTTCATGATATCGGCAAATTGTTGATCGCCGCCCATTTGCCCGAGCGTTTCTCTGAAATTTTGCAGCATATGAACAGCCAAAAGCTATCAATGTCCGAAGCGGAAATGAGTGTTTTAGGCACCACCCATGCGGCCATCGGGGCCTATTTGCTGGGGCTGTGGGGGTTGCCCAGCCCAATCATTGAAGCGGCCGCCTTTCATCATGCCCCGTCTGACAAAAACGGCAATGGTTTATCACCATTGGTCATTGTTCATGTGGCTGACGCCTTTGCCAATGCAGGCCCCGGCCTGAACGATAGCGGCCATATGGTTGATGGGATTGATTACGAACTATTAGACAAAGCCCAATTGTTGGATCATTTGGATCAATGGCGCAAAGTCTGCCATAATTGCCTTGAACAAAAGAAAGGCAAAGCCACATAGTTGATGGATAAGATTATCCACCGATTGAATAATTAATAATCGGCGCTTTGGGCTAATTCCCAATTTGTTTGGCTTTACCCAAAATCGCCGTTTCCAGGCTGTCTATCACCAACATCTTATTTATAGATATATTTATGACAAAGGAAGAGCTTTTAGAGACGATTCAACGGATTTTGAGCACCGACGTTGACTTAACCTTCTTGCTGCAGCTCAAAAGGCAGGAATTGGAAACCTTGTTGGCCTGCATACGGGCCGGGCTGGGCAAATAGTCGTCTTTGCTGAATGGCTTAAGGAAAATTTCACTCCAATGACGGTGGCATCTATAGCGTTAAGCTTGCGGATTACGGGATTCGCTTAAAAATCCAAAGGGTCGTCTTTTCTGCGCAGTTTTTCACGGCGGTCAATCCATCCCACTGAACTGATGTAGGTAAAACCCTCGCTCGGCGCACTGCGCCGGTCATCCTCCATCCGGTTTTCAAAGTAATGGTCTTGCCCCATATTGAACTGGGCATCTTTTACAAAGTTGGTTTCTTTGTTTTCATTCATGGCGCACCCTTGATCGGTGGCTAATCCATCATTCATATGGATCAGCTTTTAAAATGAAATAAAAAGCTGACGGCTTATAAAAAAACATCATAAGCAGCGGAAACCAGCCATTCGCTTTAACCAAGTTTGAAGGGAACCGGAAAAGGGAACTAATCACTGAGGGAAAATCGCAAACATAACGCCATACAGCTATATAATCTCAAAATATAGTCATCATTCTAAGATTTGGCAAGTCATGGAACGAAGTTGAAAAAGGCTATCGACGAATTAGTGACTGAACGAAAACGCCCCTCCCCTGGCGGGTGGGGAGGGGAAGTGAGTTAAGGGTTTTCGTTCAGCCAGTAATTACGGCGGGCCGACATTGAATGCCGATAGCGGGCCAAATCCGGACGCCGATTGGCATTAGATAACGAAGAGCTTCTCAGCCTGTTCAAAACCGCTGTCAATTTGATCTTTTGTTTGACCAACTTAATATCGCCTGGCGCCCTTCCTCAGGAATCCAGCTTGCCTGATTTAACATCGTGTCCACGGTAAAAGCGGCTTGTTCCTGCAAGATGGACATGGCACCATACCAGCTGGAAAAAGCGCCTTTTTGAAAATCAAGCACTTGTTTTGTAATTGGGTTGGTTCCCATCATAGTTTTCCTCCTTTAACCATCTATTAATACGAGATTTCTTAATCGCCTTTGGCCACTCTGAGCTCGAAAACCGTGGTCTGGGCACCCTCGATCTCATTTACCGAAACCGCTTCAGGATTGTCGACTAGGGCCTGGACAATATATTGGATCAGTTCCTTGATATGCATATACAGCTTCCCTTCACAAAAAATGGGCGGATCCGTTCAGCTATGGATGATACCATGATTCATGGGGGCTCAATATGTTGACTCAAATGCCGAGGGATTTTCTAAAAAGGTAATGACTTCCCGAAGGCTGGTTTCGTCCGCTAGTAATTCTAATGGGACTTCCACCTCATACTCTTGAAGCAGAAACGTCTGCAAATTCACCGCAGCCATGGAATCCCACTCCGGCATATCGGCTAAAACCGTTTCCAATGACATTTCCGTTCCCTGGCATTCCGGAAAAAGCTCTTGCAAACCTTGAATAACCCTTGCGACGGATACTTCCATAATGATTTGCTCTCTTTTTAAGGTATTAAAAAATGATATTGCGGATTGTACCTGCGGGGGTGTAACTACCGGTGCCAATGATAGCGGCATCGGGCATTTTGCAGGTCCTTTACGATAATTAAACAACGTTTCCGATCAGGAACCGCTCAACACTTTTGGCCACCACTTCAGGCAATTTTTCCATATGATCAAAACAGGCTTTGCACAGTCGGGTATGATGATTGTAAATTTTCACCGTAGGATTCATCTTTTGTTCACACAGTTCGCATTTTTGGAGGGCATCGGTTGATCGTTTATCTGATTTCATAGCGTTTATATCCTTTCAATTGTTCCGGGACACACTATCTTCACGGCATTCAATGATAAGAATTGCCGTTCAAGCAAAATTTAACAAATTTTCTTTCAGCCTCTTTGTAATCATCCTCTGTGTAGTAATCCGTATTTTCAGGACGCCGGAACTCGTTGCGGCATTTTTCCACCAGCAATTCAATGCCTTGGTTGGCACTTATGGTGTTATTCATGAAGCCTCCATTATGTATGTGGGGGGGCTGCTATTTGTAGACCTCTAATATTCTTTTCTTTGATCTTTTTTACCCCTTGCTTTAGCAAGTGTGGTGCGCCACCGGCAGACCCATTTCGGCTAATGTATCTTTGAACTCATTGGTTTTGAATGGTTTGAAAAGCCATCCATCGATGATGCCGTCTCCCATAAGGTCAACAACCTCAACCTGACAGCGAAATGTCATGGCCACAGCTTTGGCTTGGGGGCGGTGTTTTTTTATCAGGCGTGCCAGATGGTATCCATTGAGCACGGGCATATCCAAATCGGTAAACAGCAGATCACAGGGCCTGCGGCGAAAATATAGAAGCGCTTTGGTGCTGTCGAATGTGGCGGCAACCTGATATCCGAGTTTGCGAAACATTGTTGCCATCATATGTAAAGTGTCCGGGTGGTGGTGGACGACAAGTACACGATAACCACTGGATGCGCGGTCCATGTTGTCTGCGAATGTTGCCTTCCCATTTTCCTGGAATTGTGTATTCGGCCCAAGATACTCGGATGAGTGGAACATGTGGATCTCCTTTTTATGGTACAAGGTAGCTCATACCGGAATCTTTGCAGCATGTGTCCCAATTCCAAAGCGTTGGGGGATCATCAAGCTTATTCATTTGAGCCAGTGCTTCTTGCACGGCTTTGACAATCCAAACCATGCTGGTCAAGCTGTAATCCCGCATAACGTAGAGCATGGCGGGGATATCTTGATGGGTGATTTTGAATTGATTGAAAGCCGTCCATTCGGAATCTTCCTGATGGATCAATTATGATTTTCCTAACCGGCGAATTTTAATTGCAAAATAGCGGCTTGCAATGCAGATCGCCAATCAGGACATGGTCCCAAATTTTAAAAGATGCAATATGCGAAGGTGTACTGTGCGGGGTG
>JASFER010000347.1:0-5891 GCA_050124755.1 Desulfobacteraceae bacterium
GGCGCTGAACGTATGTGTCAAAATCCGGCCGTCCCTCAAAACGAAAAGATAGCCCATGGCCGGTTCGCTGGCCATTTGATCGTCCAGCAGTTTTTGCAGCGCGACCAGGTCGTTGATCAGAATTTTGTCGGCCGCGTCCAAAGCCAGATTATGTGCGATCTTCTCAGCCCTGGCAACGGCTTCCTGAGCCAGACTGCGGCTGTAACGGTGGATGACGATCTGAGAGATCACCACACCGCTGGAAAAGACAGTGACGGCCATGGCCAGCAGCAGCGTGTGTTTAAGTGTGCGGGGCCATATTCTTAGCACTGTTTTTTTCATCGATGACCTGAATTCTCGTGTACATGTCCCGGACCGGTTGATACCATTCATCCAACGGCTTTTCGAAACGGTCGATGAGCAGTTGATCCAAAATGCGTTTTCCCTCCGGGTCCTGGTGCATGGCAAGGAGCGCATTTTGTATCGCTGATTTCAATTCAGCGGCCAAATCTACCGAAGCCACCAGGGGGGGATTTCCAAAAGGTTTTGATTTCTTAATGACTTGCGTCAGACGGGTGTACTGAGGGTTACGCAAGCTGAAATATTCCCATTGGTGGCCGTCCACAGCCGCTGCATCCACAAGCGAGCGGGCAACGGCCATGATGGAATTGTCGTGACTGTACGTATAGGTAAAATCTCTGAAAAACGTGGAGGGCCGCTCTCCCATTAAAGCCAGCCAAAAATGAGGAACCAGGGATCCTGTGTTGGAATCCGGGTCCGTAAAGGCAAATGACTTGCCCCGCAGTTGATCAAGGGAGGTTATGGCGCTCTCCTTGTTTACAATCAAGTACGATTGGTAGAACGGCTGGCCGCGGATCACGGGTGCGACCAGTCCTTCAAAACCGTAACGCCGGCGACCGGCCACATAGGGTCCTGTGCAAATAAAGGCCAGATCCAGTTGGCGCTTTCGAAACAGTTCGTTTACCTCCCGGTAGGTCCGCCGCTGAATCAGACGGACTTCATGGTTGAGTTTGCCGGCCAGGTAGGCGAGCAATTCCTTATAGTAGCTCAGTGTTTCTTTCGGAGAGATCATAGCCGCCACCGCTACTTTGAGATGCCGGCTCTCCTGCTGATCGAAATTGGGTGAAGCTACCGATATGGTTTTGATGAAATTCACACGTTTGTGACTATCCTCACCGCCGCAGCCGAGTGTTATCATCCCAGTCATGGCGGTAAAAAGCAGGAAGGTAATAAAAGTTATAGGAAATAAACGAAATATTCTCATACAAACCTCAAATGCGGCGAGGGTTCTGCAAGCTTTTCACAAAATAAGCATCGCTCCCAACAGGCAGCGGTTCATTCGGAAAACGATCAGGGTCAATCAAATACGTGGTCAAGACAACTCATCCGTCCAAAGTGGCCGCAAGATCTTGGCTGCTACCAATACTATACAGATTAAGTAGGAATTACGCAATGCTGATCTGAGGTGGCCGTTAAATCAGCGTACCGTCCGGGACCGAGGGAAAAATAAATATGGGACAACATCATTGTTTCCAAATGAAAGACAGGCAGTTTCGGAAATGTCGCGGTTTTGGGCAAAGACCCTCGTTTTGCAGATTGCATTTTTATTTTGCAAATTCCAACATATTTTCCACTGTGTAAAAAAACAGCCGTCAACCTATAGGATAGATATCTTATTATAATCATTCGTATTTTATAAATATGTTAAAAAATCCTTTTTTGGCATGTAGTATGCATATTGTTAATGGTGAAGCCTAACTTTTTCATCATCTTCCTCTCTTGTGAAGCGGGGTGCTGCCAAGGCATCACCCCGCTCACTGTCCCCTTAAAACACGCTTTGAAAAACGGCACTTTATTGCGTCAATAAAAACTGGTCCTCAGGGCCAGGTCATATGAATGTCGAATATCGAACAAGGTACCGCAGAGTGCCGAAGTAAGGTATTCTGTCATTTAAAATCATAATGGCAGAGCGCAGCGATTCCATACTTCGGCATTCTATATTCCTTGCTCGATATTCTGCGGTTTCTTAGGAGGTCCATTTCCTAATCCTTATTGCCCCAAACGGCAGGTATGTTTCTGTTGGGCCTTATCGGTCCGTATCAAAAAGACAGCGGTTTTACCCCCCAGATCTTCTTGGCATACTCTGTGACCGAGCGGTCGCTTGAAAATTTACCCATGTTGGCAGTGTTCAGGATGGAGCGGCGGGTCCATTCTTCCTGGTCTCGGTAAAGTCGACCGGCGCTTTCCTGACAATCCATGTAGGCCCGGTAATCGGCAAGAACACAGAATTTGTCGGCTCTGTGAAGCAGCGCATCTGTGATGGGCGAAAACAGGCCGGGGCTTCCGGGCGAGAATGTGTTTTGCATAATCGTCTGCAGCGCCCCATTCAGTTCCCGGTCGTTTTCGTAAATGTGCCGGGAATGGTCGCTGTCTTGGCGCAGGGCGGCGATTTCGGCGGCGGTGTGTCCGAAAATGAACATGTTGTCCTTTCCGATTTCTTCCAGCATCTCTATGTTGGCGCCGTCCAAGGTTCCGATGGTCAATGCGCCGTTGAGCGCAAACTTCATATTCCCGGTCCCCGAGGCCTCGTATCCCGCAGTGGAAATTTGCTCCGAGAGTTCCGTGGCAGGGATTATCCTCTCGGCTTGGGACACGCAGTAGTTGGGAAGGAAGATGACCTGCAGCCGGCCTTCCACTTCCAAGTCGTTGTTCACGACCTCGGCGACAGCGTTGATCAGCCGGATGATGAGTTTGGCCATCTTATATCCCGGGGCCGCCTTGCCGCCAAAGAACACGGTGCGGGGTGTGAACTCCCTTCCGGGATCCGCCTTGATCCGGTTGTAGAGCGTGATCACGTGAAGCACGTTGAGCAGTTGGCGCTTGTATTCGTGGATGCGTTTGACCTGTACATCGAACATGGCGTCCAGATTGCATGCAATTCCGACCTTCCAGTCAACGTAGTCGGCCAGGGTTTTCTTGTTTAGGCGCTTGACCTCGTGCCAGCGAGCTCGGAATTCGGAATCCTCGGCATGTGGAACCAGGTCGCGCAACTGCTCCAGATTGTAAATCCAATCATTGGAAATTTTTTCCCTGATCAGGTCGGTCAGGGCTGGATTGCACTGCTTCAACCAGCGGCGGGGGGTAACACCGTTGGTGATATTTCTGAAGCGATCCGGAAAAATCGTGTTAAATTCGGGAAAGACCTTCTTTCGGAGGATCTCGGTGTGCATGGCGGCCACGCCGTTGACTGAAAAACTGCCCACAATGGCCAAATTGGCCATACGTACGGCTTTCTCCGGATATTCCTGGATGATTGACAGGCGGGACCTTCGGTTACCCGAATCGAGGCGGCCGGCGTCGCTTTGCTCCAGTCCTTGCAAAAAACGATGGTTGATTTCGTAGATGATCTGCATGTGCCGGGGCAAAACGTGTTCAATCAGGGAGCAGGGCCAGGTTTCCAGGGCTTCAGGCAGGACGGTGTGGTTGGTGTAGGCAAAGACCCGGGTGCACAGGTCCCAGGCGGTATCCCAGTCCAAAAGTTCCTCGTCCAAGAGGATCCGCATCAGTTCCGGAATGGCAATGGCCGGATGGGTGTCATTGAGCTGGATGACGACCATTTCCGGCAGCTTGTCGAAGGCGTCATGTTTCTTCTTGTACCTGCGCAGTATATCTTGAATGGTGGCGGCAACAAAGAAATACTGCTGGCAAAGCCTTAGCATCCGGCCTTCCAACTGTTCGTCTCTGGGATAGAGCACCTTGGATATGACTTCGTCGTGGATTTTGGCCTCCACTGCGCCGATGTAGTCGCCGGTGTTGAAGAACTCAAGGTTGAATTCGGTGTCCGACTTGGCGGACCACAGTCGCATATTGATGGCCTGGCCATTGCGGAAACCCGGCACAAGCATGTCGCAGGCCATGGCCAGAACCTTTTCCGGGTCGACCCAGTTATGGCGCAGTCGGCCATGGTCATCGCTCCAGGCGTGAACACGACCGAAGAAATTGACCTCATAGAGAAAACGGCCGCGGTTGAATTCCCAAGGATTGCCCCGCTGGGTCCAGTTGTCCGGGCGCTCTACCTGGGCTCCGTTTTCAATGACTTGGTGGAACATGCCATAGTCGTAGCGGATGCCGTAACCGTAGCCCGAGATGCCCTTGGTAGCCATGGAATCCAGATAGCAGGAGGCCAGGCGGCCAAGGCCGCCATTGCCCAAGCCCGCATCCCACTCCACCTCGGCCACGTCCTCGAGCTTGAGGCCGAATTCGGCCAAGGCCTGTTTCACAACATCGTAAATGCCGAGGCAATGCAGATTGTTTAAGAGAGATTTGCCAGGCAGATATTCCATGGAGAGGTAATACACACGCTTGCTCTGCTTTTCGTAGTAGGAACGCTGCGTCCTGATCCACTGGTCGATCATGCGGTCACGCACGGCCAAGGCCAGCCCATGATAATAATTGTATTCGCTGGGACGGGCATAGTCGAGACCAAGGCTGGAGACGATATGCCGGATGATGTCCCGCTTCAGTCCATCCACTGTGTCGGCTTCGTATAGTCCTGCGTCCCATTGGAATGTGGCGCTTGAAAAATCCAGCGGAGCCGACTCGAACGCCTCCTTTTGACGTGTCTTGTCCATGGTGTTTCCCTCAAACTGATTTCTCAGTTGCGGCAACCACAGCGATGCTTTGCTTGCCGCAGGCATGCTTTTGGCGACCTATATCGTAGAAATAAATTATATCACAGCTGTTCAGATTAATCTCAATTTGGATGTACTTATCGGCACTGCGGCGAAAAGAAGCGCTTTTGAGCGACTGAGACACCACCGTAGTAAGTGCAATAATTTTTAGGTTGCTCTAACTTGTTGACTTGGTTAATATTATTTAATTATTGGGATCTTCGAAAACAGGGGAGGGGAGCTGATGACGTTAGCCAAGGCACAATTGGCAGAAATAATCGCAGAACAAAACGGTTTTACCAGAAACAAAAACATAGAGGCGGAGGGGGAAATAAAATGAGACCAGCTCCGGCAACATTGGCCACCATACCCTATAAGTGCAATGATCCAGGTTTTCGGAAACCGGATCTTTTGCGAGGGGAACATTACATGTACAATACCTATAATGTGCGATGCAATCTTCGCACGCAACCGTTGCCAGGTGGTTTGACCCAACTCATTGGCACCCGAAGCACTGGCGGAAATGCTGTTTGGTTACCATACTGCCAAGGCAAAATAACATCAGTCAAGCTGCCAGCACCATCTGAAGCCAGATTATTAGGGATCGACTTTTTCGTAACCGACAATATGAGCGGTTGTAAATTCTTCGTCGATACCGAAGGCTCAAGTCCGACAAGTCAGAAATTGGTCGTCTACCACGCAAACAAAATAGAGCCCGGCTCGGGGGCGCCGAATCGATTACCCAGCCTTCAGGGCCCGACGGTGACAGGCCAACTTAATAACCTTCACACACAGGCCCGTACTGATTTTCAGGCGACAACACTAAACACTAAATCATCATTGGCGAAACCACGGTACAATCAAGCGGCCGACACCCTTTTAAGGGGCAAAATAAACCGGGTTAGAAACCGACGTAAAATACTTAAGATGTCAGTAAGAAACCGGGAGGTATACTTTGTTGGAGGCACAACCATATTTGGATATCCAGAAAGCGGCGGCTGGAAATTTTATTGGCAGACATGGGGATACGCTGAATATTTGAGGCCTAATGAAGCAAGGGATGTACTAACCGGACTTGCTACATTCCACTGGAAATATGTACACAAACTGCGTACCCGTGGAAATAAAGAACGATTATCTGAAATGGCGGTGATTGCTCGCGGCCAGTTTTGATGGTCACTCACTCTTCTCCAGAGTAAGGCCTTATGATGATTACGAAAA
>JASFER010000348.1:0-5879 GCA_050124755.1 Desulfobacteraceae bacterium
TTTTATCGATCACATTTCAATCGAAATGGGCGAATTTCAAATCCCTCCCGGGGAAATACCGGATATTCTTCCCCAGCAATTGCTCATGCTCAAGGTGGCGTCCGGTGCTATGAACAATGCCGGCCTGCCACTGCGCCATGCCAGAGAGCGCATGGGGACCATCATCGGCATCGGCTTTGATTACGAAGCGACCAACTTCCACCTTCGCTGGGCGCTGCCAAAACTTGCTAATGAATGGAACCGAATTTCCGGCGCTTCCATAGAGACGCATACACTTGAACAATGGCTGCCATCGGCCAGGGATGACTGCGGTCCGCCCTTAACCGCAACCCGCACATTGGGCGCATTGGGAGGTATCGTGGCCAGTCGCATCGCCAGGGAATTTCGCTTTGGCGGCCCCTCCTTTGTGGTTTCGGCGGAAGAGGCCTCGGGTTTTGCTGCCTTGGATATCGCGCGCAACATGCTGCGGTCCGGACAGGTGGACGCCATGTTGGTCGGCGCCGTGGATCTCAACGGCGATGAACGCAATATGGCCTCGCTATACACTCGTCCGGGGATCAGCGCCAAAGGTGAAATCCGCCCCTTTGACGCGCATGCAGATGGAACGCTGCCTGGTGAAGGCGCGGTGGCCCTAGTGCTTAAACGGCTTGAAGACGCCCGCGCTGACGGCGATCGGATCTATGCACTGTTGCAATCAATGGGCAGCGCATCCGCTCCGCCCAACGGCCGCTGCCTGCCTGATGAATCCGTCTATACGGCATCTCTAAAACGCGCTTTTGATGATGCCGAAATAGCGCCGGACGCTATCGATTTAATGGAATCCCATGGATGCGGCATACCTGACTATGATGGCGTCGAAGCCAGGTCTTTGCGCGCATTTTTCGGAGAGCTTGCAAGACAACGATCTGAAGACGGCATCGCCATCGGCACCCTCGCTCCCATTGCGGGCCACACCGGCGCTGTGACAGGACTGGCTGCCGTCGCAAAATCTGCTTTGAGCTTGTTCCACCGCATCATTCCACCTGCGAGCAATTATCAGCACTCCGCTCAAACGGAGTGGGAGCGAGGTGTTTTTTATTTTCCCGTTCAGCCGGTCTATTGGTCCCGGAACCGGCAGGACGGTCCTCGCAAGGCATGCGTGGCATCCATGACCTCCCTGGGCGGTTGTATGCATGCGGTTTTGGCAGAGCCGGAACCGGCCGATCAAGCATCCTCCCCAGCCGATCAACAATGCATGCGGCCGATGGGTGCACTGCCCTGTGGTCTTTTTGTGATAACAGGCCATCACCAGAGCGAACTCATGGAAAGCTTGGAGAACCTGGCGACTCTGGCTAAAGCAGCGGCCGGCGAGAGCACTGACACCATCGAGGGATTGGCCCACCACTGGTACCATCAATCTTCAAACCGGCATATCGGGAACGGCGGCCATACCCTTTCCATTGTCGCGGGCTCCGTTGTCGAATTGGAGTCGCTGCTGAAAGATGCCCGCAGCGCCGTCGAAAACGGTACCCGATGCACCATGGGCGGCCGAGGGGGGATTGCCTATTTTCCCGATCATTCGGAATTCAATGGACGACTGGCGTTCATCTACCCCGGTTCCGGCAACCATTATATCGGTATGGGCAGAACATTAGGCGCCCATTGGCCCGGCGTGCTTGAGGAGATGGACGCTGCCACCGAACGCTTCAAATTCCAATTATTGCCCCGGTGGTACGATCCATGGCGCGTGGATTGGCGTGACGGATGGTCACAACAAGCATACAAGGATTTGGTCTCAGACCCTTTGCACACCATATTCGGCCAGGTGCTTTTTGGGGGGCAAGTCACCCAATTGCTGAAAAAATTCAAAATCACGCCCTCTGCCGTGATCGGATACAGCTTGGGAGAATCCGCCGGCCTCTTTGCCATGGGAGTCTGGCCGGACCGCGCCCAAATGCTCAGCCGGCTTGAAGCATCGGATCTGTTTAAAAACCAATTGGCCGGCCCGTGTGAATCCGTTCGGAAATCGTGGAAGATTGCCGATGACCAGCCCATTGAGTGGAGGGCCGCCGCCGTGAACCGTGATGTACAAACCGTTGACCGGATCATGGCAGATCTGCCCCATCTGCGGCGTTTGATTGTGAACACCCCCCATCAATGCGTGATCGGTGGTCTCAAGACACAGGTAGAAGCTGCCATTGAAAAGATGCAATGTACGGCGGTCTATCTGGACGGTGTGGTAGCCGTCCATTGCGATGCGGCGCTGCCTGCAGCCCAGGCCTATTATGAGCTTCACCGGTTTGATACCGCGCCGTTGGAGGGTGTTCAGTTTTACAGTTGCGCTTTTGAAAAAGTCATCCCACCCACCACGGAGACCACTGCCGAATCCATTACCAAACAGGCGTTGGAAGGTTTTCATTTCCCCCGCACCATTGAACAGGCATACCAGGATGGCGTCCGAATCTTTTTGGAGATCGGCCCGCACTGTTCCTGCACCCGGATGATCGATGACATATTAGACGGCAAGCCCCATCTTGCCGTGACGGCCAACCATCGATCCGAATATGAGCCCCTGACCCTGCTCAAATGCGTGGGCAGCCTGGCCGCGGTGGGTGTGGCGGTCGACCTTGACCCGCTGTATGGTTATCAAAAGGAGCCATCGGAACCCCATAAGCCCAAAAGCCGGACCACCATAACGGTGCCCGTGGGCGGTCAGCCCCTCTCCTTGAAGCTGCCCGCTGTACCGTCTGTTGTTGAAAAGCCACACCGCCGGAAAACCGGCGACAACCAGTCCCCCTCTATTGGAGCGCCGATCCCGACTGAATCTTTCGAAGCTTCGACATTGAATGGGGCCTTGGTTTACAAAAACGTGATCGACCAGCTCAATGAAAACGTCACCGCTACGGCCAGAGCCCATGAAAAATTTCTCGAGCTGTCGCAGGCGCTGACATCCCAATATGGAAAAGCATTGGAGTTTCAAACACAATTGGCAGGGGCGCTGAAGAATGGGCGCACCCATGTGGAAACATTAGATATCTCCGAAAAAACCATCTTGCCGGATCCTCCGTATGCCCCACAAACCAGCGTGGCTTTTGATCGTGCTCAATGCATGGAATTCGCCATCGGATCGGTGGGAAAAATGCTGGGACCGCAATTTGACATCGTCGACACCTATAAGGCCCGCGTGCGGTTGCCGGATGAACCGTTGATGCTGGTGGATCGCATCATCAGCGTAGAGGGTGAAAAACGCTCCCTGGGTTCCGGCCGGGTGGTCACTGAGCATGATGTTTTGGATGGCGCCTGGTATTTGGACGGCAAGCGTGCCCCGGTCTGTATTTCGGTGGAGGCCGGACAGGCGGATCTGTTCTTATGCGCCTATCTTGGCATCGATCACCAAGTCAAGGGAGAGCGTACCTACCGGTTATTGGATGCCAGGATTCGTTTTCATCGCGGCCTCCCCCGCCCCGGTGAAACCATTCGATACGACATTCACATCGATAAATTCGTGCGCCAGGAAGAGACCTATCTCTTCTTTTTCCGTTTTGAAGGCTTCATTGGGGACCAGCATTTGATCACCATGACCGAGGGCTGCGCCGGTTTTTTTACAGAGGAAGAAGTGCGAAATTCCGGTGGAATTATTTTGACCGAGGATGACAAAGCATGGGAACCTTCCATAAACGGGACGCCATACGCACCTTTAATCGATCTCAGTTCGGAAGCTTATGACGAATCTCAAATCGATGCTCTGCGCCGTGGTGATGCCGGAGCATGTTTCGGCTCCCGGTTCAAAGGGATTCAATTACCCGAGGCCCTTTGCCTGCCGGACGGGCGCATGCGTCTCATCCACCGGGTGGTTTCACTGGAACCTGAGGGCGGCCGATTTAAGAAAGGGTATATCAGGGCCGAAGCCGATATCCATCCCGATGATTGGTTTCTGACCTGCCATTTTGTGGATGACATGGTAATGCCCGGAACCTTGATGTATGAATGCTGCGCCCACACCTTGCGGGTCCTGTTGCTAAGATTGGGCTGGGTCACCGATCAAACCGAAGTCTGTTATGAACCCATCCAGGGCATTGATTGCCGACTCAAATGCAGGGGACCGGTGACGCCGGCCACACGCCATGTCCACTATGCGGTGGAGATCAAAGAGATCGGCTACAAACCCGAACCTTATGTCATCGCCGACGCCCACATGTATGCCGACGGTCATTACATTGTCTTCTTTAAAGACATGTCCATGCAAATGACCGGTGAGACGAAGCAGCATATACAAACTTTTTGGAAGCGTCTCGAACGGGGGCCTCTGGAACCGGTCAATATGTCCGATCAGCCACACCCCCATCCCCTTTTCACCCATGAACACATTTTGGAGTTCGCCATTGGCCGGCCGTCCAAAGCCTTCGGCCGGCCGTATGCCGTCTTTGACCAAAATCGAACCATTGCCCGCTTGCCGGGCCCGCCCTACTGTTTTATGGATCGTATTACCGCCATTGAACCCGAGGCGTGGGTGCTCAAGCCGGATGGCTGGGTTGAAGCCCAGTACGATGTACCCGAAACCGCCTGGTATTTTGCCGCCGACCGCAGCGGCATCATGCCCTTTTGTGTCCTGCTGGAGATCGCTCTGCAACCTTGTGGGTGGCTGGCGGCTTATGCCGGCTCAGCCCTCAAAAGCGATAGCGACCTTAAATTCCGCAACCTCGGCGGCAGTGCCGTTCAGCATGCCAACCTCTTGCCTGAGAAACAGACGTTGACCATGCGCACCCGTATGACCAAGGTTTCCGAAGCAGCCGACATGATCATCGAAAACTTTGATTTCCAAGTCTTGAAAGACGGCCGCGTCATTTACACCGGCGCCACCTATTTCGGTTTCTTCACCGCCCAGGCCCTCTCCCGGCAGGTGGGCCTGCGTGAATCGGTATACCAACCTTCGGAACGGGAAATAAGCCGTTCAATCAGCCGAACATGCGGTCTCGATGATCCCGTTCATCCGGATGACGCATCTGATGAGGGTGGCTTCACCATCTCCGGTTTAAACATGCCCGCCAAAGCGCTGTGCATGATCGATGGAATTGATGCCTATTGTCCCGATGGCGGGCCCCACGGCCTTGGCTACGTTCGCGGATACAAGATGGTTGATCCCGGTGAATGGTTTTTCAAGGCACATTTTTATCAGGACCCGGTTTGGCCGGGGTCATTGGGCGTCGAATCCTTCCTGCAATTGATGAAGTTCGCCGCCATGGAGCGCTGGCCGGAATGCATCCACTCCCATCGGTTTGAAATGGCCGTTGCCGAAGAGCACCAATGGTCCTATCGGGGCCAGGTGATTCCATCCAACACACGGGTGATGGTCGAAGCGGGGATCACCCGAATCGAGGATGGAGAGCGGCCGTTGATCATGGCTGACGGCTGCTTGCAAGTTGACGGCATCTATATATATAAAATGCAGGGGTTCGGACTTCGACTGGTACCACTATAGGTTCATGGTTTTTGGTTCTTGGTTCATGGTTGCGGAACCGCTTGATTATCAGGTTCCTTTAAAACCTGGCTTTGGGTCACCTCCTGTAATGAGTTTTTGTATAAAAACAATTCAGTACAGAAATGGTGCTCGAAATCTGCTGATGGATTGAGTCCCATACAAGGCCGGCACGGAGGCCGGCCCTACGCTTGGAGAGATATGTTTTGCCAGGGAAATGGTCTTCCTAGGGCCGGGCTCTGCCCCGGCCGTCCCTAAGCGTTATTTCGACACAACCTTGTGCCTCCGGCTTGGCCTCGAAGACCAAGTATTAAGGTTAAAATAAATAATTATTTATTTTGCTTAGAATGGAATAGTTAATGCGTTACTCAAATGTAAACATAGCCGGATTCGGATATGAATTGGCGCCCAACATCGTCGCTTC
>JASFER010000349.1:0-5809 GCA_050124755.1 Desulfobacteraceae bacterium
CTATGGTTTGGTATACGCGATGATCGGCTTCTCTTCCAGGTCCGTGGTATTATAGGTTAGCGTCGTGATGGAGGCATGGGCCGGATAGGCCTCCGGGTACCCGGCTTGAAGAAGGCGGGTCTTGTTTCGGGGCGCTAAGTCATAACCTTTGGCCCAGAGCACCATGAAAGTGATGACATCACCATGGGTGACAGCCGCCACACGACCACCGGCGTATTGCCTGCGCATACGTGCAACAAACCTGCGGGTGCGATCCACGATATCTTTTGGCTGTTCAAAACAGGCCTCCGCACCGGTGTAAACATCACCTTCGCGGGCATCGATCTCCGCTCCCGGCCGACCCTCATAACAGGTGTAAACTTCATTGATCAACGTCGAGATGCGCAAGGTCAAATGGCCGAAGTGAGTAAGAATCTCCAGGGCAGTCTGACGCGCCCGTAACATGGGGCTGCTGAACAAGGCATCTAGGGGATCGCCATTGAGGCAATGGCCCGCCAACTTTGCCTGGTGCCGGCCGTTCGCATTCAACCGGAACCGGGGCAGCCGGCCATACAAAATCTGCTGGGGGTTGTGCACTTCGCCATGCCGAATAAGATCAATCTCGATAGGTCCAACGACCACGCTTTTACCTCTTGCGATTAAAGGAAGTTTCAGGCGTTGCCTGAACGCCAAGTTCCCATACAATCTAAGGACATATACCAACGATGCAAACATTTGATTATAATTCACCATTGAATTTGAAAACTTGAAAAGCGGCTTAAAAGTTTTCAATCGGGCCCAAGATCAAGGCGGATTATCAAGTTCAACCGCAGGCGTAGCTGCGCTACGTTGAGGATTGAACTTGATAATCCAACACGGAGATTGGGTTCGAGGGGAAACTTTTAAGCCGCTTTTCAGTGTTTGTGGGGCTGCTTTCCCAAAGGATGCGCATGCTCATGCACATGCGGATGGTGTTCCGGAGTATCGACAATCTTGCCGCCTTGCAGTGTCTGGTAGGCGGTGACCATATCGGCCATAAAATCAAACTCATGGGAGATGAGGATATAGGACAGGTCCAATTCTCTCAACACCTCCTTGAGCCGTGCCTTGGTCTTTTCATCCAGGCCGCTGGTGGGTTCGTCCAGGAGCAGCACTTCCGGCTCCATGGCCAGCACGGTGGCCAGCGCCACCAGCCTTTTTTCACCGCCGGAAAGCTTGAAGGTCACGCGGTCTTCGAAGTCTCTGAGTCCCAGTTCATCCAGGATGCGACGGGAAACCGCCAGGGCCTCCTCATGGCTTTTACCCATGTTCAAAGGGCCGAAGGCCACATCCTCCAGCACCGTGGGTGAAAACAGCTGGTCATCGGCATCCTGGAACAACAGGCCGATGCGCTGGCGGACCGGGATAAAATCCTTTTCCGTGTTGACCGGCCGGCCGAAGATTTCGATCCGGCCTCTATCCGGGGTCTGCAGGCCCATAATGATATGAAAAAGGGTGGTTTTCCCGCTGCCGTTGGGAGCGACCCAACCGATGCGCTCTCCCCTGCGCATGGTAAAGTTGAGATCGTTCAATACCGTTACCCCGTTCGGGTAGCCGAAATGGATGTTGCGCAATCTGATGATGGTATTGTCGGCGGTCATCATGGCGATGGTTTAGCACATTGCGCCTTACTTTACCATGACGATCAGGATTCGTCCGGCAGCTTGCGGTCGCACAGCAAAGCACCGGAATCGGCATGGTGGTAAAAATGTCTCAACAATTGACA
Source organism: Desulfobacteraceae bacterium (assembly GCA_050124755.1). Classification (GTDB taxonomy): domain Bacteria; phylum Desulfobacterota; class Desulfobacteria; order Desulfobacterales; family Desulfosarcinaceae; genus JARRKU01. The sequence goes on from JASFER010000349.1 coordinate 1,745, forward strand.
CTTAAATCACGGTCCTGTATATGTAGCGAAATTATAAATGTGGAAGCGAGATCTGATGAAACATATCCATCAAATCGCCGCAGCCGCCGCGCTTAGCACAGCTCTGGCGGTGGAAGGCGGCTAGATAGCCAAATTTGCACACCACGCCACGGGCTGTGAAGGTCGGTCCGCGGTGTTCTGCTTTAAGCCCTGGATCGATAAAGCGGTCCGGGGCTCTGTTTTTATAAAGGAGAGCATCCCATGGAACAAGAAAGCACTTTTCAATTTGCCCGGCGCATGTCCCAGCTACCCCCTTATCTCTTCGGCATGATCAACCAGATGAAGATGGAGAAACGCTGGAACGGGGATGATGTGATTGACCTGGGCATGGGCAACCCCGTGGACCCGGCGCCCCAACTGGTCATCGACAAGCTGATTGAAGTGGCCAACGACCCCAGAACCCATCGTTACCCGGTGGCCGACGGGCTGCGCAACCTGCGCCGGGAGATCACCAAGAACTACCAGAAGGATTACGGCGTCGACCTCGATGCCGACGCCGAAGTGATCTGTACCATCGGCTCCAAGGAGGGCATCTCCCACCTGGCATTGGCCCTCATCGGCCCCGGCGATACGGTCCTGGTACCCGCACCGGCCTTTCCCATTCATGTGTATGCCGCCATCATCGCCGGCGGCAGTGTCATCCGCATTCCCTTGGAAGGCGAAGAGGCTTTCGTCCAGCGCATCGCCATGATGTGCGCAAACGTACAGCCCCGCCCCAAAGTGCTGATCCTCAACTATCCCCACAACCCCACCGGCATCTTGGGCGGCAGAGAGGTCTACAAAGCGATCGTCGCCCTGGCCAAGAAGTTCAATTTCATGGTGATCCACGATTTTGCCTACGCCAAAATCACTTTTGACGGCTATGTGGCGCCCAGTTTCATGGAGGTGGAGGGGGCCAGGGATGTGGGGGTGGAGTTCGGGTCCTTTTCCAAATCCTACAACATGGCCGGCTGGCGGTTGGGCTATTGTGTGGGCAACTGCGAAATCGTCGGCGCCCTGAGAAAGATCAAGGGCTACTACGATTACGGTATTTTTTCCGCCATTCAGATCGCCGGCATCATGGCCCTGCGGCATTGCGAAGACGACGTGGTCAAGCAGGCGGGCCTTTACGAAAGCCGCCGCAATGTGATGTGCGACGGCTTGGCGCGCATCGGCTGGCCGGCCGAGCCGCCCAAAGCGGGCATGTTCGTCTGGACCCGCATACCGGCTCCCTTTGACAAAATGGGATCCATGGATTTCTCCATCGAGATGATGAACCGGGCCAATGTGGCCCTGGCTCCTGGAATCGGGTTCGGCGAGGAGGGAGAGGGCTATTTGCGCCTGGCCCTGGTGGAGAACGAACATCGTATTCGCCAGGCTATCCGGCAAATGAAGCGCGCCATGCAGGCCATGGAAGATGAAGGGGTGGTATAGGTTTAAACCAATGGCCTTCCGGACCAACCCAACCTTTGGGGCCAACGGAGTTTCCATGGACGCATCATGATGCCATAGAGCGCCGGCACCACCACCAGGGTCAAGGCTGTTGACGCCAGCAGTCCCGATATCATGGCTGACGCCAGCGGCGGCCAAAGGGTGGATGAGGATAATGCCAGCGGCAGCAATCCCGCCACCGTAGTGGCGGTGGTCAGCACGATGGGGCGAATGCGGCGAACCACCGCTTCCTCAAGGGCCGCATTCAGGTCCGCGCCGTCCTTTCGACGTGTTTCGATCAATTCCACAAGCACGATGGCATTGTTGACCACAATACCCACCAGCGCGATGACGCCCAGAAAAGACATGAAGCCGAAGGGTTGATGGCCGATGAGCAACCCCGGCACCACACCGGCGGCCGCCAATGGTATGGTGATCAGAATGATGCCCATGCGACGGAAGGAGTTGAACTCCGCCAACAAAACCCCAAGCAACAACAACAGCCCTATGGGCAGATTGCGTATCATCTCACCATTGGCTTCACCCGAACCTTCGGCATCGCCGCCAAAGGAGATTTTCACCCCCCGGGGCAGATCGATGGCATTCAATTTAGGTTGCAGTGCCGTTAGGACCTGGGTGAAGGGTACACCATCCAGCAATTGTGAAGAGACCGTTGCGATGCGCAGACCGTTGCGATGGCGGATGGCCGCCGGCACCCAAACCGGTTCCATATGCGCCACTTGCGCCAAAGGCACCACGCCGCCATTGCGTGTCGGAACATCCAACGTCTTCAGGTCGGCTACGGCCAGCCGCTCACCCTTTGTTGAGCGAATGACCACCGGGATGGGATCTTCTCGGGTGTAAAGCTCGCCAATGGACAACCCGCGGGTGTGGCCGTAGATGGCTCCGGCCACATCGGAACGGCTGATCCCGAATCGTGCTGCAGCTGCATCATCAATGCGAAAGCGCAGGGCGGGGGCTCCCGGTCCCAAGTCGTGTCTCACATCCATTGTGCCGGGAACGGACTTCAGTGCGGCGGCGACCTTCGTAGCGCCCCGGTGTATATTTTCCAGGTTATTCCCGCTGAGACGCACCTCCACCGGCGCCTGAACCGGGGGACCCTGCTCCAGTTTGCGCGTGATAATCTCCAGGCCGGGCCGTTCGGGTGCCAATGTTTCGCGCACATAGGCCATCAATTGCGCATTGGCGGCTACGCTGCGGGTCTCGACGATCAGCTGGGCGAAGTGCGGACTGAACGGCACCCTGGGCACATTGTAATAAAATGCCGGCGCGCTGCGGCCGATGAAGCCGGCCACGCTGCTGACCTCGGGTCGTTCGAGCAGGGCTTTTTCCACTTGGCGAACAGCCTCACTGGTGGTCTCCAGGTGAGCGCCTTCATTGAGCTTGATATCCACCAGCACCTGGTTGCGGTCGGCGGAAGGAAAGAACTGTTGGTTCACATTCTTAGACAGCACCAGGGATATGATCAGAATACCGCCTGCCGCCGCCAGCACCAGGCCGGAACGACCAATGGCGAATCGGGCCAGGCGTCGGGCCATCCCATCCAGCATGTTTGCCCCGCGCCGGGTTCGAGGCCGAAGCAGCATTTGTGACAAGGTGGGTGTAACCAACAAGGCGTAAAGATAGCTGATCACCAGGGTCAGCATGAGGATCACCGGAATGGAGCGCGTAAAATCCGCTGTGGGTCCGCTGGATATCAGCATGGGGGCGAAAGCGGCCACCGTAGTCAGGGTGGCCGCCACCAGAGGGGAGGCCAGCTCCCGCACCGATCCAAGGGCGGCACGTTGTGGATCTTCCCCCCGGTCTAAACGCCATTGGATGTTTTCGGCCATGACGATGGCATTGTCCACCAGCATGCCCAAGGCCAACACCAAGGCGGCCATGGAGATCTGGTGCAGCACGCCGCCGCCCCAGGCATAGACCGCCACGCTGGTCATGGTCACCAGCGGTACCACGGCCGCCACCACCAGGCCGAGGCGCAAACCCATGGCCATGACCAGAACACCGGCGACGATAGAGACACCAAAAAGCAGTGAACGGTTTAATTCGCTCAATCTGGCCTGGGTGCGGGCCGGTTGGAAGGTGACGGTTTGGATCGTCAAAGGCTGCAGATCGTCGGACAACGCCTGAACCCTGTTCCGCACCATTTCTCCAAAGGATACCAGATTTATCGCTTCCCGCGGCACCACGGCCACGCCGACGGCCATCCGGCCGTTCAACCGCATGTAGGCGGAGGCCGGTTCAACGGGTCCCATGTAAACCCGTGCCACCTCTTTCAGAGGTACCGATTTGCCTTGCGGCAGCTGAATGGGCGTATTTTGGATCTCCTCCACCGATGCGAATTCGGACAGGGGTCTAAGCCGCAGGGATTTTCCGGCCAGCTTCAAGGATCCACCGGGCAGCATACGGTTGCGGGCGCTAAGCTGGGTCGCCAGGGTTTGGGCATTGAGGTCCAGACGCCGGGCCGCGGCGTCATCCAAAGCGATAGTCACCTGCTCGCCCGGATCGGCAATCAGGCGGACCCGCTTGACCAGGGGCAGGCGACACAGGTCGTCTTTGATTTTGCGGGCCCCGTCAAGCAGGGAAATGGGATCG
>JASFER010000350.1:0-5807 GCA_050124755.1 Desulfobacteraceae bacterium
GGGGATACCATGGGCGTCCGGGGCCCCTTGGGCAACTGGTACCCATGGGAGCGGTTGGAAGGCAAAAATATCCTCATCGTCGGCGGTGGGTTTGCGTTTACCACCCTGCGCAGCTCCATCATCTACATGCTGGATCCTGCCAACCGTCCAAAATTCGGCGATATTACCGTCGTATACGGCGCAAGGACCCCGGGGATGCTCTTGTACAAGGACGAACTCATCGAGTGGGAAAAGCGTGACGACATCAACATGCACATCACGGTGGACGGCACCGACGATCCCGATTGGAAATACAATGTGGGCTTTGTGCCACCGGTGACCGAGGAAAAGGCCCCCCAAGGCGATGAAAACAGCTTTGCCATCGTATGCGGGCCGCCCATTATGATCAAATTTACACAGCCGGTCCTTGAAAAGCTGGGATATGATCATGACCACATCATTTTGTCCTTGGAAAACAGGATGAAATGCGGTATCGGCATGTGCGGCCGCTGCGGAATTGGTAAAGAACTGGTGTGCAAAGACGGTCCGGTTTTTACTTTGAACGAGGTTAACGCGACCCCGCGGGAATATTGATCCCGAAGGTATGGAAATGCACTAAACACGGCGGATTGCCGCCTTTTGAGCCGCCCGTTTTTCGTGTTGACATTCAAATGCCGATCCGCTATTAGACATAACTTCACAATTTTTTTGGATTCCGCATAGGCTGTTTAGCCGAATCAAATAAAAATTTGCAAAGGAGGAGTTTAAATGCCGACAGTAGAATTTGGTGGAGAAACCTTTACCGTAGATGAAGACGGATTCATCGATGATTACAAAAACTGGAACGAGCAGTGGGTTCAGTATGTAAAAAAAGAAGAAGGTATCGATGAGCTGAACGATGAGCATAAAAAAGTGATCGAAGTGCTGCGCGATTACTATGAGAAAAACGGTATCGCCCCAATGGTTCGCGTTCTGTCCAAGGTTACCGGTTTCAAACTGAAACACATCTACGAGCTGTTCCCTTCAGGCCCGGGAAAGGGAGCTTGTAAAATGGCCGGTCTGCCGAAACCCACCGGTTGCGTCTAATTAAAAATTTCGCTTTCTTGTTCGCAAAGGCTCTGCCTATTCCCGGCAGAGCCTTTTTTTGTTCAGCGACGGGGAATCTTTATGATAAGCGTTGGTGGACAAGAGATCGGGAAAGATTCATAGTCTGTTGAGAAGGTTCAGCCGCTGAAGTTTTAGGTTTTAGGTTTTAAGTTTTAGGTTAATGAATTTAGCCGATTTTATACGTTATGGTCTTTGGCCCGTGTGCGGATGCTTATTTTGTATTGGTAAATAAAAACAGATAGAATTCCTTTGCCTAAAACCTAAAACTTAAAACCTAAAACCTGATTTAAGAGGTAACTGTATGAAAACAATTACCGTAAAAACCAGCGCCCAGACTGAATTAATCGACATCACAAAAGAAATTCAAACGGCGATTAAGGCCGAAAATTTCATGGACGGCATCTGCATGCTCTACGTCCCCCACACCACCGCCGGCATCACCATCAATGAGAGCGCCGATCCCAGTGTACGCCGTGATATTCTGATGGTGCTGAATCAAATGGTGCCTTGGAAGGCGAATTACCGGCACATGGAAGGCAACTCACCGGCCCATGTGAAATCCTCCTTGATAGGAGCATCCGAGGTAGTGGCTGTTGAAAACGGCACCATGGTGCTGGGAACCTGGCAAGGCATCTTCTATTGCGAATTCGATGGTCCCCGCACCAGAAAGCTGCACATCAAGTTCATCCGTGATGTGGGATAAAAGATTTTTTCAGGTTTGATCACCCGACACCAGATACCATCCACAACTCATGCGCAGGAGAACACCATTTTGAAATTGGATGCCATCGATAAAAAGATCATCAACCGAATCCAGTCCGATTTTCCAATTGACGCCAGACCTTATCGTATCATTGCCAATGAGCTGGAGCTTGAAGAGGAGCAGGTCATCAAGCGTGTCCAAAATTTAAAAGCGGAGGGGATCATCCGCCGCATCGGAGGCAATTTCGTGCCCCACAAGGTGGGTTTTGTGAGCACCTTGTGTGCGGCAAAAGTCCCGGAAGATAAAATCGATGCATTTACCGCGGTGGTCAACCGCTATCCCGGCGTGACGCACAATTACATACGGGAGAATGAATTCAACATCTGGTTTACTTTCATCGCCGAATCCAGGGAAGAGATTGCTGAAAACCTGGCCCAGATCTCCAAAGAGACCGGGGTGAATACCATTTTGAATTTGCCCGCGACAAAAGTGTTTAAGATTAGAGCACAGTTTGATGTTTAGGTTCAGCCGTCTGCGCCCGATTGAATTAATTTTTAGGATAGGAAGGCTGGGCATCGAATGAGGGACACGTTTTAGGTTTTAGGTTTTAGGTTTTAGGCGGAGGAATTCTGCCTGTTTTATACAGTTCAGAGCGTTTGACCATATGGTATTCCTCTTCATAAAATCGACTGAAATCCTAAACCTAAAACTTAAAACTTAAAACCGGCTGCGGAACAAGTATTGATTATTAACCATTGCGTGGATTCCTGATCAACGGTATTTAGAGCTGATGCGAGATATAACTATAGCAGCCATCACCTGCGAAGCACCGGTGGGAGAGATCGACCGGAATCTGGCCGCAACCATCGAATGGACCCAACAGGCGAAAACCGCCGGCGCGGATCTGGTTTGCTTTCCGGAGTTGAATATCACCGGTTATTGCAACCGGGTGGAAATGGCTGAAATTGCCCTGCCCATCCCGGGCCGCATCAGCCAAAAACTGTCCAAGCTCTCCATTGATGAAAACATCGTCGTCTTGGCCGGCATGGCCGAAAAAAATCCTCAAGGGATGCCGTATGCCAGCCACGGCGTTTTTACACCGGATGGCGACGTGCGCATCTACCGCAAAGTGCACACCGCACCTCCGGAGAAGCAAACCTACACACATGGAGATAGCATACCGGTTTTTAAAACCCAAAGAACGACCTTTGGCATCCAGCTTTGTTTTGATGCCCACTTTCCGGAACTATCGTCCGCCATGACCAGCCAAGGCGCTGAAATTCTTTTTTTCCCACACGCCTCACCCCGTGGCAACGCGCAAGAAAAGCACCAGTCATGGATGCGCCATCTTACGGCTCGGGCCTTTGACAACAGTGTCTTTGTGGTGGCGTGCAACCAGATTGGGGACAATTGCAATGGATTGCGCTTTCCTGGAAATGCCATGGTCATTGGACCATCCGGTGAGCTAATCGCCAAAGACTTATCCCCGCAGGCCTCCATGCTCATCACCGATCTCAAGGCCGCTGAATTGGAGGCGGTCCGTTCCCACCCCATGCGTCATTTTTTCCCCCATCGCCGGCCGGGGCTATACAAGTAAAGATGCAATAAATGGGGTCTTGAAATTTCATTTGAATCCGCTATAATGATCTTCGCCTATATTCAATGAACTAGTGCCCCATCCATAAACGGCATCTTACGGCCCAGTCCCGCCCGCCATCTGCGGGATTCTCGTTGCGTTGATCTCCTTGACGTTGCGCCATTGCGCACGCTTCGCTTTTGAGTCTACGCCGTCTGCTGGTTTCACCGTCGCTGCGACCTTATCTGGACAGCATCTGTCGTTTTGTGGATGGATACTCACTAGATTCCTGCTTGCCTGTTTCTAAAAAAATTACCGATTGCCTGAGACTGCCATCAAACCGAATAACAAGATCTGAATTTTTCGATCCATTGCCGCTATAGGAATGCAACATAAGTGAGGCGTTAAATTCATCAATTCATAGGTGATTGACATGACCGAAAAATCAACCATGGCAGATTTGAAACGTCGGACTGAAAAGCTCAAAGGCAAACATGATACTTTGCCAAGAACCCGACAAGAACGAACTGCATCGGAAGTGTTTCATCAAGCCACCATGGAATGCATATCCGAAACGGAATGGCAAATCACCTTCGATGCCATCAAAGCGGGCTTATGGATTCTCGACAGGGATTTTCATATCCTGCGGGTCAACAGGACCGCCAGGCAGATGTTTCAACTCACAGAAAGCGAAATGAGCGGCAAATATTGCTGGCAAATTGTTCACGGCACCGAAAAACCCATCCCCGGATGCCCCATCCTTCGATCGAAAAAAAGCCTTCAACGCGAGCACATGGAACTCCAAATCGGAGATCGGTGGTTCGAGGTCACTGTGGATCCCATTCTGGATGAAAACGGTGCTTTTGCCAAGGCCGTCCATATCATTACCGATGTCACGGAACGCAAACATACACAGGAAGCATTGCGGGAAAGTGAAGAAAAGTTTCGTTCGATGATGGAGTCTATGAAGGAAGCGGCCTATATCGCCTCTTCAGACTTTCGCATCAAGTACATGAATCCAAGAATGATCAGTCGCGTGGGCAGCGATGCCATCGGCCAGCTTTGCCATAAAACCTTCTACGGCCGCGATGAAAAATGCAAATGGTGCGTGCTCGACCGGATTCTGGAAGGTGAGCATGTGGACTACGAACTGGCCGATCCCAGAAGCAACCGCTATTATGCCGTTGTAAACGCGCCGGTTTTTGAATCCAGTGGTGAAATATCCAATTTAAGCATATTACATGACATCACCGAACGCCGGGCCATGCAATCCCAGCTGCACCTGGCGCGGAAAATGGAGTCCATCGGAACCCTGGTCGGGGGCATCGCCCATGATTTTAATAACATTCTCTATATGATTATGGGCAACGCAGAGCTGGCACTGGAAGACGTTCCTGCATGGAATCCGGCACACGACCAGATCCAGGAGATCAAAAAAGCCGGTATAAGGGCGGCGGACATTGTCAACCAATTGCTCAATTTCAGCCGCAAAGCCGATCAGGATCTGAAGCCCATCGATCTCATTCACGTCATTGATGACGCTCTCAAATTCATGCGTTCGTCCCTTCCATCCAACATCACCATCGGCAAGCATCTGCCGGAAACAGAAACCGTGATTCGGGCGGATCCCGCCCAGATTCACCAGCTCCTGATAAACATCTGCACCAATGCATTACAGGCCATGGAAGGGGCCGGCGGGGTAATCGACATTACCGTAAGAACGGATTTTTTGCCTGACGACTTCTCTAATAAACATCCAAAGTTGCGATCTGGATATTATGCCGTCATCGAGATCAGTGATTCAGGTCCGGGAATTGATCCGGCGGTCATTCACCGTATTTTCGATCCCTATTTTACGACCAAGGCGTTCGGTAAAGGATCCGGAATGGGATTGGCCGTGGTTCACGGAATTGTAAAAACCCATGGCGGTGTTGTTAGCGCAGAGAGCCCGCCTGGAAAAGGCGCGGTATTTACAATACATTTTCCGATATTTGACGATGAAGGATTGCCTGAATCCAACGCATCAGAGGAAATTCCCTGCGGAACGGAATCCATCCTTTTCATCGATGATGAAGCATCCATTGTGAATATGAACCGTCAAATTTTGGAACGGTTGGGTTATCAGGTGGACACACGCATGAACCCTGAGGATGCTTTAAATCTGTTTCAGTCCAGACCGCAGGCATATGACCTGGTTATCACCGATATGACCATGCCGCAAATGACCGGTGTCCAATTGGCAGAACGATTGAAGGCACTGCGTTCCGATATCCCGGTCATCATCTGTACCGGCCACAGCTCGCTGATCGATGCAAAAAAAGCATCTGAACTCGAAATAGATGCCTATGTAATGAAACCAATAACCAAAAAGGCCATTGCGACAACCATCCGAAGCGTATTGAACAAGGTCCGGGGAGCGGATCAAGGATGACCGCTCCATAT
>JASFER010000351.1:0-5793 GCA_050124755.1 Desulfobacteraceae bacterium
GTATTTAAAAGCAGCTTAATTTTGAGTCCGTTTTTTGTTGACCATTACAAGTTTTGGTGGCCGACTAAAGAGGAGCGAGAGGACTGGATGCGCCGTTGGAAGGAAACACCAGTCGAAACTCGACATACCGATCCTAATCTAAAAACACCATGGGATTTTGGGTCATGGGTCGATGCTTTTTATAGTGCTGAAATTATTTTGGAAGCTATCAACATCAATAGAAACGGCGAAGGTGAATTGAATTTTGAACAATTGGCATGGCCTTCTGGTGGCATTGAGGCTACTGAAGAAATAATCAAGATTTTTGATGGCGTAATTATATCTAATGACGCCATTTAACCTCTGTGTTCAGCGAATCGCGAGGACCATGCGCCCGCTGACACAGGTCATTGGGTGTTGGCCCCTCAATCATGAGGTATCATGAGCAATCGATATGGTCATAGAGATAGAGGTGTAAAGGATAAGAAATCAAAAGCCTCTACTAAAAAAAAGAAAGCGATGATAAAACGCTTTAAGCACCATCCATTATTTGGAGACATTCCAATTATCAAAATCTGCAATACGTTTAACCAGGAATATTGGGATTATGACCCTGATTACAGGCCGTTATTACCGCGTGGGGCTGTGCGTGGGAACATCAAAAGCCAAAATTTCTGTAGTATGTGTCATGTTCCAAGATACTTCTATATAAATCAGGATAAAATTTGTGTCCAATGTGGCAAAGATTTCGTTTTCAGCGCAAGAGAACAAAAATATTGGTATGAATCTTTAAAATTTCATTTTGATTCTACTGCTATTAGATGCCCTAAATGCCGTCGCACACAAAGGACGGTAAAGGCTCTAAATCATCAGTTGGAGCAGACAAAAAGTAAGCTTCGAGAAGAGCCAAACGATCCGCTTTTGCTGCTTTCTTTAGTGCAAACGATCATAGCTTTTCATAAGAAAACAAATTCTGGGGACCTTGATGAGGCCATTGCGTCGTGTCGACAATCAATCAAGTTATGGCCTGAGGCGTTCGAGGCAATTTATTGGGAAGGCATGTGTCACTTAGAGGCTGGACGTTATCGCAATGCCAACTCACTTTTCGCAGATTTCATAAAAATGGTTGGTGGGAAGGGTAAATATCAAGCGCTAAGACGCAAGGCTGAATCGCTAATAGAAACGATGAAGGGCCAACAACGGCTTTCAGCGGGCGCCTAACGGCGCGCGCTGAAGCCGAGCGCCTGGAAGGAATAAGAAATGAAACCTCGCATTAATATGATTACACTCGGTGTTGCAGACATGGAAAGGGCAATTCGGTTTTACGCAAAAGGGCTTGGTCTTCAACGCATGCCTTTTGAGGGAGGTGCGGCTTTTTTCATGTTAAACGGATCATGGCTGTCTTTATATCCATGGGATGCCCTTGCTGAAGATGCTACTGTTTCAGGAAATGGGACAGGTTTCCGGGGGATCACGCTGGCTCACGTAGTATCGAGCAAAGAAGAGGTAGTAGAGGTCCTCAATCAAGCAGTCCGTTCTGGCGCCAAGCTAATTAAACCGGCTCAGGATGTATTTTGGGGTGGTTACTCAGGATATTTCGCAGATCCTGACGGACATCTTTGGGAAGTGGCGTGGAATCCCATTTTCTGGCCCGGACCAAAGGATGACGAGACGGCATAGCAACTCGCTGGTGTGGGACGGCTCCATCCCTCGCCGCCCCACAGCTCTGCGTAAACAGAATGAGATAGTATGCCGTTTACACCTTTTCACTAAAGTAAAAAATCGTGTGGAAAGTGGGATATATGGCATTAGAAGCGGTTTCGAAATCATGTTCCGGAAGGAATCTTCCCCTTGATCTTTTTATTATCATGTACCATTGCTTTCCTGATAGCGAGCACGACATTGGCGGCGAATATTAAAAGCGCGCCGGTCCACCCCCACAGCGTCATCGCCGGATCTGCCGCCATCACCGGCCCCAATATGGCTGCCAGCAAAATGCGGGTGGAGGTAATGATACTACCTTCTACCGCCGTGACGTAGCGAAAGCCGTAAGTTAACAGGTACTGCCCGCCCACGCCGAAAAGGGAGCAGATCAACAGGTAGTAAAACTCCTTCATGTCGGGTGGATGGATGCGGTCATAAAACAAGACCAGGATCAACAGCGCGCCCCATCCAAACATGTAAAAGAGGGTAATTTCCACGGTATCATGCCTTCGGCATAAGTTCAGGAATATAATGGCAAAAGAGGCCAGTATCCCTGAAGCCAAACCCCACCCATTGCGCCAATCCCACCCCATGCCCGCCGGCGACACAATCATCCAGATCCCCACGAAGGCCATGGCAACCATCGCCAGAGCAAGGCCGTCTCGCTGCTCTCTGAGGAAAAACCAGGCAATGACGGCCACGAAAATGGGGTAGGTCATGTTCAAAATGTTGGCGTTGGCCACGGTGGTCGCCTCCACCGCCTGATAGAAACAAAAGACCGACAGGGTATTTCCGACGGTGCGTCCAATCAAGTAACGGTAACGATTGGCTCTCAGGGATCGCCGCTGAACCGCCAAAGAAGCGGCCACGATGACGAATCCAAGGGCAAACCGGCCGAACACGAAGAATGCCGGGTCGATATCCACCGAAGACCGCGACCACCGAATGGTCACTGTGGCCATGTAAAAAAAGAAGGCGGATGAAAAAACAGCCACCCATCCCATGATATATTTAATTTGCAATAAATCCTGCCTTTTCGAAGGTATCCAGGTTGTTTCGGACTTACATAGGACGGGCCGATTTTATCAGCAAATGCTCCCACTGCCGACAGCGCTTTTCAAAATCAAAGCGCTCCCGGACCACTTGGCGGGCCTTGGCGCCCATCCGCTCTCGCAGTGATTCATCAGCCAGCAACCGCACGACAGACTTGATGAATTGCGCCTGATCATGGAGATCCACAAGCAGGCCGGTCCGACCATGGGCGATGATTTCACTGGGGCCGAAATCGCAATTGGTGGATACGGCACAAAGCCCCAACCCCTGCGCCTCGATCAAGGCATTGGGCAGCCCTTCAGCCTCACTGTTCAGTAAAAACAGGTCAGCCTGGGCGAGGATGGAAAAGGGATTGTCGCAATGCCCCAAAAAATGGACCCGCTTGTCAATATTCAGCTTGAAGGCCTTCTTTTTGAGTTGCGCCAGCATAGGGCCGTCGCCGCACAGCACCAGTTCAGCCGGTGTGGTTTGGACCAGCTTTGAAAAGATCTCCAATAAGAGATCCCACCGTTTGGCTGGATGGGCGCGGCCGACGCTGATCAGGAGCGGCACATGGTCTCTTTGCCTCCAGCGGGGGGGACTGCCGGCCATTTGGTCTATCCGTTCAAAATCCACGGGATTCAAAATGGACATCATTTTCATTTGCTGCCGCGGATAAACCCGTTCCAAAGCCCGCTGAAGGCCTGAAGAGTTGGCGACAATGGCATCGGCCAGGGGGTAAAGCAGACCCAATACTCCCCTTCGCAACCACAGATCCCTGCGGTCAATGTCCACACGGGCGATCCATGCCGGCCGCCTTTGCATACCGATGAGCGCGCATCCGATGACCACGTTGACCGAAGTGCCGGCGCCCAAGATCACATCCGGCGGTGTTTGCCGCAATATGCGACGCAGCCTCACCATGGTTTTGAAAAGGTCCAGGGGGTGACGGTATCCGAGCACTTCAACACGGACATCATCCGGTAAGTCATAGGAGATGTCACCGCGCAGCATTACCAGGCTCGGCGCCACCCGATCTCTATCGAGGCCGTAAGTCAACCGGCTGGCAAACCGTTCGGCACCCCCTTGACTGAGGCTGTTGCTGACAATCATGGCCTTCACGGCATCAATGGGCACCATGGCCTAGACCCGATCCTTCCTGCCTTGACGGTGTTGGACGGCGTCTCTAAAAACGTCACCATATCTTTCGGCAATGCATCCCCAATCCAAATCGCGGACCGATTGACGGGCATTGTTTCCGACATTTCCACCGCAGTGGCCAAGGGCGGTCATCAACTTATCGGCCAGGTCCTGCGCATCCGCAGGCCGGGCCAACCAGCCGTTGCGGCCGTCTATCAAGACATCGGGAATGCCACCCACCTTGCTGGCCACAACCTTGCACCCGCATGATAACGCTTCGGCCAGGACGGTGGGCATGCCCTCGGTCTCACTGGACGGATCCAGGATGGAAGGTATGACCACCACCTTGCAGCTTTGCAGGTATGGTAAAATCGATTCGTGGCCCAATGCCCCCATGAACGAAACCCGGTCTTCGATTCCCAATTGAAACGCCTTCTCTTTCATCCGCGCTTTCAACGTACCGGATCCAATCACCACCAACCCCACGTCAAAGCCTCGGAAAAACAATAACTTCAGAGCATCCAGCAAATAGGTCAACCCCTTTTTTTCCACCAAACGGCCGATGAATAAAATGAAATTCCCGTTAAAGGGCAACTTCGGCAGCGCCTTGTTGGGCGATGCAGAAAAAACGGCATGATCCACACCCATGGGTTGAATGGCCTGCGGCACCTGTGTTCCGACCATTGCGTTCAGATTGCTCGCTACATGGGAACCGACCGGCAGAAACATATCCGTGTGGCTGGCCACATAGCGGGCAATGAGCTTTCCGACCTTCATCTTTTTCAGTAAAAATACATCGCCGGCATGGGCCGTGACCACATGGGCTGTTTCCGGAAATCCTTTTAACGCCAGAGAAACCGCCAATCCCTGTGGAACTATCCAGTGTGAATTGACCACATCAAAGCGTTCTTTGCGGAGAAGTTTTCCAACGGCGAGACACAGTGAAGCAATGTAGACAGGCACCTGGGCCTTGGCCATCCACGATTGCCTTATATTGTCGCGCATTCCATATCCATAAGCCAATCGCTGACTTCCGGCCGGCCAACTATATTGAAAACGCTCGATGGTCAAATTTCCGAAGGATTCCTGACGCCACACCCCCGGGTGGTGAGGCGCCAGCACCGTCACCCGGCAGCGCCGGGACAAGGCCTTGGCCAGATCGTATACAAAACGCGGTATGCCGTCGTTATCCCATAGGGGAAACGTACTGGTGGTTATCAACACATGCATGCCACTAGATGTACAATAACGGCAAAGCGGGGACAAGCATTTGACAATAAAAATCACCGTGCAATTTAAAGTGTGCCAACTGCGTCCGCAATGCGGCGCTGTATTAGTGCTGTTGAGAGCGTTGGTGGTGTTCGCCCGCGCCTTCACAGGAGGCTCCCGCTCAGGATCTGTTTGCCTCGATTAAATCCCGCAATAGATCAAAGCGGAAATTGGCTGCGAGTTTTGCCAGTTCCGATGCCAGCGGTTGGTTCTTCCCGGAGATGAGGTCTATGATGGCTTTGACCTTTGCCGGATTGGTCTCCTCGGCAGCGAGATATAGATCCGTAAGCATGGCATCGGGCACTTCAGACAAGGATTCGGCGATCAGATTCACTCTGACCGGCGTATCCGCGGACACCTCCTCAGCTGGAAATGTCGCTTCACAGATGTAACGCACGCCGATGTGTTGGTGCATGATTTCAAAAAAATCGGAGATTAGAAAAGGTTTGCGCAAAAAGTCGTCACAGCCCGCTTCCAGCACAGCGGTGCGCTGCTCTTCAAATGCGCTGGCGCTCAATCCGATAATGGCCGTCTTCCGGCCTTGTGCCGTGGCCTTGACTTGGCGGGTGACTTCATAGCCGTCCATGACAGGCATGCGCATGTCCAGCCAGATCAGGTGGGGTTGCCATCTCTTCCAAATCTCCAGAGCTTCCCGGCCATTGGCGGCCT
>JASFER010000352.1:0-5775 GCA_050124755.1 Desulfobacteraceae bacterium
CTGTTTGCCAAACCCCAGGGATTATTTGGAGGCCGGACAGACGGCAAGGAATAAAAAGCGACAATGATCGGTTCAACAGCTAAAAAAGTGGCGGGATTCGCGTTGCTGATCTGTATCCTGCCCTATCTCTTCAGTCTTTCAAGCAAGACCGCTTATTATACGGATGTGATGGTATTCGTCGCGATCCATAGCATCATCTGCGCGGGTCTTTCCCTGCTGTTGGGATATACGGGTCAGATCTCACTGGGACAGGCCGCCTTTTATGGCGTCGGCGCCTATGGGTCGGGCATCCTGACAACCCAGGTGCAATTGAACCCCTGGCTGGCCATGATTGCCGGAGCAGTGATAGCGGCCCTCCTGGCGGTTATCATCGGCGTGCCGTCCTTGAAGCTCAAGGGGCACTACCTGGCCATGGCGACGCTGGGTTTCGGCATGATTGCTTTCATTTTTTTAAATGAATGTATCATCCTGACGGGCGGCCCCTCGGGTTTCGGGTCCATTCCCCCGCTTTCAATCGCGCATTTCGAATTAAGTTCCACGATGGCGTTCTATTATTTTTCATGGTTCGTTGCGGTGGTGGTACTGGTGATCTCTTTGAACATCGTCAATTCAAGGCCCGGCAGGGCATTGAAGGCCATCCACGGCAGCGAACGGGCGGCGGCGGCCATGGGCATCGATATCGCCCGCGCCAAAGTGGAGATTTTTGTGGTCAGCGGCATATTTGGCGCCCTGGCGGGGAGTCTGTACGCCCACTTTGTCACGTTTATCAATCCGCCGCCTTTCAATGTTTTTTTCTCTCTTAAAGTTTTGATGATGGTTGCCATTGGCGGTATCGGAAGTATATGGGGGGCATTTTTAGGAGCGGCTCTGCTCACTTTTCTTCCGGAATGGTTGTCTTCTCTACAGGACTTCGACGTACTGGCATACGGTGTCATCCTTTTACTGATCGTCATGTATTGCCCTGAAGGCATTGTCGGGCTGTTGACCAAAGCAGGAACTTATTTTTCCAACCAATTTGGCAAAGGCCGCAATTAAGATGGACCCGATTCTGACGATATCGAATCTGACCAAGCGATTTCGAGGTGTTATCGCCATCAACGATCTCTCCTTTTCCATGCCCGCCGGTATCATCAAATCGATTATCGGGCCCAATGGCGCCGGAAAAACAACGCTGATCAACCTGATTACAGGGTTTATTGCGCCAACCAACGGTCTTATTCTCTTTAAAGATCGACGGCAGGTCGGACGCAAACCGCACCAAATTGCCGCCGAAGGCGTTTCGCGTACGTTTCAGACCGTAGAGCTGTTTAAAAATATGACGGCTTTGGAAAATGTTCAGGTCGGGCTGCATTTGCGCAGTGGTGGAACGATTCTAGGTTCAGCGTTCAGGCTCCCGCGCGTGCAAAAGGAAGAGCGCAAAATCAAAGAGCAGGCATGGTTCTATTTAGAAAAGCTCAAGCTGGGAAAATATGCTCACCAGTTGGCAGGACAGCTGCCTTTAGGCGAGCAGAAGATGTTGGAAGTCGCCCGCGCATTGGCTTCGCAGCCTTCGCTGATTCTGCTGGACGAACCCGTGGCCGGTCTTAATGAAAAGGAAACCCAGCGTGCCACTGAAATGATTCTTCAGATTAAGAATGAAGGGACCAGCGTCATTCTGGTCGAACATGACATGAAGATGGTGATGACGCTCTCCGACGAAATTCTGGTGATCAACTACGGTCAAAAAATAGCTGAAGGCAACCCATCTGATATTCAGAAAAATCCGAAAGTCATCGAGGCCTATCTGGGAGGTGATCCTTTAGATGCTTGCAGTTAGAGATCTTAACGTTTCCTTTGGCGGTATCCGCGCGCTGAGAGGGATAAGCCTGGATATTCAGAAAGGCCGGATTGTTTCGGTTATCGGCGCCAATGGAGCCGGAAAATCAACTTTGTTAAAGACCATCGCAGGACTCGTCCGGCCAAAGCAAGGCACCATATCCGCGGGGAAGTACGACATCGGCGGGCTTGCGCCAAAAGCGATCGTAAAAAAAGGTCTTTCCCTGGTGCCGGAAGGCAGAAGGCTTTTTACCAGCTTGAGTGTGCTCGATAACTTGATGCTGGGAGCCTATTTACGGTCGGGCAGACGGCATCGGGCGCAGGTGAGCCGGACCCTTGAAAGGGTCTACACCCTTTTCCCCCGGCTTAAGGAGCGGTCGGCTCAAGTTGCCGGTACGCTTTCCGGTGGAGAGCAGCAGATGGTGTCCATCGGCCGCGCTTTGATGACCCGGCCCGGACTGCTGATGCTGGATGAGCCTTCCATGGGCCTGGCGCCCCTGGTTATCAAGGAAATATTCAAAACCATCATTGAGTTGAATCGCTCCGGCGTAACCATTCTGCTCGTCGAACAAAACGCCAAGGCGGCGCTTGAAATCAGTACCCATGCCTATGTCCTGGAAACCGGTCGGATTGTGCGTGAGGGCAGTGGTGCAAAACTGTTGTGCGATCAGGCAATCGTGCAAGACTACTTGGGCGGTGGTTAGAGAGTGCTTCGAAATACCCATCGCATAGGAGGATAAAGATGCTTGTTATCGGCGAAAAAATAAACGGTACTCGGCCCCAGATCGCCCGCGCTATTGCCGGCCGGGATGAGGCGATGATACAGCGATTAGCCCTCTCCCAGATCGCTGCCGGCGCCACCTATCTGGATATCAATGCGGGGACGCATCCACAAAAAGAACCGGATGATATGAGTTGGTTGATTCGCACCGTAACGCGTGTTGTGGACGTGCCGCTGTGCCTTGACAGCGCCAATCCGGAGGCTTTGCGCGCGGGCATCGCGGAAGTCGATCGACTCCCCATGATCAACTCTTTAAGTGGAGAAAAGCGGCGTCTGGAAAATGTCCTGCCCCTGGCCGCCGATCACGGTACCCCCCTGATTCTGCTTGCTCTGGATGACAAGGGTATTCCAAAAACCGCATCCGACCGTATGGCCATCATCGAGCACCTTGTTTCGCAGGCCAGGCAAAACGGTTTGTCGGACGACAAGCTTTTTGTCGATCCGTTGGTGACGACCATTGCAACCGATGGTAAAAGTGCCACTGTCGCATTTGAAACCATGCAAAAAGTGAAGGCAACGTTTCCGGATATTCATCTGACCTGCGGGCTCAGCAATATCTCATTCGGTCAACCGCAACGCAGCACTGTCAACCAGGCTTTTGCCGCGCTGGCCATTTTCGCGGGATTGGACTGCGCGATTGTTGATCCTGAAGACAAACATCTGATGGGAATCATTTTGGCCACGGAAATGTTGTTGGAAATGGATCCGAACTGTCTCAAATATCATTCCGCCATAAGAGCCGGCACAATAACTGAAACAAAGCATTTATCCCAGGATGCCGACGGTCCGCTTAAACAAGCCTTGAAGGGGCTGCTTGACGCCATGTCTTCGGCCGGCCTGCTCCAAACGTCGGGCAGCGACAAATCGGAGGATAGCATTATTTCCGTACAGCCATCTTCCATCGAAGCCATGCCGAAAGATGTGAGTGCGGATCACGACGCGGGACTCGACGGTTTGATCGATGCCTTGGTGAATATGAGGGAAACGGAGGTGATGGAATATACCAGGGAGCACTTGTCTTCGGGCAAGGATCCCATGGTGTTGCTCGATGCTTCCAGGAGGGCTATGGGCAAAGTCGGGGAACTTTTTGAAAAAAAAGAGTACTTTGTCCCTCAACTCATGCTCGCAGGGGAGATGTTAGGCCAGATTGCTGCAGCTGTTAAGCCGTATCTAAAAGCCGGCGACCAGGCTGGCAATCAAAAAGGACGGGTTCTGATCGGTACCGTGGAAGGCGATATTCACGATATCGGCAAGGATATCGTCGTGACGCTGCTGGACATCAACGGCTATGAGGTCATGGACCTTGGGGTGGATGTTCCAGCCGACAAATTTGTCGCCGCCGTCCAGGCGTTCAAGCCTCAAGTCGTCGGATTGAGTGGTTTTCTCACCCTGGCTTATGAACCCATGAAAAATACCATAGCTGCTTTAAGGTCAAAGGGCTTTGAGAATGTGAAATACATGATTGGCGGCGGCCAGATGGATGAGCAGGTTGCCCGTTATGTCGACGCCGATGCCTTTGGCAAGGACGCTCTTGAAGCGGTAAAGCTTTGCGATCGTTGGCGATCATCTTTGAATGCCGCTTAAAGACGGTTCGAGTGATAATGAAAGGGACTGCTCATGACAAACGAGACGTTATACAAAGAGCGCGAAGATCGGATCCTGGATGCCATCGCCCTGCGGGAACCGGACAGAATTCCGGTCGTTCCGCTATTTGCCTTTTTCAACTGCTATTATGCGGGCATTACACCTCGCCAGGCTTATGAAGATCCGGAAAAAGCCATATCCGCCTGGAGAAAAACGATTACGGATTTCGAACCCGATGCCACCTACAGCGTCAATTTCACTGTATATGCCATGAGCGAAGTGCTGTCGGGGTTGGATTTTAAAGCCATGAAATGGCCCGGGCACGGGGTGCCGGATCATCATTCCTTCCAATTTGTTGAAAACGAATACATGCTGCCGGAAGAATATGAACTCTTTTTCACCAACCCCAGCGATTATCTCGTTCGAAATGTCCTGCCGCGCATTGCAGGCAACCTGAAAGGGTTGTCGAAACTACCGCCGGCATACACCATCGCATTGGGCTACGTATGGCCGTCTGTTCTTCCCGCTTTTACCGATCCGGAAGTGATCACGGCTTTGGAAACCTTGCTGGATTGCTCGGCAAAGCAGTTAAGCTGGCTTAAAAAGTTTACGTCCTTTGCCGCGGAACTCAAAGATCTGGGATTCCCCTCGATTAAAGAGCAAACCGTGTTTACGGCTTATGACATGATCGCAGACAACCTTCGCGGAACCAAGGGCGCCATGATGGATATGTTCCGTCGGCCGGACCAACTCAAACGCGCCGTCGAGCAGATTGCCCCATTTATTACGCAAACGGCTGTCAATGGTGCACGGCAGAAAGGCAACCCCCGCGTTTTTATCCCGCTGCACAAGGGTACGGATAGTTTTATGTCGCCCACACAATTCGAAACGTTCTACTGGCCGACACTCCAGTCTCTTATCGAGGAATTGTGCAATCATGATCTGACCCCTTATTTACTGATAGAAGGAACGTATGACAGCCGGCTGGAGATTATCAGGGACGTTCCGAAAGGCAAATGCCTGTACCACTTCGAAAGCACGGATATTTTTAATGCAAAAAAGATCCTGGGCGATACGGTGTGCCTGATGGGCAACGTTCCGAATTCATTGTTGGTGACCGGCACACCACAATCGGTTGAGGACTACTGCAAACGTCTGATTGATATTTGCGGTGACGGCGGCGGTTTTATTCTGAGCAGTGGCGCGATCATCGATGAAGCCCGGCCGGAAAATGTGCACATCATGATGAAAACCGCCAGGGAGTATGGCAAATACCGATAGGTCATCCGTGAACTTGAACCCGACGCCGCCGGAAGGACAATCGAGTGGCGCGTCGGCGACATGCCATCATAAATGATTGAAGGAAAAGATGGCTCCTATCAACAGAATAGCTGGTTTTTTTGTACTGATGATTGCATTGGGGGGCGGCTGCGCCGGCATGGCACGCTCCCAAATATTGCGAATTGTCGACTCTTCCACAGATCCGATGACCCTGCATCCTCACCGATCCTTCGATCCCAATTCCGACCTTATTATCAGTCAAATGTATGAAGGACTGATCGATTTTGACGCCGAAGGCCGATTAATACCCCGGT
>JASFER010000353.1:0-5769 GCA_050124755.1 Desulfobacteraceae bacterium
CACAGGATCCGGAGTCCTCCGGCTTATGCGACACTAAGGTTTTATCTCCCTCCAATAGTACATGTTCATCTCCACTGCTTCCTTAGGAGCGATCGCAAATAGCCTGTCATCCGCCCCTACATACAGCATTGAGATGCCGTCACGAATGGCCACCTTCGGTGCCGAAGGCATGGAACTGCCGATTTTCCTGTAACGGTCCGCCTTTCCGCCGGATTTGATTTCTTCACGGGTTACCGGATCATATTCTTTTACATCACTCCAATCGTCATGAACAGCCCTTCCGTCCTTGTAATTCAGGCCATAGAGCCGGGCCTCACCTTTGACGGCATCATCACGGTCACAGTCGTCATCCGTTGTCACACTACTCGAAGCAGGGGGGACATAAGTAGTGAAATATACCGTCTGGTTATAGACTACCGGTGAGGAGACAACTTTTTCGCCGTCCCCTTCCAAATCGACAAACCATCCCATTCGTTGTATAATTTCATCACGCGCTTTTTGTCGGCCTTCTATTGTCTCCGCCTGCAATATTGGATTGTCTGTGGCATTGTACAGATCGCCATCTCCGTTTGCGGCAATGATATCCGTCATGGTGGTGAAATCCGTATCCCACCAGTAGTTCTTTACAGCATAGAATCTGTTTGTGACGGTCGTTTCATGCGGATGGGCCCTATCGCCTGTTCCGAAGAAAATCATTTCTCCGACTTTTTCTTCTTTACTATCATCTGCTGGATCAGGATCACCTATGATCCTGATAACATCCGGAGAACAAAAAATCTTCCTTTGGGTGTCGCCGCCGGATGCGTCGAAAAGCCTTAATTTCCTCCAGGTGCCGTCCCTGTCGTCGTCCGTAAAAGCAAACACATTCCCGCCGAGGTCGGGCGCATAGATGCTGTTGGTGATACCGTCGCCATTGGTATCCACCCCTGCCAGGTCCACAATACTGTGGGTCATATCGGAACGCTCACCGTCATTGTAGAATAAAAAGCTGCTGAGCACACCGCTGTCCGCTACCACCGAGAAGACCGCCCGTCCCTTTGCATCGATCTCCGCCGGCTTTTCGGCATCCTGATTGGTGTCATAACCACCGGGAAGCAGAAGGACTTGTGCAATAGCGCCGGGTCCCGTTGCAATGGTTGCAAATTGCGGCCGCCCCCAAGATTGCCCGAGCTGCTCAACTCCCTCGCCGAGTATCTCTTCTCCGATGCGATACTTCCAAATCGGATCATTCGGCACCGTTATATCGAGTGCATAGTAATTGCTGCCACCACGACGCTCTCCGAACACCAAGGCTTTTTTAGAAACACCATTGATCTCATAGTCGACAACTGCGGTTGGTCCGTCGATAAAAAAATCATGGACGTTCTTGTCATCGGAGAGCCTTTTCAGCCGCCCCAACTGTTGAGGCGGAATAAAACCCCATAGCTCTTCACCGCTGCTCTCCCGGAAAGCATGCATCACACCAGCGTTGGTGCCCACGCAAACAAGGGCATCACGGTCCTCATCTATTTTATGATCACCGTTGGTATTGTAATAAACCACCACCGGTTCCGAGTGGAGTACATCCCCCATCACCCACGCTTTGTCGACACCATGGATATCGTCAATAATAGCGTCTTTGTGACCAGTATCTTGCGCACCCAATAAGGACACCGTAAGATTGTCGGTATTGTCCTTGGAAAAAGCGTTGACCGCGGCAGTCAGATGCGTGTCGGCGCCGACCCCATCTACATAAGTATACAGGTTGCGGGATCTCTTGTTGACCAGCAGTGCGCCGGCTCCACCCAGGTCCACCTCCGCGCCGTCCACCGCTTCAGACCAATATGACCGGGCCGAGGCTAAAAACATACCATCTGAATCGGTGGCCGGACGTCCGTTTTGATCGATCAGGCTGCCCAAGGCATTCAGCTTGTACTTTTTCAGATTCCCGCGCCAACGGCCGTTGTTCAAATCGGCTTTGAACAGTCCCATGTAAAGATAGTCGCCGGCATATACGCCTTTCGCTCTACCTTCCGGCACCGACGGTGGTGCGAATGCCAATGCACCGTTTCCAATGGTATTCAGAATTTTCCTGAAAGCCCTCGACAGCGAAGGGCTGCTGCCTGCATGGAAGTACGTTCCGCCGCCGTTTTCAGCCGTTTCTCTGAGGAGTTGGTGTGTATTTTTAAATCCAATGGTGTGCGTGATGACATTCTGCTTTTCATATAGCGGGTCCCCTATGGCCATGGCAGGCATCAGGTCATTTTGATACAAAAATGCGGCCACATCGTCCAAATAATCGGATCCGCCGTAATCGTACACGCCTGGATCGTTGCCGTCATCATCGTAATCGCCGATGGTGCCGGTGTTGATATAAGCATTTTCCGCACTCAGTCTCGGATCTTGATCCTTGGTTGAATCACCATCGGTCATCAGGATGATATGGTTGGGGCGGCATTTGATATCGATGGGGCTTGTATATGTGACATTATTATACCAGCTCCTTCCACCGGCAAAGTAAAGACCGGCCTCGGCCAGGGTCTCCGCCAACGGCGTATAGCTTTCAGCCAAAAAGGCGTCGACATCGGCTTTTAATTGGGCGCTGGTGGGTTTTTTGGTGATATCGCCATGGACGGAGAGCTTGCCGCCCTTTGTATCGTTGCCATGCCGGGCATATCCCTGAGCAAATTGCATCAATCCAAAACGCACATTGGGATGGTCATCGATCAGTTGCTTGACCACCTCTTTGGCCACATCCAGTCGTTTGCGGGTAAGGCCTGTATAGCCCCCGTTTTCATAATTCAAAAAGTTACCCAAACGCAGGTCCAGTTCATCATACGGCTCACCGCAATCGTAGGGACTGTCCGTATTGATGCGTCCCCACACCTGCCCGTTGCCATCGAGTTCGACATCCATGCCGGCGTTCGCGCAAGTTTGATCCAACGCACGCCGGTCAATAAGTTTGGACCAACCACCGAGTGCATTGTCCCATCGATAGACGGCGTTTTTTTCATACCCACCGCCACCGCCCGTATAGTCGATGCTTCTCTCGTATGGATTGGCCGGAATGTCCTCAATCCCCATGCTGCCGGATGTATCAAAGATGATCATCACATTGGGCTCAACGGCCACGGCGGCAGCGCCCAAAATATCCGTATCCTCGGCAACAGCGGTTTGGGCGCCCCACAGCCAAATCAAAAGGCAAATTTCCCAAATAAACTTTTTCATCTTCATCTCTTAAAACTTGCTGAATACTTTCCAGGCCCCGGATTGCAGGCTTGTGCCGGTATTCAAATCCGTGGCGGTCACAGCGTATTTTCGGATGTTGAAATGACGGGCACTGTACCCGGAGTTTGCCGGGCAAGGGGCGATGTGGCGATCCGCCGGAACACTATTGCCCGCCCGGCTGAGTGCGGCGATGTTTGTTTTGCTCGGTTCCACACAGCGAACCTCCACAAAGGCATCCCTGGTGCCGTCGCCGTCAAAGTCCACCTCGCCCGACCAACCGGCGATGCGCTCACCGCCATTGAGAAAATCATCGCCAAGCCACCAACCGCTGTTTTCCAGCGCTGCAATGAGCGCCCCTTCGGCAGCGTAAAAAGCCTGAACCATCCTTTTGTTGTTGCCGGAGATTTTCATCTCAACGCCGGAGGTATGGGTGGCGGCGATGCCGATGACGGTGAGCATTAACAGCAAAAACATGGTGATCACCAAAACATAGCCGCTGTCATTGGATTTTGCCTTTAGTATAATAGACTGCATTGTAAAAATAATTTAGCGCTTTTGGCACCGCGCCCCTCACATCTTTAAATTCCTGCAATTAATTCGAGTGGTCAGGGTTCGTTGGAAGGTTACATCTTTGTGATATCTGTCTTCGACGGTAAGGGTCACCACCACCGTGACGATATCGTCAAGGCCGGCAGCCGGTTCACCGCCGGCATCCAAATAGCTGAATTTCAAAGCGCTGACGTTCTCAATGAATGTCTGTGGATAGGCCTTGCCCCCCTCTTTCTGGCGCAACCGTTTATTGGCGGCATCATAAAAATAGGTCAGGTTCTCTGTGCCGCCGCTATCCACCTGGTCTGCGTTCAGATCCGCGGAAAATTGCAGCTTTGTGTCAGTGGCCGCTAAGATACCGATCCCCGCCGTCGGCCCGTTGGACAGGGCCATGGGGTCATATCCGGCCATGCGAATGTCTCTGACCATCAGATTCAAGGCTGCGCGAACGCCCTGCTGGGCATCCGACACCCGCTCCTGGGCGCGGTAGGTTTGCATGGACATATCGGAGATGGTCAACGTGGCCAGAATAAATATGGTTGCCGTGGCCAGGGCCACCATGAGTTCGACCAGTGTAAATCCACTGCTGTTCGTTGTTGAACCATAGGTCTGGCCGGTCATCAGTTGCCGTCTCCCCTGGATATGGACCTTAAACGCACATGACGCCTCAGGCCCCAAATACTGTTCCATGATACGTTTACCGTCACCCTTCTGGACCATTCGGTGTTGGCGGTGACTTGCCATTGAAGATTGAACGGGCCGCCCATCTCCCCATGCCCGTCGATCCCCTCCATTTCACCGGTATCCAGGATCCTGTTCGCATCGGTATGGGACAAATCCATGAATCCGAAGGTGCCGTCTGCCACAAGAAACCCTTCTTTGATGCGCTCAAGGGTTTGCTGGGCCAAAAAAACGGCCTGGGTGCACTCCCTGCCCGCCATGTTGCCTTTAACGGCATGGCCCTGCATCATGAACAGACTGAGCAGACCGATGGTGGCGACGACCATGGCAATCAGGACCTCCGCAAGGGTAAAACCTTTTTGGTTGATAGGGCCGATTTTGCAGGGGCAAAAAATCATCATTTGCCTCCGTTTTAATTGAGACGCTGCCAATCACTTCCGTCCGCGCTTGCCTTAATGGTGATTTTTCCGATTCTCGAAACCGCCACGCCGCGGAAACTTTTCATTTTGTTGTGCAGGTAAACACCGCCGGCAAGACCGTCGAGGGTACCACGGCTGTTGAACGCAAACTGACCGCTGACAGACCCGAATTTTGCGCTGTACATATTGACATGGGGATGCAGCTGTACGGATTTTAAGATTTTCTCACCTTCGTCATGTGTATAATTGTTGGCTTTTGTACTATCCCCTCCGCCATCATCGAGGTAGACGACATAGCTGTTATCATCTGTATTAAATTTTGATACGACAAAGGAATTTTGCTTTATGGCGCTGAGTCTTGCCAGATGCATGTCCGATTTCAAATTCCTCACCGCCGCTTTGAGGTGCAGATCCGGTATCAAGGAATTCATGCCCCAGACGGCAACCGTCGCCCCAACGGTCAGGATTGCCATCACCACCACTATCTCGATAAGCGTCAATCCGGAAGGCTTCATTAAAAGTTTTATCTCTTCTTTCATCGGACAAGACCTAATAAACAGCGGGAGATCATTTTCTTTTTACTGCCGAAAACACAAGCTTCGGCAGTATATAGCAATTCCTGGGTAAAAAATTGTTTTATCTTCTCAACATCAAGGCGCAGAACGCGCAATGCGGTACTCTAACTGGATCTGCAATTAAGCGCAATTGGACGATTTTCCAATTATTGCACTGTTATCAGCGACAAACCACTTCCGGTGTGACCGTTGATCCATTGGTTTTGTTTTAGATCTTGATCTGTTCGTTATGTCGAAACGGTTTACTTTTTGTGGGGCTTTCTTGATCTTTCAATCGATAGAGGAACATAACAGCATGCTGGATGGGTGTAAAGTCTTTTTTTGTCTTTATGCGTTAT
>JASFER010000354.1:0-5661 GCA_050124755.1 Desulfobacteraceae bacterium
CAATACTTCGTTGGTGCCGGAATCTATAAATAGTCCTTACAGCGCGAGAGCCTTGGGACGCTGCCCCCCACAACCATTAACTCCCTCCCCCTTGACGGGGGAGGGAGTTAAGCATCCGGTTTCAAAGAACTCTGCTTCAACATTATGGGTTAACGGCCCCCTACGGCCGCCGGCCATATGTAGTAGAAGCCGGCTTCGGGAAGTCCGGCCAATTGTGAAAGGGTAGGCATTCCGGCATTGGCCCCCCCGGCTGCGCTCTGCATGGCCGGGTTATAGATGTTGTCCTCTTCGGACTCGTGTCGTCGATAGGTCACCACCTTGGCGTCCTCGCGCAGTCCGGCCATGGATTTGGCCTTGGCCAAAGCATCATTCAAATATCCGACCTCGTCGATCAACCCCAACGCTTTGGCATCTGGTGCGAGATAGATCCGGGCCGACGCAATTTGCCGCATTTGCTGCGGGTTGAGTTGGCGATGCTTTCGGACCAAGCCGTAAAAGCGCTGGGCCATCTGATCGGTCAGCTCCTGAAAAATGGCCTCATCTGCCTCGTTGGGCACCCTGAAGGGTGACCCCATGTCTTTTTGCTCCCCGGACTTGCTGACATTCATGGCGAAGCCGTACTTTTCCATAAAACCGCTGACACCCGGCCGCATGAAAATCACGCCCACAGATCCGGTCACCGTGGTGGGATGGGCCATGATCCAATCCGCCGGCAGGGAAAGATAATATCCACCGGAGGCCGCCACGTTCATCATCGATACCACCACCTTTACACCGGAACGTGCTTTATAAGCGCTGATCTCATGATATAGGATGTCACTGGCGGTCACCGGTCCGCCCGGTGAGTTGACTTTTAACAGCAAGGCTTTGATTTTGGGATCTTTTTCAGCCAGTTTTAAATGGGTCACAAACTCCTGCACCATTCCCGGTTGGGTTCGCAGCAATTTCTCCTTTGGCTGGTCTGAAATCGGGCCGTCAATGGAAAGTACCAAGACCTTCTCTTCACCAGTGCCTTCCAGAACCACTTCTTTCAGCGGCCCGGCCTGGGGAAAAAGATTGATTTGGGGAAGCGAACACCCCATCAGTATCAGTACCGATAAGGCCACGATCAACAAAAGCCATACACGCATTTTCATCAGGTACTCCTCCAACTTTGTTTTAATTACGGACCTGTAATCCAAATAAGGCTTTTAGATCCGTTCAGTATTTATCCAGTCATCAATTCAGGGTTTTAAGTTTTAGGTTTTAGGCCAAGGATTGGGACCTGTCTTATATGCCCGTATGATGCGATCATGGCCTATGTCCGTCGGCATATCATGATCGAACGCGGTTGCCTCATTAATTACAATAGATAGAATTCATTTCAATGGGCTTGGGCCCAATTACGCCCCCATGCGATGTTGACCCTCAGCGGCACCTTAAGGTCCCATACGCCTTCCATCACCCGCGGGGCCAGCACCTGAATCGTTTCCAGTTCTTCATCCGGCACCTCAAACACGATTTCATCATGCACGGACAGCAGCATCCGGGTTTGCAGCCCCTCGGTTTTCAGCGCGCGGTCCATTCGAATCATGGCCACCTTGATCAAATCGGCGGCCGTCCCTTGAATGGGGGTGTTGATGGCGGTGCGCTCGGCAAATTGACGTACATTGACATTGCGGCTGGCAATATCGGGCAGCTGGCGCAAGCGCCCCAACAGGGTGGTGGTCTGCTGTGTTTCCCTGGCCTGCGCAATGGCCCGATCCATGTATTGCTTCACGCCGCTGTAACGCTGGAAATAAGCATCGATGTATGCCTGGGCCATTTTGGGGGTGATGCCCAGTTCTCTGGACAGCCCAAAAGCACTCATCCCGTACATGATCCCGAAGTTGATGGCTTTAGCTTGGCGCCGCAACTCGTCGGAGACCTCCTCTGCCGGGACCTGGAACACTTCACTGGCCGTTCGCCGATGGATATCTTCATCCTGGAAAAACGACTCGATCAATATGGCATCTTCGGCATAGTGGGCCAACAGCCGCAATTCGATCTGGGAATAGTCGGCCGACAGCAGGCTCCAGCCGGGCCGCGCCACAAATGCTTTGCGGATTTCACGGCCCTCTTCGGTACGAATGGGGATGTTTTGCAAATTGGGATCGGAACTGCTCAACCGCCCGGTGGCGGCCACGGTCTGGTTGAAGGAAGTATGGATGCGTCCGGTCTCTTGGTCCACTTGCTCCAGCAGGGCGTCGGCATAGGTGGATTTGAGCTTGGCCAAGGAGCGGTAGCGCAAAATGAAGGCCGGCAGCTCATGTTCTTCAGCCAATTTGGTCAATACTTCCACGTCGGTGGAGTATCCGGTTTTCTTCTTGGTCTTTTTGACGACCGGCAGTTGGAGTTTTTCAAACAGAATGCGACCCAATTGTTGGGAGGATTGCACGTTGAATGTTTCGCCGGCCAGCGCATAGATATCTTCCTTGAGCCGTTGGAGTTGATTTTCAAATGATTTGGAGAGATCGTGAAGCTTGTCCAGATCAAGACGCACGCCGGTCATCTCCATCTCCATCAATACCGCCACCAGGGGCATCTCCACATTGTTCATCAGCCCCATCAAGTCCAATGCCGCCAGCCGGGGAGCGAGCACTTCGTAAGCCCTCAGGGTGACATCAGCGTCCTCGCAGGCATAGGGAACGGCCTGGTCCAGGGTAACCTGGTCAAAGGTGACGGCATTTTTGCCCTTTCCGGCCACCTCACTGTAGGTGATGTTCTTATGTCCCAGAAAATCCAGGGCGATCTGATCAAGGTTGTGGGCCCGCTTGGAGGGATTGAGCAGGTAAGACGCCAGCATGGTATCGAAGGCGACACCGCAGAGATCTGCGCCATGTCTTCGAAAAACCGTCCAATCATATTTGATATTCTGGCCGATCTTCTCAATGCTCTCGTTTTCCAATACCGGCCTCAACCGATCCAGCACATGTGACAGCTTCAGTTGCTCCGGTGCGCCCATGTACCGATGTCCGCAGGGAATATAGAAGGCCTCGTGGGGCTGCATTGCCACAGAGATGCCTACAATGGCCGCTAGCATGGGATTTTGGGATGTGGTTTCCGTGTCGATGGCGAATCGGGCGCACGCTTCCAGACGTTGAATCAATCCGCTGAGCTCCCGGTCGTTGAGAATGGTCTGATAATCCGTCGGCGGTTGCGCCTCGGCTTCCTGAAATTCCTGCTGCAGCTGCAAAAACTCGAGTTCCTGAAACAGCGCCCCCAGCACCTCGTCATCCGGGGGTTCTGCTTGAAAGTCATCTGGTTTGAACGCCACAGGCGCCTGGGTGTCGATGGTGACCAGTTTGCGACTTAAAAAGGCCTGCTCTTTGAACTGCTGAAGCTTTTCACGCTGTTTCTTGCTGCTCAGGGAATCCATCTGCTCATACAGCGCCTCCATGCTGCCATAGTTTTGAATCAGCTTTAAGGCCGTTTTGGGGCCGATTCCCGGCACCCCTGGCACATTATCGGCGCTGTCACCTGAAAATCCCATCATATCTATTACTTGTGGTGGCTCAAGATTGAACTCGGCCAGAACACGGTCACGATCAATAACCACATCTTTCATGGGATCCCAGATGGTCGTCTTCTCGGTAACCAGTTGGACAAAATCCTTGTCGCCGGTAACCATGGTTACCTCGAAACCGGATGCTTCCGCCATGCGCGCATATGTGCCGATCAGGTCATCCGCCTCATAGCCGGGCAGTTCCACCACCGGAATGTTGAATCCGGCGGTCACTTTTTTGATGTAGGGCAACTGGCAGACCAGCTCATCCGGCATGGGAGGCCGGTTGGCCTTATACTGCGGATATATTTCATGCCGAAAGGTGGGCCCCTTGGCGTCGAAAACCATGCCCACAAATTGGGGCGCCCGCTCCTGGATGAGCTTGATCAACATGCGGGTAAATCCGAAAACCGCATTGGTGGGCATCCCCTTTGAATTGGTCAATCCTCGCACGGCATGGAAAGCGCGATAGACATAGGCACTGCCGTCGATGAGATAGAGTTTGGGCGTTTCACCTTCTAAATCCGGGGTGTTGGGTGCTGTGGTCATGAATTTATGAGTTCCTGGCGCTTTGTGTTTATGGTTTTAGGTTTCGGGCTATTATTAAATGTGCGATCAGGTTAAAGATGCCGGGTCGATGGTTTTGGTTGTTGAACTCAATGTGTTCCAGGGAGGCAGGACTGTACCTGTTTGGTTCGGGCCAAAATAGCCACAAGTCAACCCATGATGAAATCGCAAAAAGTCTAATTTTCACCATGAAGGGCATGAAGAGACAAAAAAATATATAATAATTTCAAGTTCATGCTCTTTATGTCCTTCATGGTAATTTACAAACATGGCTTCTGGACGACTTTTTACGAGTTCGTCAACCCATGAATCGGACCGCTTGACAGCTAAGGGCGGCTGATTTAGGGTCACGGTGTAAAGTTCTGTCCGCTTTAATTTCGCTTTGGCGAAAGCGGCCGTCGAACCTGTAGTAGCATGGATACAATCAAACGACAAGAAGCCATATGGCATTCGCATGATGTCCCAAACCACCCGTCCAATTCGAAAAATCCGCAGGCGCCGCAAAGCGCTCCAGCAATGCCACTGCTGCCGGCAGGAATTTCCCTTTTGCTGGCAATGTCGATGTGGATTCAGCATCTGCCAGGCCTGCATGCATGAGAATATCTGGGGCATGTCCTGCAACGGGATCACCTGGCAGTGCCCCGATTGCGGCGGACAGAACGGTTTTGGCAATCAGTAGGAAACTGAAAACAGCTGTAAGGACAGATGTATGGCTACCTATCCAGGTTCACAATAAAATCTCTGAACCAGGGTGGATTGAATACAATCACATAAGCCAGCAATATGGCCGTCAGCGGTAAAAAAAAGGCCACCAGATCGATCGCCACAATACCGACTGCCAGCAGTACCCTTGGAGTCATTGCCATTACGAATACCTCTCTTGAATGGTTTATTACAATTGACAGGTCCACGGCGCTCGGCTATTTCTATTGGGGATGCGGCTGCTTCATATAAACCCGATAGCGCAACAGCCGCAACCTTTCTCGACATCCAACCTGAGTCAAGACCGTCCCTGAACGGGGTGGCTTTAATTTACGGCCTTTTGGCTGCCAATTGAATCGGACGGAGGACAACTCTCCGTTTGCGCTATGAAGGGGTGCACGGCATGCTGTTTGGACAAAATCGATCATGGGAATTGGAAACCGGTCCTGGCAGCTGCGATCGGACATGATTCTGACAGACTTACATCGATAGCGGAAATGAGCAATATGCCGGAAGATCCGGAACTGGGTGTACACCCCCCGCAAATGCCTCATTGGTTATTGGCGAGCGGGAAAAAAATTTCTCAAACCTTGGCCGTCATCGGAGAAGAGGCCTTTGAACTGATCGTTGCTTTGCTGGTCATGGTGGTGGTCGAACGCGCTTACGGCCAGCCAGGATTAGGTGTATATGCCTACCTTACGGCGTGTTTATACGCCGCACGCTATCTGGCCAATTATGGTGTCACCCGCTATGTGGAACGCGAAACGGCTGTGTCGGCCAATAAATCGCGTCAGCGGCAGATTATCGACAAAGGGACTCAGGCCACTGTGATCACCGGAATTTCAGCTGCCCTGTTTCTGCTGGCCACT
>JASFER010000355.1:0-5646 GCA_050124755.1 Desulfobacteraceae bacterium
CGGCTGTTTACCTCACAGCCATGGTTCCCAAGGCTGCTATGCTTATCACCGCAGCACCTTGACCCGGCACTACAAAGAGCCGGTGATGGCGGCCACCAGCGCCTTTACCGAAGGGGCCTCGGTCTTCGGCGGCCAGGCCAACCTGCTGCAGGCCATCGCCAATATCTTCAAGGTGTACGAACCGGAGGCTATTGCGGTGCACACCACATGTCTGTCCGAGACCATCGGAGACGACATTCCCCAGATCGTGAACAAGGCCGATGCCGACGGTAAGATTCCGGCAGGCAAGTATGTGTTTCACGCCAATACGCCCAGTTATGTGGGATCCCATGTGACCGGTTTCTCCAGCATGACCAAGGCCATGGTGGATTACTTTGCGGAAAGCAACGGCCGGAAGTCAAAGACGATTAATTTGATACCGGGATTTGTGGAACCGGCGGACATGGCTGAGATCAAACGCATGGCCACCGCACTGGGCGTCGCGAGCATTCTGTTTCCGGATGCTTCCAATGTGCTCAACAGTCCGCTCACCGGCAGGTTCAAGATGTATCCCGAAGGCGGGGTCACCATCGATCGGCTGAAAGCCACCGGCTCCAGTACCGGCACCATCGCCCTGGGTGAATTGGGTGCGGGTGCGGCCGCCAGAGCGCTGGATGCCAAGTGCAAGGTGCCGTGTCAGGTTCTCAACCTGCCCATCGGGTTGCATGACACCGATATGTTCATCGAAACCCTGCGCCGCATGGCCGGTGTCAACGTGCCCGATGCCATCAACCTGGAACGCGGCCAGTTGGTGGATGCCATCTCCGACTATCATCAGTACTTCTACGGCAAACGCGTGGCCCTGGTGGGCGATCCGGATCAGTTGCTTGCCCTGAGCCGGTTTTTGGTGGCCCTGGATATGAAGCCTGTCTACATCGTCTCCGGCACGCCGGCCGGTAAAAAATACGTCGCCGCCCTTAAAGATGCGGTTGCGGAAGTTTCCGACGAGGTCAAAATCAAAGTCCCCGGCGATATGTTCCTGCTGCACCAGTGGATCAAGCAAGCGCCTGTGGATCTGATCATCGGCAACACCTATGCCAAGTACATCGCCAGGGATGAAGATATTCCCCTGGTGCGTCACGGCTTTCCCATCCTGGACCGTATGGGCCACAGCTACTTTTCAACCTTCGGCTACAGAGGCGCCCTGCGCCTGCTGGAAAAGATCCTCGAAGTACTGCTGGACCGCAAAGACCGCGACAGCAGCGACATAGACTTCGAGTTGGTACTGTAACCTCGTTTTGCCCTGATATTGCCGAAAGGCATTAGAAAGCCACAAACCAGAAACCACAAACCAAAAACCAAAAACCACAAACCAGAAACCAGGATCTAAAATGAACGCCATCCCCATTCTTAAAGAGCGGCAGAAGCAGATTTACCAGAAGGGTGAAACTCCCTTTGAGATGACGTGCGACAAGCACAGCCTGGCCGGTTCGGTCAGCCAGCGGGCCTGCGTCTTTTGCGGATCGCGTGTGGTGCTCTATCCCATTGCCGATGCCCTGCATCTGATCCACGGGCCCATCGGCTGTGCCGCCTATACCTGGGATATTCGCGGGGCGCTCTCATCCGGCCCCCAGCTTCACCGCCTGAGTTTCTCAACCGACCTGCAGGAAAAAGAGGTGATCTTCGGGGGTGAACCCAAATTGTACCAGGCCCTGACCCAACTCATCGATAACTACAAGCCCAAAGCGGCCTTCGTCTACAGCACCTGCATCGTGGGCATCATCGGCGACGATGTGGAGGCGGTTTGTAAAAAGGTGAGCGGGGAAAAGGGTATACCGGTACTGGCCGTGCACTCCGAAGGCTTCAAAGGCACCAAGAAAGACGGTTACAAGGCCGCCTGCGATGCCTTGTTTCGCCTGGTAGGTACCGGCGCCACAGAAGATATCGCGCCCTCCGGCATCAATATTCTCGGAGAGTTCAACATCGGCGGCGAAGCCTGGATGATCAAAAAGTACTATGAACGCATGGGCGTCCAGGTGGTTTCGGTGATGACCGGCGATGGCCGGGTGGATGAAATTCGCAAGTCCCACGGCGCCGCCCTCAACGTGGTGCAATGTTCCGGTGCCATGACTTTTTTGGCCGAGATGATGAAGGAGAAGTACGGCATACCCTACTTGCGTGTCTCCTACTTCGGCATCGAGGACATGGCCAAGGCCCTGTATGATGTGGCCGATCATTTCGGGGATTGGCCGCACATCAAGGAACGGGCGCAGACGCTGGTCCGTGAAGCGGTCAATGCCATCTATCCCCAAATGCAGGAGATTCGCAGAGATCTCAACGGAAAGAAAGCCGCCATTTACGTCGGCGGCGCTTTCAAGGCCTTCTCCCTGATCAAGGCGTTGCGCTATTTGGGCATGCAGGTGGTATTGGCCGGCTCACAGACCGGCAACCAGGACGACTACAACAGGCTGCGGGAGATGTGCGACCCCGGCACCGTGATTTTGGACGACGCCAACCCCTTGGAACTATCCAAATATATTATCGAGAAAAAGGCCGACCTGTTCATTGGCGGGGTAAAAGAACGGCCCATCGCGTATAAACTGGGGATCGGCTTTTGCGATCACAACCACGAGCGCAAGATTCCCCTGGCCGGTTTTGAGGGCATGCTGCATTTTGCCCGGGAGATCCACACTTCGGTGACAAGCCCGGTATGGCAATTTGTGCCATTCCGGCAGAAATCATGATGGAGGCGGCAACATGAAAGCAACTTCCTATCGATTAAAAGATTTAGAGACCAAGCCTGCGGCCGCTGCCACCCAGAACGCGTGCAAGCTGTGCGCGCCCCTGGGAGCCGCCCTGG
This sequence comes from Desulfobacteraceae bacterium, assembly GCA_050124755.1. Taxonomy (GTDB): domain Bacteria; phylum Desulfobacterota; class Desulfobacteria; order Desulfobacterales; family Desulfosarcinaceae; genus JARRKU01. Next base: position 2,840 of record JASFER010000355.1, read on the forward strand.
TATTCAAGGGCATCGCCGGTGCCATACCGCTGCTGCATGGCTCCCAAGGGTGTTCCACCTATATCCGGCGTTATCTGATTTCCCATTTCAAAGAACCCATGGACATCGCCTGCTCCAATTTTGGTGAGCAGACCGCCATTTTCGGTGGCGGGGCCAACATGAAGTTGGCTCTGGACAACATCCTTGCACAATACACACCCAGGATGATCGGGGTGGCCACCACCTGCCTGGCCGAGACCATCGGTGACGACGTACCCATGTTTATCAGCGAGTACCGCAATGCGCACCCCCAGGCCACGCTGCCCCCCATGGTGCATGTCTCCACCCCCAGTTATCAGGGCACCCACATGCAGGGCTTTCACAATGCCGTGCTGGCAACGGTAGCCGGTTTGGCGCAAAAAGAGGCGGCCGGGGAGCATGACGCTTCCCGCGTCAATCTCTTTCCGGGAATGGTTTCACCGGCCGATCTGCGCCACTTGAAAGAGATCGTTGCGGACTTCGGTCTGGAAGCCATGGTGCTGCCCGACTATTCCCAAACCCTGGACGGCGGGCTCTGGTCGGAATACCACCGCATCCCCTCCGGCGGAACTGGCGTGGAAGCCATTGCCGCCTCGGGAAACAACCTCGCCAGCATTGAAATGGGACGTGTACTGGCAACCAAGGCGGCAACGGCGGCCACCTACCTTGAAGAAAAATTCATGGTATCCGCCCACCGCATGGGACTTCCCATGGGCATTCGCCAAACCGACCGGTTGATGCAACTCCTTGCAGAGATCAGCGGTCGTCCCCTGCCGGAAAAATATGCCCGGCAGCGGGGACGCTTGCTGGATGCGCTGGTGGACGGCCATAAATATGTCAATGGTCGCCGCGCCGTGGTTTATGGTGAGGCCGACCTGGTGGCCGGCATCGTGGACTTTTTCGCGGAAATCGGCATACTGCCGGTGATCTGCGCTACCGGAGATCGCGGGGGAGATCTGGAATCGACCGTAAAGCAAACGGTCGATCCGAAATTTAAAGACCAAATCGACGTGATCGAAGGCGTCGATTTCGTAGATATCGAAGCAGCTGTGCGCAAAGCCAAACCGGACCTGATGATCGGACACAGCAAAGGCTACAGCCTCTCCCGCAAGTTGGATATTCCCCTGGTGCGCATCGGTTTTCCGATCCATGACCGTGTGGGCGGCGGCCGGATGCTGCATGTGGGCTATGCAGGCGCCCAAACGCTGTTCGACCGTATTGCCAATACGCTTTTAGAGAAACGGCAATCTGAATCGGACGTTGGGTATACATATTTATAAATAGAAAGGGTTGGAGGCAATGAATCTAAACGACCACCCGTGTTTCAATAAAAAAGCCCATCACCACTTCGGACGTGTTCATCTGCCCGTGGCGCCGCGCTGCAACATTCAGTGCAAGTTCTGCAACCGGCAATTCGACTGCGTCAACGAGAGTCGTCCCGGCGTCACCAGCGCGGTGCTTTCTCCCGCCCAGGCCATGGTCTATCTGGAAGAGGTGTTGCGGCAGAAACCCAATATCAGCGTGGTGGGTATTGCGGGACCGGGGGACCCCTTTGCCAATGCGGCCCAGACCCTGGAGACCTGTCAGCGGGTGCGTGAGCGTTACCCGGATATGATGCTTTGCGTGGCCACCAACGGATTGAATTTAACACCCTATCTGGATGAAATGGCGCAGTTAAAAGTCAGCCATGTCACGGTCACGGTCAATGCGGTGGATCCCAAGATCGGTGCTGAAATTTACGCCTGGATGCGCATCGACAAAAGGGTCAAACGGGCCGAAGAAGGGGCACGGATATTGCTCGAACGCCAGTTGGAAGCCATCAAAGGCCTCAAGGCGAGAGGCATTAAGGTCAAAGTGAACAGCATTGTTCTCCCCGGTATCAATGAAGATCATATTGAAGCAGTAGCCGGGAAGATGAAAGCACTGGGCGTAGATCTCTTCAATTGCATGCCCTATTACCCCAGCGCAGGCAGCGATTTCGAGCATTTGGAAGAGCCCTCCACGGAAACGGTGAAGGCCATCCGCAAAGCGGCCGGTCAACATGTGAAACAGATGCGTCATTGCACCCGCTGCCGATCCGATGCGGTGGGCATGTTGGGTGAAATGCCCTCTGAAGGGTTAATGGCGACATTGAAAAACTGCCAGCATCTGGAAGTATTGGAACCCCGTGGTCAGAAGATCTCCAACAAACCCTTCGTGGCCGTAGCCAGCCTTGAAGGCGTGCTGGTGAATCAGCATTTGGGAGAAGCCTGCCAGGTGATGGTATATGGTGATAAGCACGGACGCATCGGTCTGATTGAAGCCCGGCAGACGCCGGAACCCGGCGGCGGTATGGACCGCTGGAAGGAATTGGCTTCAATTTTATCCGACTGCCGCGCCCTGCTGGTCAGCGGTGCGGGCGGCAACCCCAAAAAGGTGCTTTCGAACCACGGCATAGAGGTGATCGAATGCGAGGGTGTCATTGAAGAGACGGTCCGGGCGGTTTTTGCCGGAGAGGATTTGAGCCACATGGCTGTGCGCAGGCCGTTTGCTTGTGGATCAGGGTGTGGAGGGAATGCCATGGGTTGTGGGTAGCTGCAAGACGAGTCTGGGGACCTTGCATCTTGTGTCACATAGGGTTTCAGCAATTGTCGGTGAAGCGAACGCGGGGGCGGGATTTATCCCCATAAACGCTTAGGGCTCGCGCAAAAATAACTTCACATTTTTATGCGCCGATGCATCCTGCCTGGCGGTGTTGCCAAAGCGCAGAAATATCTCGATATTCCTGCACTTCGGCGCCTTGCCAGGCA
>JASFER010000356.1:0-5640 GCA_050124755.1 Desulfobacteraceae bacterium
GCCAGGGTGTATCCCTTAAGGCCCATTTCATTCAGCCCATCCAGCAGCAGGACAATTTTGCCGCTTGCCAGCAACGGCTCCAGGTCTTGTTTGTAGGGAAAATCTTGCTTCCGCACGAAATCTATCGGCTCGAGGTTATCTGAATCATGATTGTCATTCCAACTGGACAGTTCGAGATAAAAGGGCAGCGGTTCGTTTTCAGGATCGGTTAGCCTTCTTTTCGCCATTTCAGATGCAAGGTAGTGTAGTGTGGTCGTCTTGCCGGAGCCGCCACCGCCCAGAAGAGCAAATTTATCGTATCGCTCCAATGCTTCAAGGACATTTTTAAATTGCTCCTTTTCCCTTTGGCCCTGCTTTTGCGCCATTCCCCTTGGAAAGTATTGCTCCATTTTCCGCCTGGCCTGTTTTCGTGCCGTTACCCGTGGATAGCAAGGAGGGAAATTATCTCGCTCTAACGAGTCATTCGTTTTGACAGTGCGTGCGCCGAGTTCAATGTAATGGGTCTTATCAATTTTGTGATCCATCTTTTCAATTTGAGACGCAAGGTATGCCCGCTCGGCATCCCTACCGTGAAGCCCCTGCTCTAGTTGCAAAGCGGCGGTGAGCCTGTCCATTGCCGCTTCTAAGGCGCTTTTTTGTTCCCAGTCGGTAAAATCGATATAATGTACGCATTGGATGCACAGAGGCCAATCTTTTTGGTGGTCTGCCAGAGCTGAAACCAATAAGGGAATGATGTGCCTGCCGCCGCTGAATGCGCGCTCAAGCTCTTTGGTGCAGACTTCCGATTGAATATATGAAGGCGTAATGCAAGGCAGAAACCCTGAGCAGCTATCGATAGCGGACGCCAACGAAGCGTCCCAGTTTACACCTCCGAGAATATCGGTAGTGTCAATCCAGACCTTGTGCCCGGTTGTTTCGAGTTTGCCGGACAGCATTCTAACAAACGGCCAGTCCTTTTTTGAATAGCTAAGAAACAGGTGTCCCCTTTCAGCCATGGAAAACCTCCTTAACTCAAATTGTCTGTAAGGTGGCAATTTTCAACCTGTGAACGAAATAACCCGCGCGGCAGATTCCCGTAACCCATTGCAACTCGGCCTTAAGGGGCCTTTAAAGGGTCTGGGTCGAGATAAGCTTGAAGGATCCATCCAGAGCAGCTGTTGGTGTACATGATTGGGGCGTGAAGGCTCATCTTCATAACCCTATGCAGGAGAGTGGCAACTTGCCATGCTACCGAGTTTTATCTAAGTGTTAATAATTGCATGCTACCCCAATTTATTGGATATGGTCTAAAAATAGCGCAAATATTATGGATACACGTATCAGGCAGCGATAAATATGTCGAAAAGAGATAGGAACTTGTCTTTGGGAAACGAGTATCACAAAGTTGTGGATAAATGTCAATGCCTTCAGCCACCCAACAAGTTGTAAGCAAAAGGACTGCCTTTTAGCCTTTAACAATAGAACATCGTTGACCATTTTTCCAAAATGAGTTTGCAAAACAAGGACTTTCATAAAATGGGCTTGTGGATACACACTCACAATAACTGAGATGGCTCATTAAAAATGTGACAGGCATCACTTACAAACTGGTTTGTATTGTTTACCGCTTGTTGGCCGGTTATGCCATGAACCATAACCGAAGGCATCGTCGTTCGGGGCATCTATTTCAAAATCGATACAAATCAATTCTGCGCCGGGAAGATCTCTACTTCCTGGAATTTGTGTGCTATCTTCACTTGAACCCTTTGAGGGTGAAGTTGGTGAAGGACCTGAAGCATTTGGATTGATACCCCTATGCCGGCCATAGCGTACTTTAAGAAGGGAAATGATGGGCGTCAACGATTCAACAACCATTGAAGCAGAAGAACTCCGGGATTGGCTGCGGAAAGTATTTGCGGCTCACCGTATGCCGCTTCACGATGCGGAGGTCGCCGCAAATGCCTTAGTGAAAGCCAGTCTGCGTGGAGTCGACTCCCATGGTGTCGCCCGAACGCCAATGTACTGTGAAAGAATGCGCCGGAAGGTGGCCAATCCGACACCGGAGATCAAAGTAACGCGTGTTTCTCCGGCTGTATCCCTGGTGGATGGGGACAATGGTATCGGATTGGTGGTCGGACATCGGGCCATGGCTGAAGCGATCTCGATTGCTCAGGAATATGGCATCGGTTTGGCGGGCGTCAAACGCAGCGGGCATTATGGGATGGGGGCGCTCTACGTTTTGCAGGCCATCGAATCCGGTTGTGTCGGTCTGGCTTTCACCAATGCATCACCGGCTTTACCGGTGTGGGGAGGGCGCGCCAAATTCTTGGGCACCAGCCCCTTCGCAGCCGGTGCGCCGACAGGCGCGGGCTCCCCCTTCGTGCTGGACATGGCCTGCTCCATCGTGGCCCGTGGTAAGCTCAAATTTGCCGCCCAGCGGGGGGAAGCTATTCCGGAGGGTTTGGCCCTGGATCGACAGGGGCGCCCCACCACTGATGGGGCGGCGGCGTTCGAGGGTGTCGTTCTGCCCATGGGTGGGGTCAAGGGGGCCGGGCTCTCCCTACTGATGGAGGTGCTGAGCGGCGTATTCACGGGCGCCGCTTTTGGCGGAGAAGTTCGAAATCCTTTCACCGGATTGGATGGCCCCCAAGGTACGGGGCATTTTTTCATGGCGCTTAGAGCGGATTTGTTTATGCCAATGGAGACCTTTGAAAAGCGTATGCGGACGCTGGCCGGACGTGTCAAGAAGCAACCGCTGGCGCAGGGGTTTGACGAAATTTTAATGCCGGGAGAGCCTGAATCCAGAACCGAACGTGAGCGCTTGGTTTCGGGGATTCCACTGACGCGCGATGTGCTGGAGTCCCTGCAGTCGGAAGGGAAGCTTGCCGGGATTCCTTTTTCGTGCGATCCTGTATGAACAAAGGAGCCGGCAAGTGCATTATCCATACTTTTACAGCATCGAGAGGGGCAATGAAAACAGCAGACCTAATGGATGTTTTTCAGGAAGAGTTGCAGAGCTGCGAGATCCAATTCAGGAATTACGGCGGCCGTAAGGCATTCTGGGGACCCTGCAAAACCTTGAAATGCGAGAATGATAACGTGATCCTGAAAAGAATGCTTCAGGAGAAAGGTGGCGGCGCCGTTCTCATGGTTGACGGCGGCGGTTCGCTGAGCGCCGCATTGATGGGGGATCTCATTGCAGAGATCGGCCGAAAAAACCATTGGGCGGGGATCGTTATCCATGGAGCCGTAAGAGATACGCTGGCACTGGCAAAAATTGATTTCGGCGTCAAAGCTTTGGGAAGCAATCCGCGGAAAAGCCGGAAGAACGGTGAAGGGCAGCCAAACGTTGAAATAAGTTTCGGCACGATAACAGTAAAACCGGGCGACTGGGTGTATTGCGATGAAGATGGTATTGTCGTTGCGAACCGGGAACTTCCATTGGCGCATGCACAGGAATCCGCACATTGAAAAATGGGTCAGATCTTCGTTTGACCCATCATGTCATTTCTAATCTCAAATTATATCAAGCCCTTTGAGATATGTGAGCGGTATGATTGACATGACCGCCGCTATGTGGTGAAATTGCGCTGACTTCTGCGGCCTGCCTGTATTTGAATCTTTTTCGGGAGCGATTTTGGAATGGGAAGATTTTCTATCGTGCCTGCTGGTCTTTTATTGATGTCGATCCTTGTGGGTTGCGGCGGAGGGGGCAACGATACAGACGATAACCACGCCGATGCCGGTTCCGGATTGCGGATGGGGCTTCTGCAGTTTCGGGTGCAGCACAATCTTCAGGACGATGCCTGCCTGCCGGATCAATGCAGTTTGACCATGGAAGAGGAAGCCGATACAGCGGCGTGGCTGGACCATCTTGCAGCCCACTCAAATATGGCTGTGTTGCACTGGGACCGCGCCATCCCGTGGCTGGCGTTTGACGAAGACCCACCCCCGGGCGTCAGCCGGATCGGTTTTTTTGACGGGCGTATCGATGACCGGCTGCGCAACTGGATCAACGCGTTCGCAGCTCATTTCAGCCGTATGCCCAAGGGATATCTGGCCGTCGGATTGTTGAACGGCCAGCGCAATGGATTACAGCCCTATCGCGTGGATGAATCGCTGACCGCGGCGGTGACCGGCGCATGTCCCGTGATGTCGCCGGGCACGCAAATCCAATTCACCTATGATCCGGGCAGTGGACCGGTGTCCGCATCTTTCGATCTGGAGCGAAGCTACACCAACTTTGTGATGTATCTGTATGAGAAGCTCCAACCGGACTATCTGGCCTTGATGGTGGAAGCAAATCTGTTCAAGGGGATGGCCGACCCTTGTCCCGCCCATTGGGACGGCCTGGTCCAGCTTTACCGCAATATCTATGATGCCGTGCGCCCCCAGGTGGATTCACGGACCAAAATATTTGCCACGCTGACCTTAAAAGAGCTCCTTGATTATGATGGGGAGGCGTGCCATGGCCCATTGGCCTTTGAAGCCTGCACCGGCAATCCCACCCCGCCGGCCTATGCCGCGCCGCTCCCCGACACCTGTTACCCCCTGGATCTGAGCGCCATCAGCGATCTGGACCAAGGCAACCGCCTGGAGATATTGGCGCTCTCGTTTTACCCGGACAGCCTGCTGATGGATGTGGCCGATGACCATCTGATGCGGCTGTACCCTGAAGATTGGGACGGCTCCGGGGATTGTAGCATGCGAGCACCGCTCTATCCGTATCTTGATCCGGCTGCAGCGCTGGACCGTTACAATTGGACCAAGCCCATCGCCATTGCCGAACTGGGCGCCCGATCCAATCCCACCACTCAGTTCATGGGGGGGTATCTTGTCCAGTTCCCGGCGGACCTGACAAGCCAGGCTTTCTGGTTGGCGCACTTTTTAAATGCGGCGCAAGAGCGAAGCTTTGAATTTTATGTGCAATCGTTCTCTGATGATTATGATGCCATCGGCCCATGGACGGTGCATCTAGGTGTTCTGGATGCCGATACGTATAACCTGCTCAACAGTTTCGCCTACATGGGGCTCTATAATACCCTGGGGGCGTCCAAAGCGGAGGTCACACAGACCTGGACGGACGCTTTGCTTGAATAAAAAATTGATACATTATGGCGCTGAACAACCGTGTTCTTAAATTACATCCGGCCACCCTTGTGCTGGCCAGTTTTCTGCTGGCCATCCTTACGGGCACTTTCCTGCTGAAACTCCCCATGGCCACCAAGACCGGCCATATTCCCTGGTCGGATGCTTTGTTTACGGCCACATCGGCCGTTTGTGTCACCGGGTTGGTTGTGGTTGACACCGGGAGCTATTTTACCACGTTAGGCCAATGGATGATTCTGATCATGATCCAGATCGGTGGCTTGGGCGTGATGACCGTTTCCGTGATGCTGTTTCAATGGCTGGGCCACAGCATTTCCATTCGCCACCGCATGGTCATGCAGGATTTGTTCACCCACACCCCCCGCGGGGATATCTTCAGCCTGGTCAAAAGTATCATTTTTCTGACCCTTATTACAGAAGGCATCGGTGTCCTATTGCTGACGGCCCATTGGCATCGCGAAATGCCCTTTTGGGGTGCCCTGTACCATGCGGTTTTCCATTCTGTCTCGGCCTTTTGCAATGCGGGTTTCGCCCTCTTTCCCGACAGCATGA
>JASFER010000357.1:0-5623 GCA_050124755.1 Desulfobacteraceae bacterium
TGAGCTATTTAAAATCAGCCTTACAAGCCTTGATCCGCTGATGATTTTAATATTCCGGTTAATCTTTGCATAGGTGTATGATTTAGGCCCTGTACGGCCGGTATGGACAAAGATCCCCGGTGTGCCGTTGCATTTGCGGACAAAATCCATCACGTGCTCAGGCACTGTTGACGATGAATACCGTTTAGCCTGCATGAACCAGCGATCTCCATTGATATGAAACACGCCGTCGATGCCGCCGTCGCCGGTGTAGCGGTAATTTCTTTGAATCTTGGCTCCGGCATCCTGCAGGCTTGATAATATTAGCTCTTCAAAGACCAGTGGATCTATTTTACGGGCGTATGATAAGATTCTGGCTTCAAGGCCGGGTGGTTTCCAGCTCCGGAACATCTCTTTGAGCTTTTGGGCCTTTTGGATGTTTTTACGATGAAGCCGTTGCCTTCTTGATCCGTATCGGTACCGGATCGAATACGATATAACCGCTGCTAAAACAGCCAGGATCACAATAACTTTGATGAGTTCCATGTTGTTAGCCGTTTGAAACTACAAGTCTAAGGTGCGGTGCCCTTAAAGCCAAAGCACCGCCGATAATTAAATAAAAAATTCCGCTCATTTATATGGGCGCTCCTTTTTATCTTTTGCCTTGAATGTAACAATATATTTTCCATCTCTGATTTTTTCGACCTCTGCCGGACCGCTTTGCATCTCGTTTTTACCACAAATGGCGGCGGCTGAAGCTGAGGGGTTTGATCTTACCTTACGCACAGTCTCGGTCTTTAATGTGTCGGTTTCGCTGTTGAAACCAACAATCAGGAAAAAAGAAAAGACCAGTACACTGATAACAACCGCTGGAGCGTTTCCGATTATCTCTTGGTCGTACCTCCATTCTTTTTTGATCATGCCCAATAAGCGGCCGGCCAGCCGTTCTATGTATTCAACAATGCATTTGCAAAGTTTGCTGAATTGGGGAGTTTTGATAATTCTGTACCCGACAACGATTGCCGCCGGAATGCTGAACAAAATGCGTGCAACCGGAGCAAACTGAACCCAATCTGCTGAAGATCCTGCGACACCCATTGTAACAAAAAACTGCCACCAGCCATGAGCATCCATGCCAAATAAAAAAGAACACCAAGCAATGGACGCTAAAAATAGAAAAGGGGTAATGCTCGCCCAAAATGCAGTAATCAAAATCCATATTATAAAATGGAAAATCTTAGATAATATCATACGCTGTGGTAAAACTGTTTTTATAGTACTTTCAGCCATTTTCCCTCCTATTGTTGCCAGATCTGCTCAGCCAAAGCTTCTATTTGACTCAAGTTGGCCTTCGCCATATTCGCAACGGCCTGCGGGTCCGCTCCCGGTGTAGGTTTGGTCTCTTTCATTTTGCTGAGCATTTTAAGCACTTGGTCGCCGATTTCCTGTTTGCGTTGTGCTTCGTCTTGCTCAGCCTCTTGAACCATTTCTTGAGCCGTGGCCACCATCTCCTTGGGTGACGGATTTTTCTTGGTTTTCCTTTCCAATATTTTTGCCGCTTTGGCCTTAAAATCTTCGAGGGTGACTGGCTTGGGTTTGTCCACCAAATACGTTTTGCTGAACAGCTCTCCGACTTCCTTGTAACGGTTGGCTTCTTCCTGCTTGGCTTGTTCCAGTAGTTCGGCAGCTTTTTGGCGGCGGATTTTGGGATTTAACTTCTTAGCCATTTTCTTCTCCTATTTTTGTGATACAGTATTAAATTCGAAATACTCATCAGATTTCGTCTCTATATCCAACGGCTGAAACCATTCGTCAGCCAGGTGTTCCATGATCAGCTCAAAACAATCCAGCTCGGCCGGCGGCATGACGTTGAGCCCCTGGTTGATTCTCAGTTGATCGTCCGGATCAAACTTGATGTCCGCATAGAAGGCGTCGGCCCGCACGATGGAGCCGCCTATAAACCCATGAAATTCACCCTGGATTTGGTTTTGCAAATCGGTGAGGTGGATGCGGTCCACCCTTTCAGCCGATACGGCCATTTTGTCCCGGTAGGTTGTAAATGTGGAATCGGGCAGGACCTCATAGCCCGAGGTCTGCATGACTTTGGTTTTTCCGGCAATGGACCGGAACAGGTTCCAGGTATCTTCGCCGTCCTCCAATTTCATTGCGCTTTTTAACCTTGTGTTGGCAACGATCTGTTTGGCCCCTATCTCATCTGCTTGTTTAAGACCGGCATAGTCCTGGTTGCTTACAACGGCGCCAACCCCTAGTCCCCTGCCTTGGGTGAACACTTGCGAATAGCCGGGGGTGGCGATGGCCGCGTACTCGTCGGTGATGGAAAGCATGGGGGTCATGCTGTTGGTGGGCAGGCTTTCAAGAACGTCTTCCACCTTGCCTTCGATGCGTTCGCCAAGGCCTACGGCACAGGCATTGCGAATGGCGCTGAGTACGATTTTACCGAGATTTTCCATCTCCTGGGGCGCTTTTTCCATTGATGGCAGCAAGACAACCAGGATCCTGCGGTTTTTGATGACATCGTACATATCCACTTCACCCAGGCTGGTACGGTATATATGACCATAGGTGTTGGTCAAGCTGGCCAGGGTCAGACCGAAGTAGGAGGCACCGTATCCAAACTGCTCGGTAAAGGCCATGGTCTGTTCGTCCAGGGCCTTGTCGGGCCGCCATCCGACTGTTGATAGGGCGGACATGACCCCTTTGCGGCTTTCGGTGGACAGGTCCTCTCTTTGGATCAGCTCGACGAATTTGTTTAATACGAAATAGTCCCTGATTGTATCGATGCTCAGATCCAGTTTGCCGTTGTCTCTCAACTCCACCAATGCTCGCATCAGGCCGGTGACCAGGGTCTGCGCATTGGCCTGGAATATGGTGTTGCGACCCTTTTCTTTGGGCATCAGAGAAACAAGCATTTGGGTCAGCGCATCGGATGAGCCGAATGCAAATGGGTTAGTATTATTGGACAGGTTGCGGGCATTGCGATCAATGTCTTTTCCACCGGTCTTGAAATTTAATACCAAAAAATCGTCATCGCGGCCCAGCATGCGGCAGATATGGTATATCTGCATGGCCAAGGAGGGCGCTGCTTTGGGATCGATGTAGGCAAGCCCGCTGGCCGTGGCCAGGGCATTAAAGGCCAGGCCGATTAAAAACTCGGTTTTGCCGCTTCCGGTGGTTCCCAGGTTCAACATATGCGCCAGGATGTCCTCGACTGTCAGCCAAAGTTCTTCGCCGGTCTTGTGATCATTGCCCAAATAATAGATTCCTTCGGCCTCATTGAATTTTTTGGTCCCTGGTTTGCGGTTTCCTGGATCTTTTTTAATCCCCGATGTTTTAGGCAGCCGCCACGGCAGCCGGTCTTTGCGCATGGAAATCAACCGGACCAGGGTCACCAGGCATGCTATGAAAAAACCGGGGATCATCAGTCCTGGAATAATGAATCCCGTTACGGCCAACGACAACATGACAATGGCTTGTCCTTCGGCGGTCCGGAACGGGTCCAGGACCTGGGACCAAACAGGGCGAACATCCCGGTATAGGCGTTCGTGTTCAATCTCCTGGTGAGCCTCTATGCCCCGTATTTTTCTCTTTTCCGGCCGTGTTCTCATCTTTGCGGAGCTGCCTAAGCCTTTTCGCCTGCAAGGCGTTCTTGTTTTGATGACAGCGCATCGGATTGCCTGACCGGCCGGTAAAAACTCCCAAGGATCGCCTCTAAATATGCTCTTGTGGTTTGCGTTGATGCATTGAGGTTTTTTAAAGCATCCTCTTTATCGCCCTCATACTCTTTAAAAGCACCTAAAGCGGAAAACCGAGTAACCAGTTCTTTATCCGAAATAAGGTCAAAATTGATTGTCATCGCCTTTCCGATCATATCCAAAGCTGTGTTATAGAGAGGATAATCAAATTTATTGATACAAAGCCCCTCCTCCCCTATTTCGAATCCCAACTTATTTAAAATTTCATGCGGTTTTAGGTTCATGGTCATTTTCCATCCTTTCTTCCATGCTGCCCCCCATGAATAGATACCCGGCTTCAACCAAGCTTTGTTCAAGCGATAGAACCGCACCTTCAACTTCTGGAGCGTTGATCAGATGCGCTTTTTCCGCCTCAACCTGTATGTGCGCTCTGACGCCGGCGGCTTCCGGCCATGACACGCGGCGGCCGCATTGGTTCAGGGCGTACCACAGGGTACGCTCGATGGGCCGGAGCCAAATAAACATGGAACAGGCTATGACGCCCTTGCCGCGTGCAAATTCCAGCAGAGCGGACATCCAGCAGTTTGTATAGGATGCATGCTGGTTTAACTCTTTGTGGTCTGTTGAGTATCTCATGAGCAACTCGTCAGCCCCTGAGACATCGATGACAAACCCATCGTTTGACTCTTTAAGTTGCGGCGCATTCAGCAACGGCAACAATTGGCACAACATGCGTATGCCAGCTACACGATCCGAATAAACATATATGAGCAATGCGGCTATTATGGCCATTCTGCGTGAAATTCGTTTTGCGCCGGATTCGTTCAGTACAGGTTCGGACAACAGCTGGAACGTTTGACTCAACGCGGTGATGCCGGTTTTCTTGTTTGAATAAATATAAACCATCAACGCCGCGGCTATCAGTTTCTTATGATATTTCAGATCCCTTTTTGAATATTGGGGCTCTGATGCTTCCCGGAAAGACAGCGACAACTGATTGAGCATGTCGATACCGGCTTTTCTGTCCGAATGGGCATAGGCCAGCAGTGCCGCTGCGAGCGCTTTCTGGTGGGGTTTAAGCTTCTGCGGGCCTTCGAATACATCGCCGAGTTGAGAAACAAAGATATGTTCCGCCTTGGGCAGATCCAAAAACAGACCTTTTTCCAGGCGAATGGTGGTTGCGTTCGCAAGTGGGAGTCCGTCAGCTCCGATCATCTTATCGGTGGGCACAGGCTTTCGATCTTGGTCCATGAATAAGCTGTTTTCCAAGGCAAATTGCAGGGGCGTTCTGCCCGTGCGCCACGGGCCGCTGTCTATGGGCTCTTCAGTGATCGGCCTTGGCCGGTTTACGATGGGTGCGATCTCCGGAAAGAGTTTGACGTTGTTTTTGAGCAAGGCCTCCATGGTAAATTTTCGTTTAAATTGTTCCACCCGGCCAAAACTAAAATAGACCAGGTACACCAGGATGAGGGTCAGCGGCAACACAACCCACCTAAGCCGTTTGCCGGCATAGTTTGCCAATGCCCATATGTCCTCTATGGATACGTCTTCGGGATCGGCGGCTTTAAGGTTGCGTTTGATGTTGGCCGCTGGTTTTGAAAACGGTGCAATGCCGGACAGCTGAACGCTGACATATTGAACCAAAAGGCCGTTTATCCGCCTTTTATGCGTAGTATAGAAAAAACCTACCATGAACATCACCATCAATACTGCGATGATGCCGACAAGCAAGGTTTGCTCTGATGTGTCCCTGTTTCGATATCTGTTGCCGTACATGCTCATACTCTCATCATCGATGGCCGTTGAGTAAACGACTGTCTCTTGTTGGATTCATACATAGTCTTAAGGTCATCGTTCCAATCTTTGTTGACCGGACTGTGGCGGTGGTATTGTTTATCATCTGGCACCATGCCCGCTATGGTTTGAGCGTA
>JASFER010000358.1:0-5571 GCA_050124755.1 Desulfobacteraceae bacterium
CATCCACAGCCGGCAATTCATGCTCGCTTAAAGGGCTGGTGAAGACCAATTGCGCTCCGGCGCGCTCCAGGGCTTCCAGATTCTCCGGGTAGTAAAACTGAAAGGCCGAATCGCGGATCACGCCGATGCGCGGCATGGATGGATCGACCACCGGCAAAGGTGTTTTTTTCTCTATGGGTTTCATAGCCGCCTTCGCCGTTCGGATGGCTTGTATCTCTTTTTCTTTAGGTTCCGGATGTTTAAACCGGATATCGGCACACACCTGGGATTGACGCGCTTCGGGCTGCCATTGATAGGTACCGGCAGCGATCTGTTTGACGGCCTCCAGGTCAAGATACTTCTCAGCCAGGCCTTGAATGAAGGCGATGGCTTCATGGGCCCAATCATGTTCATAAGTGGGCACCAGTCCCATGTGCCGTTCGGGAAAACGCTGCCGGCGCTGTTTGGGCAGCGCCCCCAGCACGGGAACACCGCAGTGGTGCTCGATGCTGTCGCGCAAGATACGTTCATGGCGCGGTCCGGCCACCCGATTGAGGACCACGCCTTTGAGCTTCAATTCAGGATCGAAGTGGGTGCAGCCGGCCACCACGGCGGCCATGGTGCGGGTGGTCTTGGTGCCGTCAATGCACAGGATCAAAGGGATGTCCAACAACTTGGCCAATTCGGCCGTGCTGGTTTCACCGCTGGTGTCGATGCAGTCATACAGGCCGCGATTGCCTTCGATCACGGCAATATCGGCATCGGCAGTATGAAGCTGATATGATTGTCGGATAACGGGGGAATCGATAAGAAAGGTGTCCAGATTATAGCAAGGCCGGCCGGCAGCCAAGGCCAACCAGCCGGCATCGATATAATCAGGACCTTTTTTGAAAGGCGCAACCTTTAGCCCTTTTTGGCGCAAGGCTGCAATCACACCCACAGAGAAGATGGTCTTGCCCGCACCGCCCCGCAGGGCTGCCATAACGATACCGGGCTTCTTTGGAACCATTCGGTCTGTTTGGAAGTCTTTCAAAGATCTGAATGAAGCAAAACGGCAATCGCCGAATTAATCTTCGTGTTCAGCGCCGGCTTGTTTGCCGGTTCCCGACAGTCCGTACATGGAGGTGCTGCCGCTGGACCAGTACTCCAGAACGCCTTCGGTGACCAATTGGTTGACGATCTTTTTGGCTTCGCGCGGTTTGGCTTCCAGAATTTTGGCCAGGTCGTTGAAATAGAACTTGGACTTGGTCTTGAGCTTTTTGGTCAGCGCCGCAACGATTTTCTCTTTGGACTCTTCATAATCGAGTGCCATATGTTTTTCCTTTCCTAATGGAAAACGGGGGGTCGACTGTGCGACCCCCCGATATTGGGTACAGCCGTCCTAGAACTTGAACTGCGAGGTCTGGCGCCAGGTGTAGTAGGCCGGATCACGGAAATCATCGATCAAGTGATGGGAGAAATCCAGCTCGCATTTTTCAAAGAAACGTTCCCAGCCGATACGCTCGGCCCATTCGCCCAGGCGCTCATATTTATTGGCGTCGGCGGAATAGGTTTCGACGATCCTGCGGATGGTTTTAACGGTCGTCGGCCAGCGCGGTGGCTCGTTGGGGATAAATGCCACCACCACCTTTGAGAATTTGGGTGCGCTGATGCGGTTGGACACCTTGCCACCGGCCATGATGACGATGCCGTCGCCCTCGGTGTCGGCCAGGGGCATGGAGGGGCACATGGTGTAGCAGTTGCCGCAGAACATACAGCGGTCGTTGTTTACAGCCACCGAGTTGAGCTTTTCACCACCCACTTCCACCTTGGACGGTTTGATGGCGGCGGTGGGGCAGGCGGCGATGGCCAGCGGAATTTCGCACATCTTGTCCAGATATTCGTGATCCAGCATGGGCGGTTTGCGATGGTATCCCAGGATGGCGATATCGGAGCAGTGCACGGCACCGCACATGTTGAGGCAACAGGCCAAAGAAATGCGCACATGCGCCGGCATGTTGTGGCCCTGGAATTCATCGAACATGTCATCCATGACGGCCTTCACCGGACCGGACGCATCGGTGGCCGGGGTGTGGCAGTGAATCCACCCTTGGGTATGCACGATATTGGTGACGCCCGCACCGGTTCCGCCCACAGGGAACTTGAAGGAACCGCCGTCAAACTTGCGGCTTTGCAGGTCGTCGAGCAACGGCTGGACTTTGGATTTGTCATCCACCATGAACTCGATGTTGTTACGGGTGGTAAAGCGCAGGTAGCCGTCGCAATGCTTGTCGGCGATTTCACAGATCTCGCGAATGTGGGTCACCGACATGAGACGGGCGCCGCCGCAACGGACCGTGTAAACTTCGTCGCCGGTTTCGGAAACATGCACCAGTACGCCCGGCTGCAGATAGTCGTGATACAGCCATTTGCCTTTGTTCTTGGCAATAACCGGCGGATAGAATTGATCATATTTTTGAGGACCGATATCGGTGATCCGATTTTCCATTGGTTTGTCGGGATTGTATCCGGATGAAACAAATGCCATGGTTTTCCCCCTTATCTCTGATGGTGTTTTCTGAATTCGTCAACGTCGCGCTCCCAGCCGCCTTCCACCTCTTCCTCTTTCCAGAAGATGTAGGGGTTATGGCGCGGCTCTTGGACCATACGCGGATCTGCATCAAAACCGAGGACCTCGATCAATCTCTGCAGGCCCTGACGCTTCATCAGCTCGCCCAGACGTTCACGGTTCTTGCCCTCTTCCATCCACCAATCCCAAATGGGTTCGATCACAGTCTCTTTGATCTCGGTGTAAGGGGCTTCAGCCTTGATAAAGGGTACGATCAGTGAACCCATTTGGGCGCCGTCGAGAATCGGGGCCTTGGCGCCGGCTAAAATGGACAGACCGCGATCATCACCGATATGCAGGGCGCGCGGCATGACGTTGATGCAGTGCATGCAGCGGGTACACTCTTTGGTTTCGATCTTCAACTCTTTACCGTCCATTCCCATACACTTGGTGGGGCACAGATCGATGACCTCTTTTTGGATGTCAAAGGGACCCCAATCGCGGCCGCTGTGGGCTCCGGCATTGGGTGGCAGTTCGCCGCCGATGTAAGCCGCAACGGCTTCCTGGTCGATTTTGATGTCGTCTCTCCAGGTACCGATAAAGGAGAGGTCCGAACGGGCAATGGAGGCCACGCAGCAGTTGGGGCAGCCGTCAAATTTGAACTTGAATTTGTAGGGGAAGGCCGGACGATGCAATTCGTCCTGATATTCCTGGGTCAGATCGTAGCAGATATCCTGGGTGTCATAGCAGGCATATTCGCACCGTGCCTGGCCGATACAGTCGGCCGGGGTACGCAGGTTGGAGCCTGAGCCGCCCAGGTCCTGATTGAATTTATGCGTCATTTCATAAAAAATTTCTTCAAGCTGGGGTGTGGTGGTGCCCAGGAAGATGATGTCACCCGTGGAGCCGTGCATGTTGGTGATACCGGAGCCGCGGAACTCCCACAGGTCGCAGAGGTTTTTCAAAAATTCGGTTGTATAAAATTTGGCGCCCGGCTGGTTGACGCGCATGGTGTGAAAGTGGGCCACGCCGGGAAAGGCTTCAGGTTGATCACAGTAACGACCGATAACACCGCCGCCATAACCAAATACGCCGACGATACCGCCGTGTTTCCAGTGGGTCCGTCCATGCTCATAGGAGAGTTCCATTACGCCCAAAAGGTCCTCAACCACGTCTTCGGGGATCTGGTAGTCTACGTTGTTCGGATTTTTGGCGCGATTCTCAGCTTCTTGTTTCAGGTCTGACACGAAGCTCGGCCATGGCCCAGACTCAAGCTGGTCCAACATCGGGGTTTTGTGTTTTGCCATCATTTACCTCCATTGGGTTAATCAAGAAGTCTCAAGATCACTGACTTAAATTCAAAAACAATTAAAAGGCCACCTCCTCTCAATTTTTCGAAGTTGAAAAATCTTAACAAATTTTTAGTTTGTAAAACCCTGGTTACCCTAAGAATACGAAGGGGGTCATTTAAGCTTATCAATCCACGCTTGTCAATAAAAAAGCCCTGGATGCGGGCGAGGGCATGGATCTTACGTTGGGGTGTTGGGTCTATCCCCATCATGTAGTGGGGCGCAGCTCGTTATTGTCATCATATTGTAGAATGCAGCTTGTTGCCGCGGCGGCGCTAATTCGAGGATTTCAACGGAGCGGGAATCCCGCCAACGGCGGGACTGGGCCGCTAGATGCCATTTATGGATGGGTACACTATTTAGACGCAAACAGCCCTCAGAAGGGCCGAAAGATGGTGTTCCAGTTTGCGCCGCAACAGGTCCCGTTCACCCGATTCGGCAGGCAGATTTTTGAGGATGGCCGAAGCCACCCTGTTCAACTGACGCGTGTCATGCAGGGCAATATAATGCTTTGCGGTAACATCAAAATCCTCGGGCAAGCCATGCTGCGGCGCCGCCATTCGCAACCCCTGAAAAAATCCACTGCAGATCGCCGGCACCACATGATCGCCGTGGCAGACCACCCGGCCGACGCCGTCGAGTCGGTCAAGGCGCAGTTTTAAGGAAATTTCCATTAAAAAGATCAGAAGCGCTTCCAGCATCGCTTCCACATCCGGCGCTTCGTTTTCTATCATCGGCGCATAATTGCGTGCTGCAATCATGCGTACGCTGATTTTCTCTTCATTGAAAGCCACAACAAAATCACCGGCGGCGTGGTGCCATTGGCGGATGGCCTCAAAGGTCACCGGATTGTAAGCATAGGCCAGGATACAGGCCGCCTGGCGCAGGCATTCAATGGCTTGATCGTGATTTAACCGGCGTTGTCCGTTATCCGTATCCCACAACACAACATGGCGTCGGTCGGCACCGGCGCCGCTGATATGGAACTCAAAGAAGCCGTCGAGCCACTGTCCTAAAAACATGGGGAATTGGCGTCCGTGGGGATCCAGGCCTTGACCGATACCAAAAACCGGGGGCCAGAACGACCCAGGGCGTTGGGTGTTGAGATGCGCCAGGCTTCGGTACTCCCGAGCGATCATCTCCCGGCCTTTGGTTGACACCGCCACATTGAGCACAAAGGACAACCGGTGGCCGTCAACCTCCGCCACGACGCAGGCCGGGTGATAGAATGCACCGTGCTTAAGCAGATAAACGGAGATCTTTTCTATCTCAATGGGTGATACCGCCTTGCCGGTCATCCGGCCGGAGGCATCCCGGATGAGCGCATAACCGTCCTCTTCGAGGAAATGCCGGGCGGCGGTGAAATAATCACCATAGGTGACATCCTCTTCAAATGCACCTTCGCACTGCAGACGGCTAAAGGCATGGCGCGACGCAGGCAGGGGGGCCGACCAGAGATCGTCGTGCGGCGTCAAGGCCTGTTCATCCAGGCTTAAGGCGAATTTAATCTTAAAATCAGTCCTCAATTTCCTGGATAATCCGGGGGGCCACATCGTAGCCTAGTTCTTTGGCCTTATGGATATGGGTTTTGGCTCTTTCCTTATCCCCTTTTTCCAGGTAGGCAATGCCGAGATTATTGTGGGCCACGGCAAAATCCGGTGCTATCTTTAATGCCTTTTCACTGTTCTCAATGCT
>JASFER010000359.1:0-5564 GCA_050124755.1 Desulfobacteraceae bacterium
CCCATGGTTTCCACCGCAGTGCTGGGCACGATGATCATGGAGCCCTTCTTTTTCAATCCCTCGAAAATCATGTTCATGGCCCTGAGATGCAAGGCCGAGGGGTTGTCCTTATAGTGCTTTGAAGCGTCCGAAAACTTTTCGGCGATTTCCGTTTCGGCAGTGCTTAAAATAATCCGCGATTGTCGTTCGCGCTCAGCCTGGGCTTTGCGGCTCATGGCATCTTCCAGGGCCTTGGGAATAATGATATCCTTGATTTCCACGGACTGCACCGTGATTCCCCAGGAGTTGGTTTTGGCCTCGAGTACCTTCTGAATTTCCCGGCCCAGCTTGTCCCGCTGGGACAGCATCTCTCCCAGTTCGTGCTTTCCGATAGCGTCCCTCAAGGCGGTTTGGGCCGAGAAGGCCACGGCTTCATCGAAATCCAATACCTCCAGGACGCATTTCTCCGCATCCCATACCATCCAGAAAGCAATGGCATCCACGTTTACCGGTACGGTATCCATGGTCAAGGTGGTCTCGGCCCGGAAATCGGTCACCCTGATTCTTTGATCTACAAAATTGGCCACTTTGTCAAACACCGGAACAATAAAAAAGACGCCTGAGCCCCGCAATGCGCGAAATCTGCCCAGTCGCAACAGCACAGCCCTTTCCCATTGAAAGGCGATTTGCAGACAAGGCGCTGCCAGGCCGGCCATGGTGATGAAAGTAACCAGGATCCAGCTTTCGGGCCGATGACGAAGATATACCCCCAGTGCCGCCAGCGCCGTCAAAACCAGCACGGCCTCCCAGATCTGGGCAATGCGGATAAAAAGGGAGAGGCCCAGCGCCACCGCCACGATGGTGACCACCACCTGCAAATCAAAGGGGAAGACACAAAAGTGCAGCCCCAACCCGGTCAGGCAAAGTGCCATCAACACCATGATATTCAGCGGGCTGAAACGAAAATCCGCCTGGAAGCTGGTGGCGAACTGCTCCAGGGCTTTCAGTTTGGATGATCCCATTATCTTGCCCATAATTGAGCCTCCTTTTCTTTGCTTATGAATGCTTGCGTTGCCTCAGGTTTTCCAGCAGGTCATCCAGGCTGAATCCGTGGGCAAAGGCCCTGGACAGAAACTCCTGGCAGATCTGATCCAGGATGCGCCGCCGCTCCAGTTCATCCCGATCAACTTTTTGATGGCTGATGAATGTGCCCGAACCCATCTGGGTGTCCACCAGGCCGGTCAGCTCCATTTCCATGTAAGCCCGGCTGACGGTGTTGGGATTGATGGACAGATCCACCGCCAGTTGCCGCACCGTAGGCAGGCGGTCTCCCGGGGTAATGGTCCCGGTCACGATGGCGCTTTTTACCTGATCGATAATTTGCCGGTAAAAGGGAACACCACTTTTTAGGTCCAGTTTGAATGGTATGGTCACCGGTTGCCCCCAATATTGTTATAGAGCTTTATTGTATTAGTTCCTTAGTACAATATGGATGTATTGTCAAGCCCAATACTTTTAGAGGCCACTAGGGTGGCGGGAAGTTGATGGAGACGACTCAAGCCCGAGCCGACGCAAGGGGTAGGGAGGCCTACCCTTTATCCATTGCCTAGTTGCAATGGTATATGCGTGTATGGGATGCAGAATCCAGGCTTTCGTAAATGCATCCATAATCTTCGCGATACCTATCCCACATTTGTTCGGCAAAAGTTGAATCCTGTCTTAAGCCGGTGCCGAACAGATTGCCCTCATCGTCTACGCCGGCCAACTCGATGCGCATATAGCGGTCCATATAGTCAAAGAGGGCATCGTGATCCCACAGCGTCTTGGTTGAAAAAGCATCTTCCATAATCCAGGCCGACAGCAGATATCCGGCCCAGGCAACCGCCGTACAACAACGCCGATAGGAGGCATTGTCCCAATCCAGGCCGTCGCTGGTGGCATTGCGGGCATGGATAATGCCCCATTCGGGCAATCCCCGGTGGCGCTCTTCATATTCCATGTAGTCCTTGCGGTATGTGCCCGGCGAAAAACCGTGGCCGTACCAGAGCCACCCCTGGCTGTTGGCTGACGTGCCGATTTTGTAAGACATTCCCGTTTGGCTTGTTCCGCGGTAGGCTTGAGCGAGGGTCAAGGTCTGATGCGGCACATCCACGGCGGTGATCAGATAGGCGCGGCCGTCAGGTGTGTTCCAGTCCTCCTGAGGGGCGTTCAGGTCAGGCGTGCCCACCACGCCAAAGTAGCGATCCACGTCTGCAGCCGTAAAGCTGGTGCCCAATCCCTGGACCTGGGTTGCGCCGCTGGAGACGGTTACCGTACCTTCACCGTGATAGGTGGTGTCGCCATGGCAATTGAGGGAATAGGGCCGTGACAAGATGTCGTTATCGCCCACATAAAAGGTCTGCTGATCCTCGCCAAAGGCGGCATCCACACGCTTCATTCCGTTGTGATCCAACATGATGCCGGCAAAGAGAATCGGCCATTTGCGGCCGTTGCTGTGTCCTCCGCTGGCCGGCCAGAGATAGTTGTGCTGCAAGGCCAGGTGGTACAGGTCGATGCCGGTCTGCACATAGTACGTCAGCAGGCTTTGACGATCCGGATGGTCGATGAAGAGCAAAAGAGCGCCGTCGCCCACCTGTTCGGCTATGTCGCGGGAATAGGTCTCCATATTTTCGATGGGGTGGATATTTTGATTGACCACTTCCTCCATGTGGTCGAGCCAGACGCGCTGAAAATGACGCATATAAGTGTTGGTATCCGGCGTGGCCGCTGTTCCCGCCAGGATAGGCAGAGCGGAGATATCCACATCGGAAAACCGGAACAGTGGTTTCGGGCCGAAACAATAGGGCGGCCGGAAGGCATCGATCGGCGGTTCCGCATCCAATACGGTCAGGACGGCGGCCGAACGTAGAAAGGAACGACCATAGGTGGCGTGGGAGGATTCCAGACCCAGGGCTGAAACCAGACTGCTGCCCGGTTGGACGGTCAGCGGCATGTTGGCCGGCCGGTCGGCCGTCAAACCGGCATCGTAGTAGCTGGCACGTGAATCATAGCCTTGCAGGTTTTGCGGCAGGGGATCGATCATGGATCCGTTTTTCTCTCCATCCCAGCCGGGGGATATGGCCGTGATGGTGACCGGTCCTACCACCCAAAAATCTCCATTGGCGAACCGACCGCAGCGATACTCGCGGTCGAAAGTCCACGTGAACTGGTATTGGGTGATGGAAAATCGGGTGTCACCGGCTGTTGCGACATTAGGGTCGCCGTCTGTATCGCTTTGACCACCCTCCTGGCCGCAGCTCACCATCATAAGTGCGGATAAAACCAAACCAAAAATAATTAAAGCCCGATGGATTCGGTTCATTGTCATGCGCTACTCCCTGGTTGTGAAGCCCCTCTTGGTGGAGCAATAAGTTCTGTTTTTGGCTTAAGATGTCGACTGAAGGGTATATTCATGGCCCCATATCCTGTTCGAACCTTACCGGTTCAAAAAGAGACAACTGTTTTGGAGCGTTATCGCTTTTATGCCGAGGTGCTTATGTGTCACCTATCGCATCATTATCAGATTGCGATGTGGATCATTTTTTTGAGATCTGGAACGATGGAGCCTATGATTTGTACTATTCTACTGCATCCTTTATGCAGTTGAATGAAATGATTAGCAGGCCGGTAATATATGTGTCAATGCGTACCTTTTCGCTTCTGCTGATAGATGGTGGTTCAACTGATAAGCTGGGATCTTGCCTTATCCGTACCCAATTCTGATGAATCCCCTAAAAAATGTGAGGTAGATCATATGCTTTTGCATTGGTTTTTGTTAAATGACCTGCATTCCCACCCTTATAAAAAGGACAAATCGGGCGTGGCGGATCTGAAAATTGGGTGGTGCCCCGCAGGCTACATAAAAAATAAGTTACCATGGGAGGTGTTGACCATGACGTATCCAATCGTGCTGTCCCACGGCGTCTGCCGGTTCGATCAGTTGTGGAGCGAGGCCTTGGATCTGGACAACAGCGACGATGAATCCAAAGACCGGCTGCATTATTTCAAAGGCATCCGCACCATGCTCATCCAAAAAGGATTTCAGGTTTTCCATGCCAAGGTGCCCTGGGCTGCAAAGGTGGATGAGCGCGCTGAAGCACTGCGGGCAGACGTTGAGCGGATACTGCGTGACAGCGGCGCGGCTAAAATTAATCTCATCGCCCACAGCATGGGGGGGCTGGACGTGCGCCACATGCTCTTCAACGACCGCCACCGCGGCAAAATTCACGAGCGTGTCGCCTCGGTCACGACCATTTCTACGCCCCACTGGGGGTCTCCGTTTGCCGATTGGGGGATTCGCCACGTGGGTAACACCATTCCGATTTGCGGTTCGCTGGGACTGGACATCAATGCGTTCAACGATCTGACCGTCGAAGCGTGCACCCGTTTCAACCAGCAACCGGCGGTGATGGATTTCGAACAGGCGTGTGAAGCCTCTATTCAGTTTCAGACCTATGCATGCCGGCAGGCGTTCCTGGGCGTGTTCGGCCCGCTGAAATTGCCTTTCTACTACATCGAAAAACAGGAGGGGGACAACGACGGGCTCGTGTCCGTGCAATCGGCAAAATGGCGGGAGCGCTATTTCAAGGACACCCTGGAAAGGACGGATCATATCAACGCGCTGGGATGGTGGGATCTGGATCAGGTTTGGGCCTGGGAAAGCGCACAGGAGCTGCTCACGCGCATCCACGGCGTCTATGCCGGCATCGCCCGGGCGCTTCCTTGATGGTGTCGCGATCCAACGGCCGGCCCGGCGACAGGGGCAATTGCCATTGGGGAATGAAGGGGGCTCGATGCTGCAAAGCAGAGCAAAAGGAAATGCAGCTTTCACCCTATGCGATCTACCCCCCGGGCCACAATAGAAGTGGTTCCAAAATCTCCCCACGAATCTGATATCGCTGGAAGCGATAAGAAAAAAGTCAGGAAACTTTTTTGTTTATCATTTCTCTGAAAAATATTCTTATATATCTCACACTTGACAATATCAGAGCCAAACCGATACCGATGTACAAGATCGCTAAATTCTTTTTCGGTATCGTCGAGTGGCGCAATACTACCCCCATCGCGACCATCACAACGATGATCAGATAACTCTTCCACGGGATAAAGGAGAAAAAGCACTTCTTCCCATTCATTTGAAGTATTCGCTTCAAGTTTTTATCTACTATCTTCAAAAAACCAAAATGGTGTACCAATAATGCCAACACTATTCCAGCAGCCGAATAGAGATAAATGTCTATTTTCGATGCTGTTGATAGCCATGAAAAGGCCAAAAACAAAAGCATTATTCCAACACACTCCCAAACAATTCCTGCAAGAAACAACAGAAAGGTCCAAGCTACAGCAGGTTTGTATTTATCTATATCTTTCATATAATAATGCATACACCATGATCATACATCTTTGTTGATCGCTGCCGAGGTTAACGCCATGCTTCCCTTTAATGAACCACTCTACTGGTGCGACCTCATTTATAGCGTCAAACGAACACAAAAACAGATCAGCGTTTGACATTGCGGAATCTAGTGTCAATAGCGCTAATACTT
>JASFER010000360.1:0-5563 GCA_050124755.1 Desulfobacteraceae bacterium
GCGGAAGATTTCAAGGATCGTTCGCTCTTGAGGCGTCTCTTGCCGGGCACTTTGAATTTCCCCCGCTGGTGACAGCGCGTCCGGATTATTTTCAGCCTCCCGGGAGGAACGCAGGGGTTGATCTTTCCGACCTATGGTCCCGTTCGCGGTTCCAATGAATCTGTTCTTAAACGCCCGATTGCCAAGCACGGTGTCCGGCATGACCATCGCATACAAAACCGGGACCAGCAGTACCAGTGCGCGCAAAATAGCGGATATGTCCATCTCTGCCGCTTTTGGACGAATCATGGCCGCAAGCATGAAGCCCATGGCGATAAAGTGAGCAATGGCCAGGAGCAGACCGAATTCCGGCCGGAGGAATACCATATAGCGTTGGCTGGCCAACAGATGAATCAGGAACCCGGTCCAGGTGACGAATACAACAGGATGCAACCATCGCTTGAGGCGTTCTTCCGGTGATTTCATAGGATAATTCCATTGAGCATTTCGAGGCCGACTGCGATCGCCAGTACCGCCGCAAGAATAAGTGATGCCAAAACAACAATGGCTCTGCGCCGGAAAACACTTTGATACATGAGCAGCAGCTTGAGGTCGAACATGGGTCCGGTCAGCATAAAGGCCATTTGTGCCGGAACAGACATCAGCCCCTGAAAAGACGCGGCGATAAAAGCATCGGCTTCGGAGCACAAGTTGAGCAAAATCGCCAAGGCCACCATCAATACGACTGATAAAAGCGGTATTTCGGATAAGCCTAAAAAACTTGAACGCGCTATGTAAGTCTGCGCCAACGCGGCGATAAAAGCGCCGATAACAAGGTAGTGCCCCACAGATAGGAAATCGTCCATCGCATGAATGAATGCCGATCCCGTCCTGTCGATCCAACTTTCCGATGGCCTTGTTTGTAAATGCCCACAACCGCAAGCGGAAAACTGCGCCTGATCCGCCATGGATTCAAAGCCGTTATGGTGGCAACACCCGGCAGCATGGTCGTGTGTTGCCGGAAGGTCGCCGCAGCCACAGGGAGAATCATTTCCATCGACCCCGCAGCCGTTTTCCCTGATCGCAGCAACGCTGCTGAAGATTCGTCCCATGATGAGCCCAATGGCAACTGCAATTGCATACCCGAAAGCTAAACGCAGGATGACAATGCGCCAGTCCAACGCATAAGCCAGGGCCGTTGAGGCGGCGACAATGGGGTTAACGATAGGCCCCCCGAGAAGATAGGCGATGGCCGCGGAAAAAGGGAGACCTTTGCCGACCAGACGCCGCACAACCGGTACGACAGCGCATTCGCAAACCGGAAAAACAATCCCCGCACCGGCCGCCATGCATACGGTCAACCAACCTTTTTGGGGCAAGCATGTGGCCATGCGCTCCCGGCTTACGAAAGCTTCGATAAAGCCTCCGATAAGCGATCCGATCAGCATAAAAGGGATGGCTTCGAGCACAATGCTGACAAACACAATCGCCAAGGAGTTGAGGGTGCTGGATTCCGAACCTGAGGGAAGAAAAATAAGGGCCACCGCCAGGAAAAGCGCAGGAAGATAATCGATGGAGTGAACCTTTCGAGCGGCATACATGCTTTGGCTAAAATGAATTGGTTGTTCCGCCATCGGACCCTTACGATCAGATATCAACTCGTCGAACAAAAGATTTTACTATAACAAACGACGCAACAATGGACAACACCTGGGTCAAACAACCGTATATGATTCAGTTGGCAATTGACACCTTATAACGATTTCGGTAGGCTATGCCCAAAATTAAGGTGCCCCATTGGGGCTTAATAGGGAATCCCGTGCAATTCGGGAGCGGTCCCGCCGCTGTAACCGGTGACGAATCCGCATGATGCCACTGATCTTTTTGGATTGGGAAGGCGCGGTGGTTCGGGTGACCCGGGAGCCAGAAGACCTGCCTGAAAGCATGCATCAGCGCTGCGGTATGACGGCGCTGGATGGCCCTTTGCCGGTCTCGTTTCAAGCGGCCGGTGGGGGATTGCGATCCGGTGGCCGCCCGCTTTCACTTCCTGCTGAAAGGGGGCGGTGGTGTTTTGGCGGGACTTTCCGATGTGGTTGCCGGGAGACAAACATCCATTCAGGAGGACGTGCCATGTACCAGGTTTTTCGTGTACCGACCCACCATTTAGGCCCATCCGACCAACCCGATTACACCGTATCCGAAGGCCTGTTCTATCCCACCGTTTCCCATCCGCGCGGATGGTCCGACAGACCCAACTACGAGCTGCGCGAAGACGGCAGGATTTACCGCAGCAGCCATCATCCCCTGGGCGCCGGCGGCGAACCGGACTATGAAATCGGGCCGGATTGCCTGATGTATCGCACCGACCAGCATCCGGATGGGCGCTCGACACTGCCGGAATATGAGATCAGGGAGATGGCGGTTTAAGGGCCGGAAAGCAAAGCATCCGGGTCCTTTAGGACCCGGCTTTGGATCAACCCCTGCAAGGAGATGATGTTATACAATATGTGTTGTGAACCGCAGAATATCGAGCAAGGAATATTGAATGTCGAAGTGTGGAATCGCTGCGCTCTGCCATTATGATTATAAATGACAGAATACCTTACTTCAACATTCTGCGGTTCCTTGTTCGATATTAGAAATTCCTCTGCGCGGCTAGTTGATGATTTTCAATAATACACTCAGTTCATGAATGGCCCAATATGTTTGGGTTTGAAGTTCACAATCGGTAATCCAGTCATTTCTGTCGGGAGCGCCATTATTGATGCAACCGTCGGTTTTGGCCAGCAGGCCTCGTTCAATGCTGGATAGGGCTGCGTCATAGGCCTCTTTGTGGATCATCCATTCAATGATGCGCAATTTGAAGATGATGATCCGTTTGAGTATGCGGTGTTTGAAGCTGGCGTCGTCCTCACCTTTTAAAAGCACGCGCAGGGCACCGAGTTTTTCCAGGATGTTGGGCAGGGGATCCACGGCGCCATACACCACGATCTTGCCTTCATCCACATAATTCCAGCCCGCTTCCAATGTGTCGATGTCGGTGGTGCCGTCGGGCAGCGGATCCACGCGTATCATGGTGGCAGACCGCGTGGCATATCCGGCATTGTGGTCGGCCGACGCGTCAAAGGGCCAAATGATGTTATCGTTGCCTTCGTATGTTGAGCTTTGGTCGGGCGGACCGGGAACTTTTTGAGGCGGCACCACACGGAAGGGGCCTTCGCCGTCCAGCTTGTTCTCTTCGTTCAGGACGCCGGGTATCAGGTATTGGTTGTCCCGAAGAAACGCCAGCAACATTTGGAGCCCGTTTTCCGTTTGGATGGGATCGCCGTTTGGCAACCCCGTGCAAGCCGGTGAGGAATAGTCGCACCAGCCATAGGATGGATTCAGCGCAACATCGGCATCTTCATCATAGTAGAAGCGGGCTTGCGGATAGATGCCGAATACATGATAAAACAGGGGGGCCGGCTCTTCTTCCAGGGGATGGTATTGGGACCATCCGTCAGGGGCGTAGACATTGATGGCCGAGGCCGTTGGCAACATTCCGGCATGGACCAGCAGGTCCGCCACGGTGACGCCGCTGTACTGGGTGTAAAAATCACCGGATTTATGGGTGTTCATCAGCATCAACTGGGTATGCCGGGGCAGGCTTTCAAGCTCATCGAGGGTGTAAACCCGATAGGGGGCGGTAACCTTTGTGGGATCGTCTTCAGCATTTCCGGGAAAGCGCAAGGCCGCAATTTCTTCGGAATTGGTAAATCCGTCGCCGTCCGAGTCCAGTGTGTCAATGGCCTCTATGGCTGCTGTGGATCTTCCGCTGTCACGATAATCTTTTCCATATGCATTCAAGGTCTCTTCAATGTCCCCGCTGCTGTCATAGCCGTATGCATAGTGGCACCATTGGCAGCTCCCCAGGGTGACCCACTTTCCGGGTTTTTTTTCATATTGACCGCTGGCGTGGCACAGGGCGCAACTGTCCAGCTTGGTGCCGGCTTTATCCGCATAAACGGTTATGAATTCGGCGGAGTCGGTGTCCGCCCCGCCGTGATCATACGCTGCATCAGCGCCGGTGACGGCGATGAGCATCACGGCTGTGAATAGGAAAGCTTCGCGAAGTTTCAGTAGGGGCATGGTCTCCTCCTTCTATTTTGAGGGCGTTGGAACAATGGGGTTATTGTCCGCAATCGCATGGTGCAGGCATGCGTGTGTGCCGGCGGGGTGACAAACCGGCTCTGATAGCCGGGATCGTTGCATGAACGGTGAATTTCTTCTCCTAAAGACTTGAAGACTTCATCGTCGAATGCGCAAAGATGGTCGGCAATAAAGCGCCGGGTTTCGGGTGATGCCGATTCAATTCGGTCCTGCCGGTCTGCTTGTCGGGATACGGACCAGCTGTTTAAAAAAGCCATGGTATCTGCGGCCCTTTCCATGCGCTGTCGAACCGTGCGAAGATAAGCATCGGCTACGCGCCCGGATTGTTCCATGCTCGTCTGTAAAAAAGGAATCACCGCGGGCCTGACCAATCGAAGGGTTGCGTTGTCCCTGAACCAGATCGGAAACGCCTGATCGGCCACTCGGTGGCCATGGAGCTGATCGGAAAGGCAGCCATGGCGGTGTTTCTTTATTGGGTGGCTGCACCCCTTTTGATATATTAGAATTTTCCGGGGATTGAACAGCAGGTCGCCGGCGGCGGTATACTCGCAATTGTCCACATAGTGCCCGGCACACAAGATGGCCATCTCGAAAATTCTGGCCGCAATCAACCAATGCTGGGGCAGATGTTGCTTGCCGTACTGTTCCCATTGGTACAGTATGGATTCAATGATGGACTCGTTCACACCCCAGGGTACCGGCAGGGTGTCAAGGGCGTGGTTCAAACGCGCCATGGGATCGTTGCCCGGTCTTTCCGGGCAGTCTTTCCGGCAAGATCGTTTATGAAATAGCTGTGACGCGGGGCGTTCGGGCTGAACTTTTTCCATGTATTGTCTTTAGTTCCTGTTGGTTGGCGAGTTATATATCAAATATGATATTAGTACAGAACTGCTGCAACCATGAATCATGTTCGAATAGGGATATACCGCCATTTATACAGATCATTATCTATTTAAGCGGTGCGGCAATGCTATTAGTACACACTCTGAAATATATCAATATTGATATTATTATGGTGGGTGACAGGGCGTGATTTTGCAGGATTTTCGCCGGGTCGTCGGATAGGGCCGACTCTGAATAACCTTAATGAACAGACTCTCGAGGGCTATTTGGCCCACGCCGAGCTAAGGTACCGATGCCACCATGGTCCGCATCAGCACTGGTGTGTTATAGCTGCAACAATGGGGTTGACACGGGTCAGCACCTTTGGCCGATCACGCAGTGTTTAATGAATTTTTTTTCAGCGGCTTTATAGTCTTTTTCTGAATAGAAGTTTACATTCTCATCAATTCTGAATGCTTGCCTTCCTCTTTCGATAAGCAGGCGGATGCCTTCGTTCTTTTTAACATACGGATTTTCCATGCAGGCCTCCCCGGACTCACGGACCGAATTCGTGCCTGAACGAAAACGCCCCTCCCCTGGCGGGAGGGCGTTA
>JASFER010000361.1:0-5473 GCA_050124755.1 Desulfobacteraceae bacterium
GTTCGGTGATTGTGGCCATATATTCCTGGGGCATATCAAAGCGCGCATCTGAGTTGCGGGAGGCATTCAACTTCATGATCAAAAAGTTCAGCTTTTTTAACATGCGATACCGCTGCGCCGTATCTTTCATGTTCGCCAAAAGGTCTTTAGTCGTTAATATCTCTTTTTTCAACTCGATCTCAGGGGGTACGCAATCCGCATTTTTCAATATCTTGTATGCCAGACGCAGATCTTCGGGAATATGCTGATCGTCTTGAAATTTCAAAGGCTTACCCGCACCGGGCAAATTATCAAAGGCCCCCTGGTATTGCGCTTTTTTGATACGCTCTTCTACGATTCGTTCAAAACCGGTTAACATGCTGTCCTGTATAAATGCTTACTGTCGGCTCATACCATCAAAAAAACACGGTTGATGAGGTGAGCCATTTGGGTTATGGGTCAATCGAATATAAAAATTCATCATAATACAGGCCGCTTTCGGTTTTCAAGGGCAATTATAAAGATGGTTAAGCAACGCAAAGTGGACAACAACCAGCGCCGAAACCCTCGTCGCACATCGTATATTATCGTCGAGTACACGGTTCAAGAGGGGACCTTCCGCGATATTATGAAAAACGTCGGCGCCAACGGCATGTTTATCAATACCCAAAGAGACATTGCCGAAGGGCAGCCCATTTCACTCAAATTCCCCCTGTTTGATTTTGACCATGTCATGCAAGCCAATGGCCGGGTATCCCGGTGCAGCACCAACGGTTTCGCTGTGGCATTTGATCAACCCATCGACGGTCTAATCTGCAAAGAAGGTCAATTCCCTGAAATCGTGCATGAAATCGATCGCCAGGAGACATCCTGATCCGCTCATGGGAATTTTAAAAGGGTTTTATGGTGCATTATCGATCATAAGCGGAGATGCGTCGATCTTCATAAATTTTCAGCAGGTCAGCCACCTCCGGGTCTTCAGGCACCCCTTTGGACAAAGCCTCCAATTGAAGGCCGGCAGCCTCCATTTGGCCTTGATCCAGATAAATTCTCGTCAATGCAATCCGTGCCTCCCAATGCCGGGGATCGATGCGGACGGCTTCAGCCAGCTCCGTTAGGGCCTTATCTGTTAATCCTGCGGCCTGGGCCGTCATGCCCAGGCCAAAATGGTTATCTGCATTTTGAGGACTTAGCCCCGCAGCCTTTTCGAATGCATCCAGTGCTTCCTGCATTAAATCCAATTCACCGTAGGCCATCCCCAGATTGAAAAACAAGTGGTCGTCCTCAGTATAACCGCATCGCACCGCCCGCTCATAGTGAGTCACCTCCGCCTCGCGATTGCCCAGTTTTCCCCAGATGTATCCCAGATGGTAAATAGCTAAGCAGTTGCCGGGTTCCTTTTCCAATACCCCTTGATGTCGGCGCCGCGCTTGATCCCATTCTTGCCGAGCCACCGCTGCATCCGCATCGGCATCGCACGACCACTGTTTGGGGATCGATGAAGGCCCCATGGAAGAGCATCCCCAAAACCATAATAAAATTAAAAGGATACAGCCGTGGTGCAAAAAACTGCTTTTGACCAATAGTCGGTCATACATCAAGATACCTCCTGGCTGAGGTTACTAAAGCACAAAGCGATTGGTAATTGCAAAAGCATTTATTTGGTCCAGATCGATGCCCATCCTGATTTTGGAAAGCTGTTCGGCATTTTTTTCATTTGGTGATGACAAAAGCCATATGATCAATGTCCATTCATCCCCTATTGACCCTTAAATTGAACTAATATAGGATTCGGTGTTTCATACTGTGCCCCGAATCAATGGAGATGACTGTGAATCAAAGAAATGTTTTTATTATTCGAGTCATTATGGGGATCTTTTTCGGCATTATTTTGTCGAAGTTCTTTTACCCCAAGGCCCCGCTCGTATTCATTATCGGTTTAAGTATCGCCCTCGTCGGTTTGGCATACCTTTCCCAATACCTTCGCCGGCGCAGCAAGGCGAAATCCAAAGGCGGGCCGCAACAGCAAGGGTGATGCGGACTCATGGAAGGCAGCATCAGGGTGTGACATAGAAAGGGATCAGCCGTTTTGAAGCAAATCATATTAGGTACCGCCGGCCATATCGACCATGGGAAAACCAGCTTGATCAAAGCCGTAACCGGTGTCAACACTGACCGATTAAAAGAAGAAAAACTTCGCGGGATTACCATAGAGCTGGGGTTTGCCTCCCTCGAATTGCCCGGCGGGCAATGGTTGGGGGTGGTGGATGTTCCCGGCCATGAGAAATTTGTCAAAAACATGGTGGCCGGGGCAACCGGCATCGATGTTGTGGTGATGGTCATTGCTGCGGATGAAGGTATCATGCCCCAAACCCGCGAGCATATGGAAATCTGCACGCTCCTGGACATTCAGCACGGTGTTGTGGTGCTGACCAAAGTCGACCTCGTAGAGCAAGAGTGGTTGGAAATGGTCCAGGAGGAGGTACAAGATTTTACACGGAACACCTTTTTAGAGGAGGCACCTGTGGTGGCCGTATCATCAACCACAGGAGAAGGGATCCCCGATTTTCTCGATGCCTTGGAAAAGGTCAGCGCGCTGGTCGCCCCCCGGGTGACCTCGGGTATTTTTCGACTTCCGGTGGACCGTGTTTTTACCATGAAGGGATTCGGAACAGTCATAACGGGCACGCTGATATCCGGCAAGGTGAATGAGGGTGACCAGATCATGATATATCCCTCGGGGATTACTTCTAAAGTGCGGGGGATCCAAGTCCATGGTCAAAGCGTCGAGGCTGCACTGGCCGGAATGCGCACGGCCATCAATTTTCAAGGTCTGGATAAGGAAATGGTCAATCGAGGCGATATTGTCGCCCTCCCTGAGACATTATCTCCAAGTCATATGGTGGATGTCACTTTGCATTACTTGTCCAGCAATCCAAAAAAATTGAAAAACAGAACCCGGGTCCGGTTTCACAGCGGAACCAGTGAAATCATGGGAATGTTGGTACTGTTGAACCGCGATGAACTCAACCCCGGAGAAAATGCGTTTGCACAATTCCGATTGGAAAGTCCGGTATCCCTTATTCGGGATGATCGTTACGTATTGCGCAGCTATTCACCGGTTCGGACCATCGGTGGGGGGCGTGTTATCAATCCTGTGCCAACAAAACACAAACCCAAAAAACCGGATGTGATAGATCATTTGAAGGCATTGACCAGTGACGACATGAGCCGGATCGTCCGACAACTGATCCGCGCCACCGGATTTAACGGATGCCGTTATCAAAATCTTCGCATCATGGTGAACATACCGGAAAAGCAATTGGATCAGTTGCTTCAGACCATGTTGTCCCAAAAGCATATTGTCCAAATTGACAAAGATACACGCACTTTCATGCATCATCAGGTGTTTGCAGAAATCCAAAATACGGTACAAACATGCATCTCGAATTATCACCGGAAGTATCCGCTTAAACCCGGTATCCCTAAAGAGGAACTCAAAACAAAGCTGCCGTCCACCATCGGCAACAAGACTTATTTAATTACCCTGGGGCAAATGAACAAGGCCGGCCTCATCAAACTTGAAGAAGATATTGTCTTTTTAGCCGATCACAAGGTCACCTTGGCAGTAGACCAGGAGGATTTGAAAAATAAGATCCTGGCCACCTATCTGGATGGTGGACTGACGCCGCCCTATTTTAAAGAAGTTTGTCGTGAACTGGATGCGCCGGTTGAAACCGCTAAAGAAGTACTTGCTTTGTTGATCAACGACAATATGCTTATTAAGGTCAAGGAAGATCTTTACTATCATCAAAAGCACCTGGAGCAATTAAAAGGAAAGCTTGTTGATTTTCTCGTCTCCAACGACGAGATAACCACGCCCCAGTTCAAGGATATGACTGGAGCATCACGGAAATATGTGATACCTTTGATCGAATATTTTGACAGCATACAACTGACCATAAGGGTGGGCGACATACGTAAGCTGCGCCGTCGCCCCGGGTAGCCACAATGGTTTGTTGGGCAAGCAGCCTTTCATTTAGGCCGCTGACAAAAAGGTGAGAGACCAACAACCGCAACCCGCAACCTCAGATATGCGAACAGGCCGAAAGGGACCGCAAATGGACGACAAATCCAATCACCAAGAAGAACAAAAGACGCCGGGGTTTGCAGGATATGCCTCCAAACGTGTTATTGTTGTCGCCGTTTTAATCGTCTTGGTGGTTTGGGCGTTCAGTTCCATTCCAGAGTCCTCCAGCCCGGACAAAAAATCCACTGCAGGGGTGGCGGCAGAAACCGGGATGGATTCCAAAACTCATGGTGAAACGGCCCATGGCGAGACAGAAACGCCCATTAGTGCCGAATCGGACGGGAAAGAGCAGGTGGAGGAGCCGATCTCCGGTGATACGGCGTCCCATGAAACATCCGAACAATCTGTCGGTTCTTCCCCTACCGCTGCCGACGAACACGCAGCCGCCCAACAAACAGAGAGTGATTCACAAAAGGCTGCTATAAAAAAGGACCAAACCAAGGAAAACGGTCATGGCGAAAAACCCGAGGACCACGGTCAAGTATCCGAAACGGACCAGCGCGGCACAACAACTGACCAGGGTGCCGTATCGGAACCGGTGCATGAAGACCGTCCAACAGGCGTTGCCTTTGTCGAAGCAGCGATAGCGCCCATGGATTACGAATTGAACGAGCGGTTTTGGGGTTGGCGACCCAATGATATTATTAACTTCACCGACAATGTAAACAATTTTCAATTGGGGGCCTTGGAAGTGACCCGCCGTACAGCCGTACTATTGGCGGAACGCATATCCCGGACCGGTAGTACGGACGCCTTCAACCCACACTTGGAAAATTCCATGAACTGGTTGATGGTGAAAGCAGACCGCTATTGGTTTCCTGCACCGGAATCCAAATATAAAGAGAGCATTAGAGAACTGGAGGCTTATAAAGAGGATTTGTTGAAAGGACGGGCATCCTTTTTTACGCGCACCGACAATCTGATTCCCCTGCTTTCGTCATATGAAGATCTTTTGGGCAGCTGCGACGAAAACCTGGTGAAACAAAAAAATGAAGACGGTTCCGAGGTCAGCCACTTCAAAGCAGATGACTATTTCTTTTATGCCAAAGGCGTGGCCAGTGCAATGGCGACGGTGCTGGAAGCCATTCACCATGACTTCCTCAAGACACTGGAAAGCCGCCATGCCACTGAATTGCTTCACCATGCATTGGAATCATGCCGCCAGGCATCAATGCTGGATCCGATCCTCATTACCAACGGAGATCTGGATGGCATGATTGCCAATCACAGAGCCAACATGGCCGCCCCCATCAGCCATGCCCGGTTCTATATCGGCCAACTGGTAAAAACCCTGTCGACATAGGGATATTCGTAGTCAACCTACTGCGACCCCCTGGCAACGCGGGATCTGGCGCCCTTAGGCCATTACGATAAAAACGCCTAAGGGGGCCAGAGTCAAGGCGG
>JASFER010000362.1:0-5462 GCA_050124755.1 Desulfobacteraceae bacterium
TGCGGATGGCTTTGCGTGATACCAGTTCGCCCTTTTCCAATACATTGAGGGTTTTCAGAAACAGGCTGCGAAGAAGCGATCCCGTCCATTCATTCCAGGCTTTGGGGCCCGTGGCCTTGGCGTCGGCCACGCTCAGAAGATAAAGTTTTTTAAGACGTTCAACGCTGACCACGCGTCTGGCCACCAGAATGGCGGTCTCTTCGTCGTTTATGTCCCGGCGTGTGGCATTTTCAAAAAGAAGCAGATGTTCCCTGACCAGAAATACCACGGTATCGACATCGGCTTTGGAAAGGCCTTTTTGGGTTAAAATATATTGCGCCATATCCGCACCGCGCTCGGAGTGCCCGCTGGAGGGTTCGCCTTTACCGATGTCGTGGAGCAGCGCCGCCCAAAACAGCACCCGTTTGCTGCGCACTTCCTGATAGACCTGCCGAAACAGCACATCTTCCGTGTCTTCTTTGTCAGTGCCGATGGTTTTAAGTGTTTTTACCGTCAACAGCAGGTGCCGGACCACCGGGTAGAGATGGTACTGATCGAATTGGATCCGGTTCAGCACGGCTTTGAATTCCGGAATAAAATTGACCAGAAAGCCGGTGTCGAGCATGGCATTGAGCGGGTTGAATCGCCCCGTGGGGCGGGACAACACTTTTTCAAAAAGACGAACCACCGTTTCTGAGTTGCGGAACTTGTTTTTCCGAATCAAATAGCCAAAGTCTTGAACCAGCCGGCGAGCCTCCACATTCAGCGGTGCTTTTTGCATGGCCGACTCGAGGAAGATTTTGATCAGCAGTTCCGGGTCTTTTAAGACGGCCTCCGGTGAAATGAAATTGAGCATGCCCCGGTTGAATTTGAGTCCGGGAACGTCGGTTTCCTTCAGGGCTTTGTTTTTGCGCTTCAAACGCTTTTTCTGACTCAATTCATAAATGAAGACACTGTAGCACTGCTTGACGAATTCCATGCGGCCATGCAGTTGCCCCATGAGTTGCTCAACCGGCAGGTGACCGTTAATCCCTTTGACCTGCATGGCTTCCGCCAGCCGGGTTTGGTTTTCCAAATGGAGTTGATCGCATTTTCGACCCGTCATCCGGTGAAGGTGATTGCGCACGTGCCAGATAAAATAGAGCGATTCTTTCAGGGATTGGTATTCACTGTTGGAAAGATAACCAAAGTATTCAAGATCACGAATCTGTTTGATTCCGGCTTGGATTTTGGCGATCCAGAGCATGGTGTGATAATCACGCAGTCCGCCCTGTCCCTCCTTTAGATTGGGTTCCAGCAGGTAGGATGAGTCTCCGAAGCGTTCATGACGCTCACGGTTGGTATCCATCAACCAGGTCACGATTTTAGCCGGTTTGATGTTGATGAGTTTGATGCGCAACTGCTCCAGCATCTGATGGTAGAGCGGGGAAAGACCGCAGATAAACCGACCATCCAGCAAGGAGGTGAGCACTTCATAGTCCTGACGCGCCAGCTTCAGACACTCTTTAATGGAGCGTGTGGCGTGGCCCACTTCAAGACCCATGTCCCAGAGCGGATAGACGATTTCACGCACCAGTGCCTCGGCTTCCGGCGGCACCTTTTTTTCAAATAGAAAGAGCAGGTCGATATCGGAATAGACACACTGCTCGGCCCGGCCATAGCCGCCCAGCGCAACCAGCACATAGGGGTTTTTCATGATTCCCATTTGGGGGCCGACAGCGCTTTGAGCGAAACTGGCCAGAAAGTATTCATCCACCAGGACCGCGTGGGCTCCCAGAAATTCACCCGGATCCATGGATTCAAAGCGTGACAGCAACGCTTCGCGTTGTGCCTTGAAACTGCTAATCGGATTCGCGATTTGAACAGTGCTTTGGGATGGTATCATCATCGTTTTATTTCCTTTCGCCGTCACACTTCCGGCCATCATGCCATGAAGCGCGGCTCCTGATTGGGTCAGCAATAGGTGTGCCAATGGCTGATGTTTCAATTTATATATTTATAATCGAAAGGTTAGCAAATTATGTGGATATTGCAATTGAAAAACAAAAATAACATTAATGTAATAAGTTTGCCGATAAAATGACAAATTTGAATTATGGGTGCCGGACTGTGCAGATACGTCAAAGGGCCGATGCCGTCGGCATCGGCCCTTTGGTTTGCAACACAGGGGGAGGGCTGGTGCTGGTTGCCTTTACCGGGTCGTTGAGACTAAGCCTGTTCCACCGGAACACCGGCGGTGGATTCTGCGGTCGCCGGGGTCGGAGTGCTGACCAGGGAAGTGCCGTGGGTGGACACGCCGAAATCCGGATAGGCGATACCGGCGTGCTCGGTATGGTCGAGGCCTTCGATTTCTTCTTCCGGGGATACCCGCAGACCGACGGTCATGGATATGAGTTTGAACATGATGAAAGCAGCGGCAAAGGTCCATACAAAGCATGCTCCGATACCAACGAGTTGAACCATGATGATCTTGGCTGTGGCGCCGCCGATGTTGAAAAGGCCGGCACCCAGGGTACCCCAGGCACCGCAAACGCCGTGGACGGAGATGGCGCCGACGGGATCGTCAATCTTGAGTTTTTCGAAAAAGAGCACGGACATGACCACCAGGACGCCGGCCACGGCGCCGATGATGATAGCGCTGCCCGGCGTGACATTGGCACAACCGGCGGTGATGCCCACCAGACCGGCCAGGGCGCCATTCAAGCTCATGCCGACTTCGGGTTTGCCGAATTTGATCCAAGAGGTAAACAGGGCCATGACGGCGCCTGCTGCGGCAGCCAGGTTGGTGTTGACGAAGATCATGGCGATGCTTGTGTCGGCGGTGGTGGTGGACCCGGGGTTGAAACCGAACCAGCCCAACCACAGGATGAAGACACCCAGGGCGGCCAGGGGCATGTTGTGGCCCATAATGGCGCGCGGCTTTCCGTCTTTGCCGTATTTTCCGAGGCGCGGACCCAGAACGATGGCGCCCGCCAATGCGGCCCAGCCGCCCACCGAGTGAACTACGGTGGAGCCTGCGAAATCGATGAAGCCCAATCCTTCAAGCCATCCGCTGCCGTTAAGGAGGCTGCCCCAGGCCCAGCTGCCGAAAATGGGATAGATGATGGCGCTGACAAGAATGCTGTAGAGCAGGTAGCCCACAAATTTGGTGCGCTCGGCCATGGCGCCGGAGACGATGGTGGCGGCAGTGGCGGCAAAAACGACCTGGAACATCCAGAAGGCCAAAACCCAAGGATCGCCGTCCGGGGTGAAGTCGCTCAAAAAGAATCCGGAGGTGCCGAACCAGCCGGTTTTGGAGACGCCGAACATCAGGGCAAAGCCAATGGCCCAATAACCCAAAGAGCCGATGGAGAAGTCCATAAGGTTTTTCATAATGATGTTTACCGCATTTTTTGCGCGGGTGAAGCCTGCCTCAACCATGGCAAAGCCGGCTTGCATAAAGAAAACCAAGGCAGCGGCAATCAGGGTCCAGAGGTAGTTGGCATGGGTTTGGACCAATTCAATGGCCTCTTTATTGGTTATGGTGGTGGGTGTTGCGTCATCAGCCCAGGCCCAGGCCGCACTTATAAGCAATACAATCATTCCATACAAAAAGCATTTTATCGGTTTAATCGGTTTCATTGGTTGAATCTCTCCTTTGGGATTATGCGTCTACCCTTTTTGTTTGTCCTTAAATGGCGTCTTGCCCGGATTCTCCGGTGCGAATGCGAACAGCCTGTTCAATAGGCATAACAAAAATTTTGCCGTCGCCGACCTTGCTGGTGTTGGCGTTGGTGGTGATGGCGGTGACGGCTTTGTCGGCCAATTCTTCCGACACCACCAGGTCGATTTTAACTTTGGGCACAAAGTCCACCTGGTACTCGGTGCCGCGGTAAATCTCTTTGTGGCCGCGTTGACGACCGAACCCCTTCACTTCGCTGATGGTCATGCCGGATATGCCCAACTTGTTCAGGGCATCCTTGACCTCATCCAAGCGAAATGGCTTGATGATGGCTTCAATCTTTTTCATGTTTAGCTCCTCGGATGTAAGTTTGTTGTTTATTTATAACCGGGCGTTTCGCACTCGGTCTCAACCCCAGACATTTAAAGCCCTGATGAATATTTGTTTTCTTGGGCCTCTGGCCGGAAATCCATGCCGTCCCTTTGGGGGGCTGACTACCGGGATCGATCACTTATGTTGTATTCTTTTGAGCAAGGGGTGTGCCATTGTTTGGTGTGTTTTCTATCTATCTGTAATGATAGGATAATGAGTATATATGCGGGAAAATTTAAAAATCAATCAAATATACAAAAATGTTATATTAATGTCTATGTATAACAATTTTGTTACAAACCCATGCGCTTTTTATTCGTGCTCGTGCGCGTGCTCCAAGATCGTAATCGGTTCCTTTTTAAACTATCTCATCTGATTGTTTCGATTACGATTACGCGTACGAGCACGAGCACGTTCGGCGGTCAATTGGTATTTTCACCTGGCAAAGCGCATGTCATTTTTCGATGAATCGCACCATTTACGAACTCATCGAAAGATCTGGATTTCAGCTGTCGTTTGTCCAGGATTAGAAGCAAGGTCGCAATAACATGGTTTTCAATCGATAACTTGGAGGAGCGAAGCGACATCCTTATTCGACGTTCAATGTTGGACGTTCGACGTTCATATTTGAATCAATTCTTTATTGCTATCGGCACTTAATTCAACATTAGCATGGTGATGCTCAACGCTATCCCAGGTGTTGACGCCAGCAGCGGCGGACAAGGGCTTTGAGCCTCCCGAACCGGCGGCTGTCAATTTGTGTGGGCATTCCTTTTAAGTTCAGTCGATGGCCCATGGCTCTGAGTATAAGATAGGCCCTGCGCAATCCGAAGGCGGTTTGTTGATCGATAACGGCATGGCTCGACAGCGCTTGCAACTGGCGGACATTGTCGGTCCAATGGCTGATTTGCGGGTGTTCATGGGCATGCTGGAGGATCAGGTATTGAACCAGGAATTCGATGTCGATGATGCCTCCCGGACCCTGTTTGATGTCAAAGGTGTGGTCGGCCGCTGCGGATTGGGCTTGCCGCAGCCGCTCGCGCATGGAGGCCACATCGTGGCGCAACTTCTGCGGATCCCGGGCAAGGGCCAATACCGCTTTGCGAATGCGCGCGAATTCCTTTGCAATGGCATCGTCGCCGGTGATGAATCTGGCCCTGGTCAGCGCCTGGTGCTCCCATGTCCAGGCGTCATTGAACTGGTAGGTCTTAAAGCCGTCTATGTGGCTCACCAGCATACCTGAGTCCCCGCTGGGCCGCAGACGCATATCGGCTTCGTACAAAATACCGGCGGCCGTATGGGCCGACAGCATATGCAATACGCGCTGGCCAAGTCGGGCAAAAAACTGACCGTTGTCGATGGGGCGCTGACCGCCCTGGGTTTCGCCGGGTGCGGCGGCATGGAGGAACACCAGATCCAGGTCCGAGCGATATCCCAGCTCCAGCCCGCC
>JASFER010000363.1:0-5452 GCA_050124755.1 Desulfobacteraceae bacterium
TTATTACGCCCAAAAAGCATTTTGGTGCATCAGAGAAACCATCTTCAAAGAATTCGAACATACCATACCGTTACACATAACAGTCCCTTCCTTTGGAGATTGGGGGTTTGTCATGGCATCCGACGAACCAATTCGTACAATGGACATCATGTCATCAGCACCACTCAACTTGCAATACCTGGACAACAAAACGTTGCATGCCGCTTTGGTTTTCCCAAAGGATTTAAAAACCGAGGATATTATTCCGAGCACCTTGGATCGGCCGATTATTCTACAGTACTATTTGAAAGGATGGAGACACTGGGGGAGATAGATATTCTTCATGCAAATAACTGCGTATTCACCTACAAATCAATCATGACGAGACGTAAATTTCTTACTTTCTTATTGAGTCTGTTCGGTTCGACAGTCTTTCCGTCCGCCACCGCCCCGGTACGATTGTCCAACAACATTTATGATGCAATCATTATCGGCGCAGGGATCAGCGGGTTAACTGCAGGGTGTTTGTTGCAAGATAGAAGCGTTCTTGTTCTTGAGGCATTGGATCGAACCGGAGGACGGATTGTTTCCGGAAAATATGCTGGTTTCAGCTACGCTAAGGGAGCCGAATATATTGGTCGTCCGAGGGGAATTATGGCTGAATTGGTCAAGAAAACGGGTGTTGTACCTGTTGAGATTCCTTGGCCTATGGACATCACTTTTATGGACGGTAACTTTCTCGAAAGCACTTCCGAAAAGATGGCCACGCTTATCCGGCAAGGTGGCGCGGATGCCTTCAACAGGCTTTTACTCTCTTTATACGAAGTTGCCCCTCATTATATCTCACCCCATAGTTTTCATCAGAAAGGTCCTCTATCCCGTCTTGACACTCTTACCTGTTCTCAATGGTTCAAAGAGATGAACCTGCCTCCGATATATTTTGAGATATTTAATGTAATGTCGCGAGGCATTTTTGGTGCGTCCCTTAATGAAATTTCCGCC
Organism: Desulfobacteraceae bacterium; assembly: GCA_050124755.1. Lineage (GTDB taxonomy): Bacteria > Desulfobacterota > Desulfobacteria > Desulfobacterales > Desulfosarcinaceae > JARRKU01. The sequence continues at coordinate 982 of JASFER010000363.1, forward strand.
ATGGGCGCTTTAGAGGAGCTCTTTTTCGAGATGGCGGGGCTTGAACCGGTTGACGATTACCGTGACATTTCCAATCATTCGAAAAGAACAGAGGCCTTTTCTTTTGAAAAGGGAATTGCCGAACTGACTGACGCTTTAGCCGAACAACTCGGAGAGTCTCTTTTAACGCTGCATAAAACAGAGCATATCACGAGCTCTCCCGGTCAGGGTTATGACGTTCACGTCCAGAGTGTCGAGGGGAAAAAGATTTTCAGAGCCCGAACAATTATAATGGCTACACCTGCTCCGATTACCCTGAAAATAGCCGGATCAGTCCTTGACAATGAACAATTACACATTCTAAACAATATTCCCTTTTCCACTTACGCAACGCTTGCGGTCTTTACCAACCAACCCTTTTTTAGCAAAGGATTTGATTTGTCGGTCCCCGACGGCCTTTTTTTTACAGATATTTACGATTCCACCTGGGTGGAGCGGCACATTCGGGGAAAGCGCGCAGCAGGACCGGCCATTACCTCATTCTATATCGCGCCAACCAGCTATCGGGATCTATCCATTAAAAATATGAAGGATCAACAGTTGTTGGATCGTTGCATGTCAGAACTTAAAAAAAAACTTGGTATTTATCCAGATCGAATACTCGGCTATGATGTCCAGCGTTTTGAAAAAGGCCTACCGGTCCTGATTCCCGGCGCCTTCAAACGACTATCCCGGTTCCACCGAAGGTCTATGGGCCCTTTGCAAGTGGCGGGGGACAGCATAACCTATCCTACTATTGAAGGCGCCGTAGCTGCTGCGGCTCTTGCCGTTGGAAAGATTCGAAAATGGATTTAGGAGGTGCTCCCTGTGGAAAGAAAATACAATCCAGAAAGGGTATATGTCACTAAACTTGGTGAAGGAGCCTGATCAACCATACGAAATTAGAAGGAAAATACCATGCGCTACAACAATCCACGGGCTATTTTGCAAAACAAAGATGCGCATCGGCTGATGCGTGTCGCCCTGGGACATCAGCCGGCTCAAACAGCCATCGTCAATGCCCGGGTGGTCAATGTCTACACCGCCGAAGTGCTTTCCGGGCAAACCATATTAATCGACGGGGCCTGGATCGCCTATGTCGGTGAAGACCGCGATTTTGATTTTAGCCATGCAAACCAAGTGATCGATGCTGCAGGCAGGGTCATCATTCCCGGTCTGATCGACGGTCACACCCATCTGGCCTGGTTTTTCAGTGTTCCGGAATTTTTAAATGCGGTTATCCCCGGTGGTACCACCACCATTATCACCGAGACCATGGAATCTTATCCGGTGGCCGGTTACGAAGGGGTTTGCGATTTTCTGGCCTCATTGGCGGATCAGCCGATTAAAATCTTTGCCACCGCTCCGGCCGGAGCCTCCACCAGCCAACAGACACTCGGCATCCGCCCAGAGGATTTAAAGCGTTTTCTACAGCGCGACGATATCCTGGGACTGGGAGAATCTTACTGGCAAACAGTGCTGCAGCAACCGCAGCGGCTGCTGCCCGCGTTGACCGAAACCCTGATCGCGGGGAAACGGCTGGAGGGCCATTCTGCCGGCGCACGGGGCCGAAAATTGGCCGCCTACGCCGCAACCGGCATCGCTTCTTGCCACGAACCCATCACCGCGGAGGAGGTTTTGGCGCGCTTGCGTTTGGGAATCTGTGTAATGGCCCGCGAAGGCAGTATCCGGCGGGATTTAGAATCCATCGCTCCCATCAAGGATCAGGCGGTGGATCTACGGCACCTGGTTCTGGTCACCGATGGTATTCAGCCGGGGGAACTGCTCGAAAACGGGTACATGGAATATGTCCTGCAGCGGGCCCTGGAATACGGCTTTGCACCGGTCACGGCGATTCAGGCCGTCACCCTCAATGTGGCGGAGCATTTTAGGATCGATCACTTGGTGGGGGCCGTGGCGCCGGGCCGCCTGGCCGATCTGTTGCTTTTGCCCGATTTAACCACCATTGAGCCGGATCTGGTGATCAGCAACGGTAAGGTGGTGGCTGAAAAAGGGCAATTGATGGTGGCACCACGACCTCATCGGTATGCTTCGGCCAGCTATGAGACCATCCGCCTTCCCCGGAAGTTGAACGCAGATGACTTTGCACTCCAACTGCCCAAAGGCCATTCCAGGATCACGGTCCGGATCATCGACATGGTCACCGACCTGGTCACCCGTGAGATCCAGGAGCAATATCCTGTGACGACGCTGGAGCGCCTGCCCGATCCAACCTGTGATTTGCTGAAGGTGGCCGCGGTGGACCGCACCCATCAACCCGGACGCCTTTTCACCGGATTGATCCGTGGATTTGGTCTCAAATCGGGCGCCATGGCCTGTTCGGCAGCCTGGGATACCAGCACCATCATCGTGGTAGGTGCCAGCGCTGCAGATATGGCAACGGCCGTTAACCGCATTGCAACCCTACAGGGCGGTGCGGTGGTGGCGCAAGATGGTGCTATTTTAGCCGAACTGCCCCTGCCTGTGTTCGGATTGATCAGTGAATGGCCTTTGGACCGCTTGGCCCTGGCCGTCAATCAAATCAACCAAGGTGCAGCCAATCTGGGGGTTCCCTTTCCCGATCCATTGCTATCCCTGGTTACCTTGACCGGTGCCGCCATTCCCCATCTGCGCATCTGTGAAGAGGGTTTGGTCAATCTGAGGACGGGTCAGGCGCTGAACTTGTGGGTGCCGGAAAGTTGAACAAAAAAGATGGCGAAAGGTTTGAAGTGAACCACTTTCATTTGCCGGAAAGCCACCATACTGACATTGAATTTCTTACCGTGGATGGCGCCAAGCTGGAAGTAAAACGTTTTCCGGGTGAAGCCGGCAAACCCATGCTGGTGTTTTTACACGAAGGCCTCGGCTGTATCGACATGTGGGGCGATTTTCCGGCACGTCTCTCGCACATCAGCGGTTGTCCCGCGCTGGTTTACAGCCGTCGCGGTTACGGCCGTTCAGACCCCTGCGATGTACCCAGACGCCTAACCTATATGCATTATGAAGGTCTCGAAGTATTGCCTGACCTAATCAAAACGGCTGAGATCGGCAATCACGTGTTGATCGGTCATTCGGATGGGGGATCGATTTCTCTGATCAATGCTGGTGGGACACCGGCACCGGGTTTGAAAGCCATTATTACGATGGCCGCCCATGTGTTTTGCGAAACCCTGTCGGTGACTTCCATTGCGGAAGCGAAAACATTTTATGAAGAAGCTGATTTGCGTGCGCGTTTGGCGAAATATCATCGAGATAACGTGGATTGCGCTTTCTGGGGTTGGAACAAAGCCTGGCTGGACCCGGATTTTATGCAGTGGAACATTGAAGCATACCTGCCGGAAATTACCGTACCGCAATTAGTCATGCAAGGTTATGACGATCCATACGGCACCATTGCCCAAGTGGTGGCGATTGAAAAACAGTCTGCGGGTCCGGTACAGGTTTGCATGCTGGAGAACTGTGGTCATTCGCCCTACAAGGAGCGGATGCAGAGATGTTTGGAGGTCACTTCAGACTTTATTTCTCGTCTTTAAAGACCATAGGACCTGAAACAAACCATCCGGTGACACCGGTAGAATGAAGCGAAGACCAAGCAATGGGCAAATTAAGGCAGATCGGATGTGAGCGCCGAACGGATGGCAACACCCAACTCCTCAATGACGTAGGGCTTGCGCACATAGGCGCTGGCGCCCAGGTTCCGGGCGCTCTTGACGCGCTCGCTCTCGGAGAACCCGCTGACGATAATGGCCTTTTGTCCCGGGTGCAGCTCTAAAATTCGTTGATAGGTTTCCAGGCCATCCATGCCTGGGGCCATGATCATGTCCAGCAGGATCAAGTCGACGGTCTGTTTTCGGAAAAAGTCAACCGCTGCTTCACCACTCTCAACCGTTTGCACAATATAGCCGAGGTCCGTCAAGATCTCCGCGCCGAAGTCGCGTTGTTCGCGTTGATCGTCGATGATCAGAATGGATTCACCGTTGCCGCGGTAGTCCCTCGTGGGCAAGGGATGCACGGGTCGGCAGAGAGGCTCAGCGCTGATGGGCAAATAGACCCTGATCACCGTGCCTATTCCCTTGGTGCTTTGGACGTCGATAAAGCCGTTGTGGTCCTGAACGGCACCCCATACCACCGCCATACCCAGCCCGGTGCCGCTGCGGCCCATGATCTTTTTAGTGTAGAACGGTTCGAAAATATGCGGCATGTCCTTTTCGTCGATGCCGATGCCGTTGTCCTCCACCTGCAGCAAGGCGTATTTGCCCCGGGCCACGTCGCTGTACCCCCGGATGGGCTGGTCTACGTTGCAGTTGGCGGTGGAAATGATCACGCGGCCGCCTTCGGGCAGCGCTTCGGCGGCATTGGAAACCAGGTTCATCGCGATTTTTTTAAGGTGCAGGGGCGAGCCCTTGACCACCAGCGGTGTGTTGCTGATCATCGAAACGATCCGGACGTCGGT
>JASFER010000364.1:0-5451 GCA_050124755.1 Desulfobacteraceae bacterium
TTATTTGCTGCAGCCTCATCCTGTTGGCCCTGCTTTCAGGCTGCGCCAGGCTTCCGGACTATGCCCTGCCCAGAAGCGGCGCTATTATCGACGATCCGGCAATACTCAGCGAGGCGGTTACCTACCGACAATTGACCCGGTCCGATTTCAAGGCCTCAACATTGCCGCAAGAGCGGGTAATGCATTCAGATTCCATCCACGCCCATACATGCGCCCGAATTCGCCCCACCAAAGATTCCAAATTTACCATCAACCGTGTCCGTTTCGGGGGATCCTGGGCTTTTTTCGGCAGTATCCAGACCATCGGCTTTGAAGCTGTCATGTTTCCCGCCTGCAGTTGGTGGAATCCGGCTATGCCGGCCCACATGCATCGTTACGTGTTGCAACACGAGCAGATCCATTTTGCCATCGCCGAACTCACCGCTCGCCGGCTGACGGCGGATGCCCGCTTGAAAACCAAAGCATTCATAGCCATCCAGCCGACAAGTAAAGCGGTGCGAGAAGAAATTACCGCCACGGTTAACAAATGGATTCAGTCAGCAATGACTGAATCTTTGGCCCTGCACACCGATTTCGATGAAGACACCTCAATGTACCCAAGTCCACGATGGCAGCAATGGTGGCAGGAAAAAATCGAAAAGCAGTTGTCGGAACTGCAGCCCCAAGCACCTGCAAAGAGGCGCAATGGACAGCCATAATTGAATCAATATTGGACGTTCGACGTTGAACGTTCGATGTTCATCGTGCAATAACGTTATACCTTCCGAATCCTGGTTTGAAGGCAAAGCCGATGGTTTAAGACCTGGCCCTCAAATGCCCGTCAACGCCACAATATCCAGCTTGGTGCGGACCTTCTTGACACCGCTGATACTTTCGACGGCGCTTTTGCAATGCTCGATATTCTCTTTGGATCGGGCCAGACCGGTCAGCACCATTTCACCATTGGTCACCTCCACACCTGTCAGGGAAATGCCAGGAAATCCCACCAGAACGCCTTTTGCTTTTTCTACGAGGGCCATGTTTTCAAGATTTGTTTCCACAGCTTTGGTACTTTCGCCAAACTCCCGGGAGGCTACAGCCGCAGCAATGAGTGATACACCTGTCTCCACGGACATGGTTCGGGTGTTGAGTACCAGATCGTACATATCGATGTCGCTCCAATTGATGTCGAAATAGGAGCGAATAAAACCCGAAGAGTCGTGGTCGCTCAAAAGTAGTTCATTTTCAGCCTTTCTCCGACTGAAATCCGCCATCTCCATCAGGCGCCGCACGCGGGTTCCAAAGGGTGCGACGATCCGGACATGCAGGGTTGCGGGAATGCCTTTCAAAAGCACCTGCCCGCCTCGTCCCAGAATAACGACATTGCCCCGCCGGGCAAAATCATAAACGGCTGCGCGAAGAAAATGAATGAATTGCTTTTTCTGCTGGGAAAGGGAGTGCCAGATGGAGGGCCTTCTGCCATCGAATTTTTCAAAAACGAGAGCTTCCAGTCCCTGGTCGGCCAGTGCATCGCTGATCTCTGCTTTACCGACACGGTTGTATCTCAGTCTTTCAGCGACAGCCTTGGCAATTTGGTTTCCAAAGCTTCCTTTCTGTCTGGATATGGTTATCACGGCCATGACATCACCTCCTTTGAAAGCGCCTAATTGAATCTATGCTGTAAACACAGAAACGCCGACAAATGCAGAAGAACGGATCGGTGCCCTTCAAAACAAAACCACTCGGATGGGAATACGGTTTGACACTCAACAGCAGGTATGGCGGGGCTGAAAACCTTCCGAATCGCCAAAACAATTCGATCTGATGGACAGGCTATATTAAAAATTTACACCAGGGGCGCATCCTTGTCAATTTGCAGACGCCCTAACCGATATTCAGCTTTACAGGCCTCGGACCATCAATCACACAACTGGTAGCTGTCCTGGAGCTGGGCAGCGGACATGTTGTGAAAAAACCGACAGATATGCTTGCGAAGCTTGGTGACCGTTGCAGCCGGGTGCTGTCGTGTGAATTTAAGCAAAATCTGATTGAATCTTTCCGGCTGTTCCAGTTGAGGCGCATGCCCCATCCCCGGCCAGACGATCAGTCGGCCTTGGGGGAATTTCTCCGCAGCTTTTTTCAGCGCCTCGACAGGAATCAGGTGGTCGTTGCGGCCTCCGATGATCAATACCGGCAGGTTCAATCGGCCGATGGCATCCTGAACATCCCAGGCGTTCAAGGTTTCGATATGTCCCACGGCGGCGTTGCGTGACATGCGAACGGCATCATCCACAAGGGTGTCGAAATCGCCGTCGATACGGTCCGGCGTCATCATGCGGGAAAGGGCTCTTTCCATCACCTTGCGATGGGTGCCGAATCGCTCCGACATTCGAAATGCGCTGTGCATGGTGCTGGAACAGTTTGTAAAGCCATTACTGTAGCCTGACGAATTGACAACGCTACGGCCTTCGGCCGGTGCGGGCGCCACCAGCGTCAGGGTTTTTATCCGCCGCGGATTGCCCAGGGCATATTCCAGAGCGACGCACCCGCCCAGGGAATGACCCACCAGATGAAACCGCTTAAGACGCAGCGTCCCGATCAATTGATCCACATCTTCTACATGCTGGGCAATGCTATAGCCCTCTTCCGGCTGATCCGTATCACCGCAACCACGCAGATCCGGCGCAACGGCGCGATAACCCCGGGGTGTATTCTTCAAGATCGGTTGCCACCAGCGCCAGGATGCAAAATTTCCGTGCAGCAGCAACAATACCTCTTTGCCATGCCCGCCGGTTTCATAATGCATGTCCAGTTCCGCCGTTTTAAGAAAAGGCATCAGACTTCTCCATTCACAATTCTAAAAAGCGCTATTTAAACAGCAAAGTTTGTGCCATACGCTGCGTACTATCTAATTATACAATATCATATGAATTATTTTTATTGCTGAACGCCTTGAGTGCAGTAGTGGATACTTTTTTGTCACTGATAAACAATAATAGACAGTATCGGTGACCGCAGAAAAAGCATGGGGGTCTTTTGCGCTCAGGGGGAATGATATTCTTTTTTAGCTACAGGCACGGGTCGGCGTTGGCTGATATAGACGCCGGCCATCACCAGGATGGCTGCCAGGCACTGCATTTTGGAGAAGGATTCGTCCAGCAGCATCCAGGCCAATATTACGCTAAAGACCGGTATCAGATTCACATAAACGGAGGCCTGGCTTGCGGGGATATGTTTGAGACCGAAATTGTAAAGCCCATAGGCCCCCAGGGTAATCACCGCACCGAGATAGACTACGGCCCAGCCGGCCACCGGTTCAAAATAGACCGGCAGTTGGGTGGAAGGAAGGAAAGGCCATCTTCAGGGCTGCGAAGGAGCTGGCCCACAGCACCATGGCCAGCAAGAGCCCCAAAACGGGAAGATATTGATATCGTTTTTTATTTTTCATTATCTTTAACGTTTATATCAACTAAATGCATTGAACAGTGGTATCCGCTTCAGGTGACTGGAAACGATATACTTATATGTGTTTCGGAAAAATAAGGCAATTTTTTACAAGAATCACGCACTGAATTGGTGTAAGTTAAATTCATTATGGTAAAGGGTTTGCGGTAAAACAATGAACAAAATCGAAAACGTAACCTATCGCATGATCTACATAAAGCTGGAACGATTCATGGATATGGCCGGAGATATGTGCGGAAAAAAGGGATCCATCCCGGAATTTAAGCAACTCATCGTCCGGGACCCACAATTATACCGCATACTGATCCACCTATGCCGACTGATGGATAAAAAGGGCCGCCGTCTGGAGAAACACTCCATCGCCCTGGAAGCGTTTCATGGATTGCTATGGTCATACGGGGGCATGGCCGCTGCTTACAGCCGTGTTGGTGGCGAGCGTTTTGCAGTGCGCCGGGCCAAGGAGTTTCTCACCGAAAACCTCGACGCCAAATGTTCATTGTCTGAAGTGGCTGATGTTGTCGGATTGAGCCGCTACCATTTTTTAAGGGTATTCAAAAATGAAACCGGCTTGTCGCCCCATCTCTTTCGAACCCAGCGCCGTATCGATGCCGCGCAACTCCTGATAAAGGATGGAGTGCCGTTTTCCCAAGTGGCCCTGGCCACCGGTTTTTCCGATCAAAGCCATTTTACAAACAAATTCAGGCAATTCACAGGGGCTACGCCCAGCCAATATCTATCAAGTCACCGGACCGCTCCGGCATAGGCCATCAGGATTTCTGAAACCCTTCATCGGAACATGCTATTGGATTCTTCTCCCGAGAAGGCCTAACGTAATATCAACGCCCAATGCGGCATCGTTTATTTGAGGAAACATGCAATCCACATGGGGAGGTAATAAAGATGTACTGTTGTGAAACCTCCAATCGAAGAATGGTTGGATGCCGTTCATGGTTTCCCAACCGCATCGCCGGCGGTGAAGGACGCCTTACAGAGCAGATAAGGTTGGTCATCATGGCACTATTCACACCGGAGGCCTCCGGTCCCGCGCAGTCCCCGGCAAGCTTTTCCCAAACCCGATGGTGGGGGGGCATAAAGACACTGTTTTGGATGATCAATGCCGTTGTTATCGGTATCATTATCGCCAATGTATGCAAATAACACCTCAAAATGACCGCAATTTATTGCAATACATGGGAGGGCATCCTTGCTATCGCGTACCAGACTCAGAAAGGATACGCCATGCGAACCTCCAGTGTAAGCAATCCGCCCGCCGAAACAATCAAAGCTTCCGATACGACCTTGAAGTCCTGGACGCCGATGGCAGCCATTTTTTGCGCCGTCATACTATGGGGCAGTTCTTTTGCCGCTATGGGATATGTGCTGCAATTCCTGAACCCATGGTCTGTCATGTGGCTGCGCATGATCATCCCTCTCATGTTGCTGCTGCCCCAAGCCGGCCACCTGATGAAAGGCATATCGTTCCGAAATGACTTGAGCTTAATCCTGCCCATGGTCCTGTTTCAACCTTGCTTGTACTTCCTGCTTGAAGCCAATGCATTGAAGCTAACCACCTCTTCTCAGGCCGGAGTGGTCTCAGCATTTGTCCCGCTGATGGTGACCATCGGGGCGTATATTACTCTGAGGGAACCGCTGGGTAGAAGATCGATCATCGGTATCTCCATCTCCCTGTTCGGGGTGACGATGCTGACCTTGATGCAAGGCGAAGAGAGTCACGCATCGAATCCATATATCGGCAATACATTGGAATTATTAGCAATGGCATGCGCGGCGGGCAACATGCTGATCATCAAAAAACTCAGCTCACGTTATAATCCCTGGGCCCTTACCGCCATGCAAATCTTTGGAGGCACTGTATTTTTCTTACCGGGTTTATGGTTTCTCATCCAAACACCGGCTGCACATTTTTCCCCTGGGTTAACCATGATCATTGTATATCTTGGCATCGGCGTGACGCTGGGGGCCTTTGGCTGTTATAATTGGGGAATG
>JASFER010000365.1:0-5435 GCA_050124755.1 Desulfobacteraceae bacterium
TCAAGGGGCATGCCGTTTTCTGGAGTTCGGCCAACTGCCGTTGCCCGATGATGTAAAGGCGTTCCACCGTGAAAAGGTGGCCGAACGGCAGGCCGCTGAAAACGTGACCATGGATTATAAGGTCTACATGAAGGATTTCTGGGCGTTCAGCAAAGGCACGCTGAAGGGAATGCCTCCCTACTGATGGCTGGATCTATGCAGGTGAACGTTTTCCGGTAAGGGATTGGACGGTGATCTTCCAAACCCGGGTTTTGGCGACGGCCTTTTCATTGTACGCCCACTGGCCATGGGCATAGTGGTTCATGATCATCTCCAGGCCGCGCTTTTTTTGACGGGCATCGACGATTTCCCGGATCAGGCCGTGGCCGATAACGCTTTCATAGGTGAAGGAGAACTTACAGGCCTGACGATCATGGGTGCGCAATTGGACGCCTTGCTCAAATTCGAAGCAGACGCGCGGATTGGTTTCGAAAAATTTTATTTTCTTCCCCGCAGTCGCCGTATGCAGATAGATGGCCTCACCGTCATAGCCAAAGGACAGGGGCACCAGGTAAGGCTGATTTTCCATCGCCATGGCCAGCCGGCACACCTGGCTTGCATGGATGACGGCGTCGATCTCTTTTCGGTCTGCAATCTGCCGTTCTTTTCTTCGCATGGATCGATTAATCCTATTGTTGCAACGTTAGGGCTAGTTCCCCGCCGTGGCTTTGCCTACGGCATCTGCCATCTCCTGGCTCAGGACGGTCAAAGCCCTTGCCATGGCGGCCGCCATATCCTCAAAACCCCGGCCGTTGATTGCTTCTTGATGCGCGGTGACCCGGCGAACAGCCGACTGCCGCGATTGGCCCGGTGTGAGCGACCAGGCGGCCTTCAACGTCACCTGTTTGCCGAGGTCGCCTTCAAAGGAGAGGATCTCCACCCGAAAGCGCAGATCCGGTTGGATCTGCGTGGACCATGGGAATATGACCACTTGTTTGACCTGCGCCAGGCGGCTCAAATCAGCCGCCAGAACCCGCGATATCTCCGACTGCAGAGATCCGGCCCAGCGATGGTGGTCATGGACGGCCAGCCGGTTGGGCCCCATGCGGGTGACGATGGCTTCGCGATCCAGGTATTCAGGCAATGTCACCGGACCCAAACCGATGATCAGCCGGTCCGATGGTTGATTTTTTGCTGATGGCCCTATTTCCCGGGTGGAATGCAAGGTGTAGTAGGCGGTAGCCCCCCCCGATGCATAGCAACCGCAAAGACCAACCAGCAGCAAAACGGCCCACCAACGATGTCCAAGGGTCATTGGGAATCTCCTTTTCCGTAGATCAATGCCTGGGGATTGCGTTCCAACAGATCGGCCAACGCGCTCACCGCACGGGCCGCGCGGGCCACTTCCTTGAGGGTTTGACTCAGCTCATGGGTAATGGGGGCGTCGGCGTTGAGTGCTTTCTCGGCTGCCGACAGGGCGCCCTGCCCGGATGCCATGGCTTTGCGCGATTGTTCCAATAAAGACGAAACCCGGGGCGTCACATCATGATTCAATCGGGCAGTAAACCTTTGAAGCTGTTCAAGGCTTTTGTTGAGAGCGACCACGGCCTCGGCCAAGTCCTTTGATCCCATGAGCTTTTTGGCGTGATGGACGGTATCCTCCAGATCACGGCCGATCTTTTCAATGGGCAATTTCTCCAGACGGTCGAGCAGATTGGTCAGGCTGGTGGCAATCTCCTGAACCGGTTCAGGCACCGTGGGCAGCGTGGGGTAATCTCCCACTTTGCCCATCCGGGCCGGTTCGGCATCGGGATAGATGTCCAGGTTGACGTAAAGCTGCCCGGTCAGCAATACCCCGGTGCGCAGCTGGGCCCGCAGCCCTTTGCGGACCAGCTTGGCCATCATGGCTATCTCGGCTTCACTTCCCGCGCCGAAGTCCACATCTTCTCCTTCGAGTTCGATGCGATCCGGTTCGATGGCACAAAGCACGGGAATGCGAAATGATGCATCATCTGCATTGAACTTGAGTTTCAGGTCGATGACTTCCCCAACTTTGATGCCGCGAAACTCCACCGGCGCCCCCACGGCGAGCCCCCTCACCGTGCCGTCGAAATAGGCCAGGAAATAGAGCTTCCGCGCAAAGGTGGGCTCATTGATCTGATCGTGGCTGGCGAAGAGGGTAAAAACATGCGCTTCGGGGTCCACCGGTCCTCCCGACCCCAAGCTGGCGGGTGTTTCAAAGGCGATGCCGCCTTCCAGCAGGGTCAAGACGGACTCGGTATTGATGCGCACACCATTGGGATCCAGTGTGATATCCAGACCGCTGGCATTCCAGAACCGCGAGTTCTGATTGACCCATTCGTTGTGCGGTGCACGAATGAACACCTTCACGTTGACGGCATTGCCGCCGGGCTCCATATCGTAATGCACCACCTGCCCCACTTTGATCTGGCGGAAATAGACCGGCGCCCCGATATCGATGGAACCCAGCTTGGCGGCACGCAACTTGAAGTGGGTGCCGGGGGTATCCAGCGTGACCACCGGCGGACTCTCCAGCCCCGTAAAATGACGTTCTTCCTCCCCTGCCCTGCCCGGGTCCATACCGATATAGACACCGGAAAAGAGGGTTCCGAGCCCCGACACCTCGCCTGCGCCGATACGGGCGCGGACGACCCAAAAGCGGGTGGATGCATTTAAATAGGGCTCGATCTCCGGTATCATGGAGGCCGTCACCGTCACATGGGACAATCTTTCGTCGAGCTGAATGGTATTGACCCGGCCCACTTCCACATCTTTATATTTGATGCGGGTCTTGCCGGCCTCCAATCCCTCGGCCGAAGTAAAGTCAATGGTAATGGTCGGCCCTTTTTGCATATATGCGCTGATCGCCAACCCCATAGCAACCAGGGCGGCCACCAGGGGCACCAGCCAAATCAGGCTGAGGCGCCGGGACGCTTTTACTTTAGGGCTGGGGATATCTTCCAGTTCCAACGGTTTTTCACCATCCGTGCTCATAAGCGCTCCTCCACGGCATCCCATATCAGTCGAGGGTCAAAGCAATTGGCCGCCAGCATGGTCAGCACCACCACAGCCGCAAAATAAAAACCGGCCGGTCCGGCCTCGACGCTGGCCAGCGTATTCATCCGGACCAGGGCCACCAGCACTGTCACCACATAAATATCCACCATGGACCAGCGGCCCACCGCCTCGGTGAGATGATAGAGCCATGTGCGGTCTTTGGGCCGCCAAATCCATTTCAGCTGGACCGACAACAGAAGATAAGTCAACACCACCAGCTTGATCAGCGGAACAAGGATGCTGGCGACAAATATGATCAGGGCGATATGCCAACTGCCGCTGAGCATAAAATAGATCACGCCGCTGAGAATGGTGTCCGACTGGACTTGCCCCATGGATTGCGTCAACGTAATGGGGAGCACATTGGCGGGTATATAAAACAACATGGCGGCGATCACCAAGGCCCAGGTTCGAGCCAGGCTGGCCGGCTTGCGTTTGTGAAGCAAGGCGCCGCAGCGCGGACACCAGAGGTATCGATGGGTGCCGGCGTCCACATGACGGCAAAGCAGTTGGCAGCTGTGGCAGCTGACCAGTCCGGCCTTGGCTGCTGTTAAAGGCTTTTTTGTATCGGAGAAAGCGTCCATATGCTTCTCGAATCGATTCCGACCGTTGCCGCCGGCAGTAAAAAGATTAACAGCATAAAGGCAAACAGCGCCAAACCCGGTACCACAGAGGCCATATCGGACAGTTTGACGATGGACACCAGCATGCCCAGCAGGAAGATCTCCATCATGGACCAGGGTTGAAAATGGCGTACCCACCGATAGACGGCGGCCATATATGGCGGAACACTTCCCAGCCGCAGAGGCAAAAGAACATAGGCAAGGCCCAGCAATTGCAAAAAGGGGCAGATCAATCCGGTCACCAGCACCAGGGCGGCCAATCCCAGCTGCCCCTGAGCATACAGCTCAAAGATGCCCGTTAACAACACCGTCTCCTGCGTTCGCCCCTCAATCTCCAAAGTCAGGAATGGATAGAGATTGGCAATATGAAACAGGATCAATCCGGCAACGACCAGCGCCAACGGACGGTCCAGTGACATGGGCCGGTTGCGGTACAGCAATGTCCCGCACCGGGCGCAACGCGCGGATGTCCCCGGTTGCAATACATGCCGCCGATGAAGCATGTCGCAAGCCGGACAAGCTATAAACCGTTCAACCGTCATGGTCAAATTACCTGATGCGCTTTCTTTTGAATCCCGCCAAATAATAGATGAATATACCCACAGCCGCAACCCAATGTTTGATCTCGTGTCCGCTGAAGCCATCGGAGAAACGATAAATAGGGCCATCCAGAACTTCGGCCACTTTGGCAAGGGCATAGGCCAACATCAAGCCCCAGATGTAAGCAACCCCGGTGAGCTTGGACTGGGAGAACAACATGATCGCAGGCAGCAGGATCATCGGTAAATACTGCACCAACGCGTAAAACCTCAGATCACCCCGCCCCCGGCTTTCGGTGACATACCAATAGATCACGGACGCCATACCGACAACAATCAGCGGCCACACCATCTTGCGGGCCGTGGAAATGGATATGTGCTCGCCCCAAATGGAAGAAAATACGGCCATGAACAAGACGGTGAGCGCCAAACGATCCCACACGATGGTCTGGTTGACCGGATTGAGATGGTAATAGGCCGATGCCCATCCGGTTAAAAAGACCCCCAAGTAAAAAGTAAAGGAAACCGGCTTCAGCTCGTGGAGGTAACCCGGTGTCCGGTTCAAGGCGACATTGAACATTCCCATGATGCCAAGCACGACGAAAGGCCCATTGGAAATCACGTTCCAGAAATGGGGGATTCCGAATCGTGTGCGCTGATCGGCAAAGATGTGGTAGCCGGGATCCTGGGCAATGGGCGGCACCCGAAAAAGCACGGCTATGGTCAGCACCGCCGCGCCGATGATCGCACCTGTCTTTAAATCCATACGCATCATTAATTTCATTCAACCCATATCCGGACCTTGACCACGCCCTGGGAAAGCATCCCCAACCGCCTGGCAGCCGCGTAGGACAGATCGATGATCCGCCCTTTGACAAAAGGGCCGCGATCATTAATGCGGACGGTGACCGACCGCCCGTTGCTCAGATGCGTTACGTGAACCCTGGTACCGAACGCCAGGCTTTTATGGGCCGCTGTCAGGCCATGCATGTCGTAGCGTTCCCCGCTGGCGGTTTTGCGCCCCTGGAACCGCTTCCCGTAAAAACTGGCCAGGCCCACGGCTTCATAGGCCGACGGTTGTTTTACCGGCGGCTTGGAACTGCAGCCCGTAAACCACGGCAATACCAGGGAGAGACCGAGGGTGATGAGAATGCATCGCATGCGGTGGTCGGATTTTTTCATGTTGACAGGGTACTATAGTGCTAAAATCATGGCA
>JASFER010000366.1:0-5412 GCA_050124755.1 Desulfobacteraceae bacterium
GCATCCATCTCAGATAGTTCCCGGCCGCCTTTACATCGCGTCCCACATTCTTCAGCACTTTTTGAGCATCGTAGCCCTGCTGCAGCAGTTTTTTGGCATAGGGGCGCATCACCTCCAACAGACTGGCATCGGATCCCAGAATTTTTCCCAATGCTTCGGTTTGGATAAATGTTTTGAGCAGCAAAAGCAAATTGCGCGGCATGTGGATACGGTATTTGAAAATCAGCCGCATGACCTGATCGTACACATCCTTGGCGGAGATGGTTTTCAGCGAGCGGCCGTAGAAAGGTTCGCTCATTTCCTTTAAATCCAGGCGAAAGCGCTTCAGGTTCATGGTTTCGGGATTGATAAGGCCGGCAGACTCAAAGGCCTCCATGACCATATCGTAATCGTGCTCGGCATACCCTAAAAAGAGGTGGGCGATTTGTAGCATGGTCTCTTCGTCCAAATAGCCCACAATGCCGAAATCCACCAGGCTCACCCGGCCGTCGTACATGACGATGGTGTTGCCGGGATGGGGATCGGCATGGAAGATGCCTGCGGCCATCAACTGGCGTGAAAATGAGCGCAGTCCGATCATGGCCACTTCCTTGGGATCGATGCCGTGGCGCTGGATTTCCGCCACATTATCCATCTTGATACCTTCGATATGCTCCATGACCAACACCGACTTGGCGGTATACTGCCAATAAACCTTGGGGATGTAGATCTCCTCCTGGTCTTTAAAGCTTTGGGTAAACCGTTCGATATGACCGGCTTCAGTGAGCATATCCAATTCTTTAAAGATGGTGCGTTCGAACTCTTTGACCAGATTGGTCACCCCCAGCATCTGTCCCAGATCGAATCGCCGTTCAATCTTGTCGGCAAAATAGTACATCAATTGAATGTCATTGCGAATCCGTTTATGAATACCGGGCCGTATCACTTTTACGGCCACCTTCTCACCGGTTTTAAGATGAGCGGTGTGCACTTGGGCCACGGATGCGGCCGCCAAGCTGTCAGGTTCGATATACTCGAAAAGTTGATCCAGAGGTTGTCTCAGCTCGGCTTCGATCAACATCCGGATCTCATCAAAGGATACCGGCGGCACCTGGTCCTGTAATTTGATCAGTTCATCAATATATTCGGGTGGGAAAATATCGGCGCGGGTGCTCATTAGCTGGCCCAATTTGATGAAGCTGGGACCCAGGTCTTCCAAAGCCTTTCGCACGCGCACAGGGTCGGGAAGGCCCGATTTGATTTTTGCATGTCCCCTGCTCAGCAGGCGGCTGGCAATTTCACCCAGGCCGTGTTTGATCAGAATACGAGTGATAGCACCGAAATGTCGAATCCCGGTGATGCGACGACTGCGAAAAGACAATGGCATATAAACATCCTTTCTAACCTACCGGGAAAGGCTAATCCTCATTGTCGGTTTCGGCCCCGACTTGCGCCCACTTTTTTGCAATCTCTTCGAGTTTTTCCCGATCTGCTACGTAGCTTTCAACCAAACCGCAGGCCACACAAACATAGTTATCCAATGGTGCCATGGAGGTCAGGCTGATGGGAATGGAGTTGCTGCCAAAAGGCCCGCCTTTGAGCGGAAGATCCTTGGGTGAATAGATCTCAGCGGAACCACATTTGGGGCACTTGCCTTTTTTCATGGTATCTCCTTTGTCGATGGTTGGCTTGCTTCAGATGAGTTTAAAACTATATCGCCCAAACGGCGATGGGTGTCAATATGACTCAAGATAATATACCCACGGGGAATCCCGGTTTCGGATTTGATGGTGTGGATATGTGTATTTTCTAATGTGGGCGGGTCATAATTTGGAGTTTCCTACAGTCCAAGATTCATTAATATTTTTATTGATTAGCGTGTGATCCTCAATAAAGGATATGATCTTAATAGCCCCTGAGGCCACCCTGGTGGCCGTGAAAATGGGGGTGACCGTCAGCCTGGAATCAAAGAAAATTTTTTAAATCAGGGCAATCTTCCACCTTTATTATCTTTATTGTTTTGATTTCTCTAGTATCGCCATGCTTAACAGTTTTGTCCTCTATGATTTTAATTAAGCTC
Organism: Desulfobacteraceae bacterium; assembly: GCA_050124755.1. GTDB lineage: Bacteria > Desulfobacterota > Desulfobacteria > Desulfobacterales > Desulfosarcinaceae > JARRKU01. The sequence goes on from JASFER010000366.1 coordinate 2,060, forward strand.
TCAAGTTCATTGTTATTTTTAAGTTCTTTAAGTTCCTTATAATTCTTTTTGCTTCTCGGTTTTGAAAAGTGTATTTCTGCTGTTTGATAGTTCTGAACGATAAAATAGGTAAAGTCCGTAACGGTTCTATAGTCGCATTTATCGATGTTTGTACGTTTTCCTCTGCCGGTTCCGATTAAATACTGTTGGTTTGCATTCATCGCCTTTTTAGATGACCTGTTCCGGTCATCTACATTTCTAGCGCACGTAAAAATCTGAATGTTCTTATCAGCGAAAAACGGGTCCCAAAGCTGCTTGACCAGGTTGTTGTCCCTGGCAATTTCGAGTTCGTCAAATATGGATGGTAGAATTTGCAGGAACTGGTCCTTGAGCTCTTTTTTATTCTGATAAAATATATGCCAGAGCCCTCTTGTGTCGAAAGGGTGTTTCGTTTTAATCTGCCTGTTTGTGATCGGTATCACTTCTCTTTCAAAGCCATGCGCAAGCCCTAAGCAAAAGAAAATATGTTGGTGTGTCACGATTTTGATTTAAGACCTTGACCAAGAGGCTTGTCGACATCGCTTTGCAATGACTTAAGACAATATACCCAAGGGCAATCCAGGTCGCGGATGAGTAAATGGGGGGAGGCCGGTAGTTTTTCATGGGAACCGACCGCCAGATAGCCGCCGGGTTCGAGCGTGGACACGATGCGGCCAAATGTCGCTCTGAGCAGAGGACCTTGGTGATAGGTCAGCAGGTTGTTGCGTAAAAAGATCATCTGGAAGGGGCCGTGGGGCGGAGGGTCGAACAGGTTGTGCCGCTGCCATTGGATGGGGGGCAATCGGTCTGTTTTAATCTGAAAACTGCGGCCGTCACGCCGCGAAACAAAAAAGGCGTCGCGCCATTCGCCGCAGATCTCCTTGAGGCTGCTGCGCCCATAAATACCCTTGCGTGCACGTTCCAGGCAAACATTTTGGGTATCCGTCGCCAATAAGTCAAGCGTGGGAGGATGCTCCATAGAACTCCAAACAATGGCCAGACTGTAAGGTTCTTCACCACAAGCGCAGCCGGCACACCAAATGCGAATCGGCGCCTCGAACGTTTGGAGCAGATGGGGAAGCAACCGGTCTTTCAAGATTTGCCAAAACCGGCGATCCCTGAAAAAACGGCTGATGGTCACAAGCAGGCATTGTTCGCAGACGTCCTTTTCATTCGGTCGCAGCTCTATCAGTTTAAGGTAAGCATCGATGGTGGTGCAGCCGAGCGCCTCCATGTGCCGGCGCAGGCGCTTTTTAACTCCTTTGCGCACCTTGCGGTAACCGGCCCAGGGGCGTTCAAGATGCTGGAGCAGAAGGCGAAACTCGTTGTCTTCAAGCATCGGAATAATTCCTTCAACTGACCAAGCGACCTTGGAACTCATTTTTCCAGATCGCCGTTCCCGCGCACGAGCTCTCCTCCGCAATTGGGGCAGCACGACCACCCTTGGGCGTCGGGGGAATCTCCCTTTATATTGCAGCGTATACAATAGACGCCATCCGGGTTTTGAACTACCTGGCAGGTGTTCGGATTGGGCTTTTGTGTGGGTTTCTCTAAGGTACGGGACATGCCGATCTCCTTTCGTGTCAGTATTTGGGCGCTATCGGAGCCGAGTTTCTGTTCCAACCATACCAAAGTCCGGCCAAACACTCGTCAAGGCGGCAATCACCCGCTTTGTCCCGGGCCTTTTTCGGTAGTATCAGGATAACTCTGACGGCGCTGCCGAATGATGGGTCAGGTGGATTTACAGCGGCGACACTAGTCCGCGTGGTCCTGCTGTATCAATGCAAAGCGCCTTTTCTTCTTCGGTGAGATCTCCGGGATCTTTCAAGGAAGACACCGGGCACACAAACTCATTACCTTCCCGATCTTTAACCCAGACAAAGCGGTCCTTTAGTTTGCGGGGTTCCTTATCATTCATGACCATACTCCCTGGCGATATGCCGTTTTACATGTAAGATTATTCAATTTTGATTTTGAATATAAGGCGGACAAGATGCGTTGTCGAACCCGGAGGCATTCTTTATGTCTAAGAATCCATTATCTCACCCTTAAGGGCTTGTCGAATGGCCAAGCCGATTTTATCTATGGTGTATGGCTTTTTGACGTAGGGGCCGGCACCGAGGGCCATGGCTTTTTTAACGCGGCTGGTTTCAGCAAAACCGGACGCGATAACGGCTTTTTGTCCTGGCCGGTGGACCAGGATGCTCCGGTAGGTATCCAATCCGTCGATCCCCGGTTGCATGATCATATCCAGAAGAAGCAGATCAATCGCCTTTTTTTGAACGAAGGCGATGGCTTTTTCTCCACTGGATACGGTGGCGACTCTGTAATTCAGTCTTTCGAGCAGTACTTTGGCGATAGTTCGTTGCTCTTCAACGTCATCGACCACGAGAATAAATTCTCCATTGCCTTTATAGGAATCCAGTGGGACCGTTGATGGGTTGTCCTGCAGTTCCAATCGAGACATGGGAAAATAGAGTGTAAAGCAGGTCCCCTCTCCTGGAGTGCTTTGTACGTCGATGTAACCGTTGTGATCCTGGACGGTTCCCCAGACCACGGCCATTCCCAGACCCGTGCCGCTGTGCCCCATCACTTTTTTTGTGTAAAAAGGCTCAAAAATGCGCGGCAGGTCCGTCGCGCTGATGCCTTCGCCGCGGTCGCTGATGGTGAAGACAATGTATTCACCTGCGTCCACATGGTCATAGCCGCTTACGGGACGGTCGAGGTAACGGCTTTGGATCGTGATGGTGATAACGCCCCCGTGCGGTTGGGCTTCCACAGCATTGGAAACCAGATTCATCAATGTATTCTTCAAGTGAACGGGGGAACCGTAAATATTGGGCAGCCCGGGCTCCAGTTCGGTGTGGATTTGGATACCGGGGTTAAAGGATATGATCTTTTTATGCTCCGGCGATTCCAGGTACTCTTTGATCAGCTTGTTCAGGTTGAGTGCTTCGGCGGCAACGACTCCTCTGCGTGCCAGAGTCAGCAGGTCCTGCACGATGGCTTCGGCTTTGAGGCCGGAGCTGCGGATGGCTTTGATGGGTTCTTTTAAAGGATTTTCTTCATCCATGTCCAGTAAAATAAGATCCGGGTAGCTGACGATACCGGAGAGCACATTGTTGAGATCATGTGCAACGCCGCCGGCCAAAAGCCCCAACGCTTCCATCTTTTTGGAACGCGCCAGCTGTTCATGTAGCTCTTCGCGTTCCTGCTGCGCCTTGCGGCGTTCGGATATATCCCGGGAGACGCCCAAAACGCCGGAAGGTTTGCCATTGTCATCCAACAAAAACGCAGCTGTGACTTCGCCCCAGACCGTAGATCCGTCTTTATGC
>JASFER010000367.1:0-5411 GCA_050124755.1 Desulfobacteraceae bacterium
TGAGTTCATGCCCGACCGCGCCGGCCATCTCCAGGATAGAGAGCAGTTTTTCTTTTTCCAGGCGCTCATTCTCCACTTCCTTGCTCTTGGAGATATCCATAAAATAGCCCAATTCAGCGCGTTTGCCCTTGTACATGATCGACGTCGCGGTTTCCATTATCCATTTGGTGTTTCCGTTTTTGTCGGTGATGCAAAATTCGTAAGGGAAATCCCGCTCCCCTTTCAACATTTTGATAAAATTTTCCTTGACTTTGCTTCTGTGCTCGGGCTGGACGATATTGAGCGGTACTGTCCCGATCAGTTCATCTTCGCTGTAACCTGTGATGCGCGTAAATTCCGGGTTGACAAACTGAAACCTGGCGTCCTGCACGATGTAGCAGCCGATCAAAGAGTTATGCATGCTCCGTTCAAATTCCTCTTCGACTCGTTTTCGCCATGTGTTGTCCCGAATAAAGCCCTCAATGGCGGTGGGTTGGCCTTGTCGGTCGCGAACCACGGTCCAGCGGTCGTGCAGTACGCGAATCTCGCCGTCCGCGGACAGATATCGATACTCGATTTCCCCGGTGTTGTTTTGAGAGGCGTAAGACAACGTTCGTGCTTTCCTTATCTTTTGGCGATCGTCAGGATGGATATGGCGCAAGACGCTTTTCGGAGAGAGGCGGGTTACACCCTTTTCCTTGATCGCATACAAAGATAGGAATTGTTTATTGAAGAATGGGAAGGTTCGCGATTCAATGTCATATTGATAAATGGCATCCGGAGACCTGTCCGCAAGTTTGCTGAAATCCTCTGACAATAGACGGATGACGGTGTTGCCTTGTTTTTTTATGGCCGCCAATTCAAGCTCCAGCCCTTTTAGCCTGGCAACCAGTTCTTCATAGGATGGATGTTGGTTCATTTCAGCCAACCATTTTGTGGGTATTGTGGCGACCGCAACGCGGTCTTTGCCTCGACGGTACCGGGCACTGTCAATATCCATTATACCTTCATACCTTGGATTGGCCAAAAGAAAACATGATGACGGCAAAGATTGCTAAAAAGAGCGTGTGATCTACGCCGCTACCGTCAGGGAAACATCAAATTGGGGAAAAATGTGGCGATCCCCGGGAATAACAGCAACACGCCGGTTAACACAATGATCGCCGCCAGGAAAGGCAGGATGCCGCGATAGATGGTCCGCAGCGGCACCTGGGGTGCGATGCCTTTGATCACAAAGACGTTCACGCCCACAGGCGGGGTGATGACGCCCATTTCACCGACCATCACCACAATCACGCCGAACCAGATGGGATCGAAGTTGAACTTGGTGACGATGGGAAAGAAAATCGGAATGGTGACGATGATCAGGGCCATGGAGTCCATGAAAAACCCGCCGACAAAATAGATCAACACCATGATGCCCATGATGGCCATGGGGGGGATGGGCAGTCCGCCGACCCAGTCCGCCAGGATGAACGGGATGTTGGAGATGGCCAGAAAGTGACCGAACACGGCGGCCCCGGTAATGATGAACAGGACCATGCACGATGTCCGCAGTCCGTCCTTAAGGATCTCCACGGTGCGCTTCAATTCCAATTTTTTCCGGAACAGGCCGATTAAAAACGCGCCAAAAGCGCCTATGGAGCCGGCCTGGGTGGGACTGAACCAGCCTAGAAAGAGTCCTCCGATGGTGAGGATGAAAAGCAGGATAGCCTCGACGATACCGCCCAGGGAAACGATTTTTTCTTTGAGCGACGTTTTGGGACCGGGCGGGGCGAGGTCCGGCTGACGCCTGCACAGCAATATCACCGTCAGCACGAACAACAGCGTCAGGATGACGCCGGGAACAATGCCGGCGATGAACAGTTTGCCGATGGACTCTTCGGTGAGGATGCCGTAAACGATCAACACCGTACTGGGGGGAATCAGAATGCCCAGGGTGCCGGCCGAGGCCACTGTACCGGTGGCCAATTTGTCGTCGTACTTGTATTTTTTCATCTCCGGCAGGGCGATGCTGCCCATGGTGGCGGCTGTGGCCGCCGTGGACCCGCAAATGGCGGCAAATCCCGAACAGGCCATGACGGTGGCCACGGTCAGGCCTCCCCGAAACTGGCCGAACCAGGAATAGCAGGTACGGTACAGCCGTTGGCTGATCCCCGAGGCGTAGGCGAAGGAGCCCATGAGAATGAACATGGGGATCACCGAAAGGGGATAGGAGGAGAGGGTTTCAAAAATGTCCTGGGCCAGCAGGGTCAAGGCGGATTCCATACCGTTCAAGTAAGCAAACCCGGCGAAACCGACAAACGCCATGGCAAAAGCCACCGGCATTTTCAACATAAAGAGACTCAACAGCACGACAATCCCGATGATTCCGGTCGCTTCAGGACTCATGTCTAAATACCTCGATGATGTTTTGGATCCATTTGGCCAACGCAACCAGACAGACCGGGATGAACGCAACGGCAGTCGCATAGGTAAAAGGATAGAGCGGCAGTCGCACCGTGGCGCTGACTTCGTTGTACATCTTCAGATCATAACCGTATACGAAAAGCTGCCAGGTCATGGTGAGCATAAGGGCGAGCATCAGGGTCTGCACGAAACAGGCGATGATACGCCGGATCAACCTGGGCATCAGGGGGACAAAAAATTCGACCTGGACGTGGCGTTTTGCGATATATGACGTGCTCAGGGCAAAGCCCATGGCGAGCAACTGCAGGATCATCATCAGATCCAGGGCGCCGTCTACGGGCCGCAAAAAGAGTTTGGCGCCGATGACATCGACGGTGGTGAGCAGCATCATGAAGACAAAGGCCGCAAGCCCGACCCACTCGAAGCTTGAACTCACTTTCTCATTGAACCGTTTGAATTTTTCCAGAATCACCATCACTGTCACCCTAAATCGCGTCTAACACGATATCATTTCGTTTTTTTTACTTTTTTTCTTAAATCGATTCCAATCCTCAACTTAAAACTTTACACTTAAAACTTTAATCTATGTTTTATTATGACAGCTCATCGGGGCAGGGCTATCCCCCATAAGCGCTTAAATAACGATATTCAGCAGGTTTTTATGGTTTCGCCAATATCACCTTCTGAACCGGTCGGGACAGAGCCCGACCCTACCCAGGAACCCTCAAAACGCCAGGGACCGGAGTGATTCGCGTAGGGCCGGCCTCTGTGCCGGCCGGTCATTTTGACAACCGTGGCATTGCCTATCCGGCAGGGACGGAGCCCTGCCCTACGAAGACCATTGAGCCTATGCAGGTATTCGTCCAGACGTAGGGCCGGCCTCTGTGCCGGCCCGGTATAAATTCCGATATCCTGCATAAAGATTGTCTTATCATTATTCTTAATTAAGCGCTTATGGGGCTATCCCCCCATCCTGCCCCGAATTCGAGCTGTCATTAGATAGCGCTCGTTGCTACCGAACTTCCGGAGGACCCGTGGTCGATTTGATTTGGAACCACTTCTGTTGTTCCAGCAGTTCTGCTTTGCGTTTGTTCAAGAAGTCGATCCAGGACCGGACTTCCGCTTCGGCAAATCCCTTGCTCACCATGTCTTTGACATAGGCGTCGATCACCGGTTGCACCGCCTTGACCCAGCGGTCGAATTCAGCCTTGGGCAACTCGATGTACTCGACCCCTTTGGACTTGCCGAAGGCCTCACCCGGAAAGTCGGAGGCATTCCACGAGAGGGCGAACTTTTCTTTGTACTCGCCGCACAGTTGGTTGAAAATCGGCTTGATGTCATCGGGCAGCCGTTCATAGCTGCGTTTGTTCATGGCCACAAAGAAGGGATAGCTGGGACCGACGTTCCAGGAGTTGGTCACGGAGCCGACGATCTCTCCGAAACGGAAGGCCTTGATGCCTTCACCGCCGACAAAGACTCCCTGGATCACTCCTTTGGCGATGGCGTCATAGGTTTCCACAATGGGCGTGGGAGCCGGGGTGCCGCCCAGGGCCTTGACCACTTCGGCCATGCGGCCGGGGGCGCGGATGGTCATGCCTTTGAAATCTTCCAGGGTTCGCAAGGGCTTGGTAGAGGCCAGCACGCTGGGCGTGTTGGCATGCATCCAGAGGACTCTGACCCTGTTCCACTCTTTGGGTTTAAATTTTTCATAGAAGTCGTTCATGATCATGTTGGCCACCCATCCGGTGGGGTAGCCGATGGGCAGTTCGCACACTTCGGTCACCGGAAAACGGCCCGGCGTGTAGGAAATATGGGAGAGGCCGATATCGGTGATGCCGGTTTCGATGGCCTTGATCATGGCCGGCGCCTTGGCCAATGAGCCGCCGGGAAAGAATTTGACCTTCACCCGCCCGTTGGTACGCTGTTCCAGATCGGCGATAAATGCCTCGCTCGTCCGGTTGCAATGTTGCGGTCCCGGCAGGTAGGAGGCGAATTTGAGATGGATGACTTTATCTGCGGCCAGACCGCTGCCGGGGACAGCAAAAGTTGAAAGTAAAAAAATAATTCCAAAGATTACTAGCAAATTTCTCTTTCCCATGCAAATTCTCCTTGTATGATTGTCGTTATGTTCAAATAGCTCGGAGTAAACGACCACACGAGAAGGCGGGCTGTCACATACGGCCATAGGCCGCGGAGAGGAGAGGAGAGGGCGCGTCTCCGAGCGCTTAAGTTTTTATCGCGCGTAAAAGCACGCGGTTTCATCAAAAATAAATGGACTTTCCATTCCGTCATTCCATACTGTCTCTATGGGGCGTAGGTTTTGCAAAACGCCATCATCGCCTTCACATTGTCCGGTTTCGAACCCTGCAAACCGGCACCGCTGGATAGAATAAAGCCGCCACCGGCGCCGGCGGTCTCCATGAGCTGCCGGCAATAGCTCTCGATCTGATCAGGAGCTGCCGTGCACAACAGGGACAGCGGCACGTTGCCGGCAATACAGGCGACTTGCCCCACGGTGGCCTTGGCCCTTTCCATGTCGGTTCGGTCGAACCACCACACCGCTTTGCCCTTGGGAAGATCTGAAATGATCTCCAGACGGTCGTTGTACATACCTTCGGCGAAAAGCTGGGGCACTACGCCTTCATTGATCAAACCGATGATCAGCTTTCTTAAGGAGGGCCAATAGAAGGTCGTGAATTGCTCTTTGGACATGAAGGTGTCCGCGCCCTTGTGAAGGGGGATGAAGGGCATGATATGACCGGTGGCCCGGCAGCCCGCCACACCGTTTTTAACCATGACGGGGATCAGCCGCTCGCAGGCCTCCAGGAGCAGGTCGGGGCAGCGGAACATATCCAGCATGACCCCGCGGGTACCCCGCAAGCTGTCGCCGATGACATCGAAGGGGGCCTTGGTGAACCCCCCGGAGAATGTGGGAAAACCCTGTCCCATGATCCGGCCGTTGATCCGGCCCACCGCCTGGCGCCATTGCAAAGCCGCTTCACCGGCATTGCCCAGGGCGGCCA
>JASFER010000368.1:0-5380 GCA_050124755.1 Desulfobacteraceae bacterium
TCATCCTGGTGATCGTCACCTTTGCAACGACCTGTCTCTTTGTTCGGAAGACAGGGATCGGACTCTTTATCGAGGCTCTCGGCGCCAACAGCGTGGCCAGCCGGTTCATGGGTATCCGGGAGAAGCTGATCAAGGTGGCCGTCTACATGTTCTGCGCCCTGTGCGCCGGGATTGCCGGGCTCATCACCTGTGCCGACATCAAGGCGGCCGATGCCAATAACGCCGGCCTCTTCCTGGAACTGGACGCCATTGCCGCCGTTATCATCGGCGGGACCGTCTGGGGAGGACGCTTCACCCTCATGGGCTCCATTGTGGGAACCCTCATCATCCAGAGTCTGACCACCACCATCCTCACCCGGGGCATTGCTCCGGAAATGACCCTGGTCTTTAAAGCGGTGGTGATTATTGCCGTGGCCCTGATCCAGTCGCAAAGATTCAGACAGCTCTTTTTGCAAAACCTGCCCCGCAGAACCGGAAAGACCCCATGAAACTGCAACTGAACCGGAAAAATATTCCCATCCTGACCACCATCGGTGTTTTCCTGCTCATCTACCTGATCGGCTCGGTGATGTACGATAACTTTTTCTCTTTACGGGTCTTTGCCAATCTCTTTATCGACAACGCTTTTGTCGGGGTTGTCGCCATCGGTATGACCTTTGTCATCATTTCCGGCGGGATCGATCTTTCCGTGGGTTCGGTGATTGCCTTGGTGGGCGTTCTGGCAGCTCAACTCGTGCACGCTCTAGGGTTCCACCCGGTCTATGCCTTCAGCCTTTGCATTGTTCTGGGAGGCTTGTTCGGCATGACCATGGGCAGCCTGATCCATTTTTTCGAACTGCCGCCCTTTCTGGTCACCCTGGTGGGCATGTTCCTGGCCCGGGGCCTGGCGTTCCTGGTGAGTCTCAATGCCATTCCCATAAAACACCCGGTGGTGGATGCCATTGTCGACTTTGGCATCCCCATGCCCTTCCGGGCCAGGCTGCCGGCCACCGCCATCATTTTTTTAGCCGTCACGCTGTTGGGTGTCTATCTTCAGCACTATACAAGGTTCGGCCGGAACACCTATGCCATCGGCAGCAGTGAGCGGTCCGCCATCCTCATGGGGCTGCCCGTGGGCCGCACGAAAATTCTAATTTACACCTTTAACGGACTGCTCTGCGCCCTTGCCGGCGTGGTTTATTGCCTGTACACCTCATCCGGCTATCCCCTTGCCTGTGTCGGGCTGGAGCTGGATGTGATTGCGGCAGTGGTCATTGGCGGGACGCTTCTGTCCGGCGGGGCCGGTTACGTGGAAGGAACGCTCATCGGAGTGCTGATCCTGGGATTGATACAGACCTTTATCATCTTCCAGGGAACCTTGAGTTCCTGGTGGACCAAAATTGTCATCGGTGTCCTCCTGTTTGTCTTTATCCTGCTGCAGCGGTACCTGGCTGTCGCCGGTACGGGAAAATCATCCTGAGACCCGATCCGTGCGGTGGTAAAGAACGGATATCCTCTCGCGCACACGCCACCTCTTTTTTCAAGTCGCCGATGCGCTTTCCATAAATACGGCAGATTTTTCGTTAACGATAACTTTATGTCCTGGCTCCCTGTCCGGATAATATCCTCCTGCCAGGCGGAATTGCCCGTAGCCGGGCCCTTAAAATTCTAATGACATTTAAAAATCCAACCTGCATTCCGGCTATTTTTTAATTCGAAATTAATAAATAACGTTAAAATTAAGTTGGTTTGATAAATCCAACCCGCATTTCGACGATTCCATTTTATTCCGATATTAAGTATTGACAAAGCCCGGGAAAGTAAATATGAAATACTGTGAACGTTCACGTTAACGTTGCCAATATCTATCGCCTAAAAACCAGCAAAATAGCGGCCTTGGCCGTATAAGATATGGCGCACCGCCGGGTGGCCGGATTCGGGGACAATATGCAGGATGTCGCCGTGGCCATCGTTGAGCGTAAGGTGCGTACTCAACTGACTTATGGGGAATGGCGAAGGGTATCTGAAATATGCCGGTATCACTTTTAACAAATAGAAGCAGAAACGCTGCAGAAAAGCCGGTCGGCTTGAATATAAAAATTCTTTCTGTGGCACTGTTCTTCTTTCTGCTCTGCCCCCCCTGTGTCTATATCAATCCATATTTAATCCGTATTGAGAAGGTTTTCGATTTGAAGCAGTAACCCAATACCATACGCCCAAAAGGTTTTTTGCCCTCTGGATTGAACGGTTTACAAAAGGAACTCAGAATGAGCGGCACAGGCGATCTGTTTGCGGAATCCATCGACAATAAAAAGCATACCATTTTACTGGTTGATAAAAATCCTGCAAATATGGGCGTCTTGGTCGACAACCTGTCGGATGTCGGCTTCCAGGTGTTTGTCGCCCGCAACGGTGAGACAGGCCTGAAACTGGCCGAAAGGATTATGCCGGACCTCATATTGCTGGATATTATGCTGCCGGGTATGGATGGTTTTGAGGTCTGCCGGCGTTTAAAAGCAAATGAAAAAACCCGTAAGGGCATGGTGATATTCGTGACTTCCCTGAACGAAACCCAGGAAAAAATCCGTGGGTTTTCGCTGGGCGCAGTGGACTATATCACCAAACCATTTCAACAGGAGGAGGTTCTGGCGCGTGTCAACGCCCATCTGCGGCTGCAGGATCTCACCGACGGACTCGAGCAAAACATCCGCCAGCGGACCGAAGCCCTGACCACCACCAACTGCCAGCTGCGCCAGGAAATCACCGAAAGAAGGCAAATCGAAGAGGCCCTGCGTGAAAGCGAGGCGCGCTACAGGGCGGCCATTGAAAATTCCAATGACGGTATTGCCATCCTGGAGGAGGGGCACTACGTCTTTGTCAATCAAAAACTGCTTGAGATACTCGCTTATGACAGACGGGAAGAATTGGTCGGCAAACATCTCAGTCTTATTTTACATCCGGATGACAAGGAAAGGGTTGCCCGGTATAACCACCTCAGGGGAAAGGGTCGTCCCGCCCCCTCCCGTTATGAGGCCAAGGGAATAACCAGGGACGGCAGGACCGTCTATTTCGATATCTCCGCAACTCAAATAACCTATCGCGATCGTGTCGCCGTTCTGGCATTTTTAAGGGATACCACCCAACGCAAGCAGTTGGAAAAACAGTTGCAGCAGGCCCAGAAGATGGAAGCCATCGGTACCCTGGCCGGCGGCATCGCCCACGACTTCAACAATATCCTCAGCGCCATTCTCGGTCACGCCGAGTTGGCCATTATGCACAGGCACAACCCCGCTGCCACCCATGATCACCTTGACCAGGTGTTGAGCGCCGCAAAGAGGGCGGCTCAGCTGGTGCAGCAGATCTTGACCTTCAGCCGGCAGAAGGACCTCGAACGCAAGCCCTTGGAAATCAGCCCGCTGATCAGTGAAACGGTTAAGATGTTGCGGGCCTCTTTGCCGTCGACCACTGATATCCAATACAACATTGAAGATCAACGCGGCATGGTCATGGCGGATGCGACCCAGATCCATCAGGTACTGATGAACCTTTGCACCAATGCAGCCCACGCCATGCGTGGTCGGAGCGGTTTGCTGCGGATCGGCCTGGATAAGGTCACGATCAAAAGCAGGCAGTCGACACCGTTAAGACCGGGAACCTATGTGAAAATGTCGGTGGAAGACAACGGCCACGGCATGGATCGAAGCACCATGGACCGAATCTTCGATCCCTATTTTTCAACAAAGAAACCGGATGAAGGCACCGGTCTCGGGTTGGCTGTTGTCCACGGCATCATCGCCGGCTATGGCGGCAGAATAGAAGTGGAGAGTGAACCTGATAAAGGCGCGACCTTTCATATCTTTCTACCCAGGATAGAACAGCCCCCAAAAGCCGAAGAACCGACGTTATCTCTGGATAAAGTGCCAGTAGGGCATGAGCGCATTCTTTTTGTGGACGACGAAAAACTGATCGTGTCGATCTACGACGATCTGCTGAAAGAGTTGGGATACCAGGTTGTCAGCACAACCAACAGCGAGGAGGCCCTGGCTTTGTTCGAAAAAGATGTGTTCGGTTTTGATCTGGTGATCACCGACTTGACCATGCCCAATATGACCGGCGAAGAGTTGTCAAAACTGTTGATAGGCCTGCGGCCGGACACCCCTATCATCATGTGCACGGGATACAGCAACCAACTCTCCCAGGAGGAGGCCCGGTCTCTGGGTATCCGCAAATACCTGACCAAGCCGCTGGTCATGGATCACCTCGCCTACGCTGTGCGCGAGGTGCTGGACCAAAAATGATAGGGCCGCCTGACAGCATATGGAAATCCACTATCAAGGCTACTACTTCAACTAAAACCATTTAATGGTAATCCGTAGCGCATCTTTCCAAAACAATCTTCTAAAGCAAAAATTATTATCGGACGATACAATTATTGTTGCTTAACAATAAAAGCCATCATTTAATTTTGATTCATTGATGTTTAGATAACCAATGGGATGAGTCTATCCTACCGTAATAATATAAATAATCAAATACATAAGCTATTGGCACAGTCTTTGATTTCGGTTTTACCAATTTTCATACTCATACCATTAGACAAAAAAGGAGCTGACCTGCAAACCGAAACCCAAAAACAAATCCTTAAGGACCTTTTTGCGGACCGGGGAAAGAAGGAACCGTCGTAAAAATGAAAACCATCGTCATCAGCCTTTTGGCATTGTTTGTCTATGTTTTGATTTTAGCGCCTTGTGTATCGTCCCAAGAAAGTGAGGAGCTTTCGCCATTTGCAATTAAAGCAAAGGCCATTGTCGAGGCTGCCCATTCATTTGTAGGTGCCCATTCAGACGACCTGTACGCCGTCCAGAAAGCCCTTGAAAACGACCCGCGATTCTTTGGCCACGAAAAGAAGCTTTATGTTTTTGTACATTGTTACAATGCCACAAGAGAGGAGGCGATTTGTTGTGCCCAAGGGGTCAGACCGGAACTTGTCGGAAAGAATATGTGGCATCTGAGAACGCCCAACAGAAGACAGCTTTTTCATGAAATCACGCAAATGATTGGAACGAACGGGAAGGGATGGATCGAATATGAGTGGCTGAATCCATACACTAAAACAATACAGACGAAACGCTCATACATGATGGGGATCGTCCTGAAAGATAGGCGAAAAGCCTGGGTGGGCTGCGGATTCTGGAAAGAAAAATGATGCAAAGCATACTCCATGGTCGAAGATTTACCTCGGTGATGACCGTTGAAGAATTGATAAGAAGGCGTTTGCCATGACGATAAAAAAGAAAATCTACTCCGTAGCCACAGCGGCCTTTTTTATTTTTATTGTACTTGCCCTGATGAATATCTGGACCCATCAACAGATTCTTTCCCAGCTCCAAGTCCGAGGTGA
>JASFER010000369.1:0-5357 GCA_050124755.1 Desulfobacteraceae bacterium
GAGGGCGCCAGAGCCAAGGCGTCCAAGGGTGAAGCCGTATTCCAATACTGCGAATCCTTGGCAACACCGGATCTGGTGTCCTCCGGCTTCTGAAACGTCAGACTTTCGGCTTCGCAGTTCCCCTTTTGTATCCGAAGATCAAATAAACCACCACGCCGATGAAGGGCACCAGGGCGGTGAAGCCCCAGGCAGCCTTTTTTTCGATGGCGCCGAAGTCTTTGCGGGCGATGTCGATGACGGCCCAGCAGGTCAATAGCCAAAACAGAATTCCGAACAGGATGATCAGTTGGGTTGAGTTCATGGCTAACCTTCCAGGAGTTCGGCGATTTTAAGCACCGTATTGACGTAATACTTGCTGTGGTTGTAGTGGTAGACGACTTTGTAGGCATTTTTGCGGCCGATGCCCGGTTCCCATCCATAGTGTTTGAGATAGCTGGCGATGCTGAAGATGGCGTCGGCGTCCTGGAACAGGTCGATGCGGCCGTCGCCGTTGCCGTCCTTGCCGTAGGCCAGAATGTTGCTGGGCATGAATTGGGCGATGCCCAGGGCGCCGGCGTAGGAGCCCTTGACGCCGATGGGATCGACCTGGTGTTGGCTGGTGTAAGTCAGAAAGGCCTTGAGCTCTTTGTAGGCCCACTGGGATTTCTGATCGGCCTTTTGGTCGTAGAGGTTGCGTTCATAGCGGCGCTCTTTGGGCAGTTTTCCCCACAGGTACTCCCGGGGTTCGGGCTCGGTGAGCGCGGCCATGGTGGACAGGGTGTTGATGATGGAGCGGTTGCCCATGTAGCGCCCGAATTTGGTTTCCACCAGAATGATGGCGGTGATCACCTTGGGGTCCACGCCGAATTGCTTTTGGGCCTTTTGCAGCACCACGTCATGTTCGCGCATGTAGACCCGACCTTCCCGGATCCAGGTTTTTTTGGTCATTTTATTGTAATCCAGGGAGGCTTCGTTGTGCAGAAAGTAGAGGGTGACCCCTTTGGATTCGAAAAAAACATTTTTGTCGGCATAGATTTTTTTGACCATTTCGGGATCAAAGCCGTCCTCGATCAAGCGGTTCTGCAACTCCTTGAAATATTCCTTGCCCGCCTCTTCAACAGCAAACACCGGTTGCGTTGTCCAAAAAACCGTCATGATGATGGCTGCGGCAGCCCATATGGAATATAGCTGTTTTGGCGTTTTTTTCATTGTTACCCGTCAGTTAATGCATTTCCGCGCTTGCTTGATAGGTGCACCATGACATGCTATGGTGCGGGCTGTCAAATGGTTATGATGCTTATTTTCTGAACCGGACCTTGATAAAGGCTATGGGTTTGAACTGTTATACAGGTGCTCCGGATGGCGAAGAAATCAAACAAATCGGTCTACGGCTGCCAGGCATGCGGGTATCAGTCGCCCAAATGGCTGGGGCGCTGCCCGGAGTGCGGGCAGTGGGACAGCTTTGTGGAAGAGCGGATCGTATCGGCCAAGGACGCCGGTCCCATGCGGGGCATTGGCGCGGTGGCACCGCAGCCGGTGCCCATCGACCAGGTGGACCTGGTGGATCAGGAGCGCATCTCCACCCGCATCGATGAACTGGACCGGGTGCTGGGGGGCGGCCTGGTGGCCGGCAGCCTGGTGCTGATCGGCGGTGATCCGGGTATCGGCAAATCCACTTTGATGCTTCAGGCCCTGCACGGCATGGCCGCCCGGGGCCGCAAGGTGCTCTATGTGTCCGGCGAGGAGTCGGTCCAGCAGCTGCGTCTGCGCTCCCGGCGGTTGTCGGCCACGGCTTCGCAATTGCTGGTGGTCTCGGAGATCGATCTGGATGCCATCTTGGATATGGTTAAAAAACACGCCCCGGACGTGTTGGTGGTCGATTCTATCCAGACCATGTACAGCGCCGATTTGACGTCGGCGCCGGGCAGCGTTAGCCAGGTGCGCGAGTCGGCCATGCGGCTGATGCTCAATGCCAAAAAGAGCAATGTGCCCACCCTGCTGGTGGGTCATGTGACCAAAGAGGGGGCCATTGCCGGCCCCAAGCTGTTGGAGCACATGGTGGATACGGTGCTCTACTTCGAAGGCGACCGCAACCATGTGTTTCGTATTCTGCGGACGGTGAAAAACCGCTTTGGTTCCACCAATGAAATCGGGGTGTTCGAGATGCGGGCGGGGGGCCTCTCCCAGGTACCCAATCCTTCGGCGGTGTTTCTGTCCGAACGCCCGGAAAAGGCCGCCGGATCGGTGGTCACCGCCAGCATGGAGGGCACCCGTCCCATATTGCTGGAATTGCAGGCCCTGGCTTCCAGCACACAATTGGGTACGCCCCGGCGCACGGTGTTGGGATTGGACCCCCACCGGGTGGCCTTGCTGGTTGCGGTGATGGAGAAAAAACTGGGGATGCACCTGCACGGCCATGACATTTTCATGAACGTGGCCGGCGGCGTCAAGGTGGACGAACCGGCGGTGGATCTGGGTGTTCTGGCGGCCATTGCCTCGAGCTTTCTGGACAAACCGGTGGCCAACCATACCCTGGTGATGGGCGAGGTGGGCCTGGCCGGAGAAGTGCGCGCCATCGGCAATGTGGAAACCCGGCTGACCGAAGCCCACAAGATGGGATTTCACCGCTGCCTGGCCCCGGCGGGGAACTTGAAGCGCATTTCGGCCCCCGATGGGATGGAGCTGGTGGGGGTGGATAATGTAGAAGCAGCGATGGAGATATTATTCTAATCCAAACAAATTGACTTAGAATCAACTAAAAGCTATGAAGCCTTCCAAAAACAAGTGGCGGGACCACTATTCCCGGCGCGCCCAAAAAGAGCATTATGCCGCCCGCTCGGTTTACAAGCTGGCGGAGATTCAAAAAAAACACCGCCTGATTAAAAAGCGTGATCAAGTTCTGGATTTGGGCTGCGCGCCGGGCTCCTGGCTTCAGTTTGCCGCAGAGCAGACCGGGGACAAAGGCCGTGTGGTGGGAGTGGATCTCAAACCGGTGACCATCAAGCTGCCCGGCCATGTGCAGGTGATCACCGGCGATATCAACCACTTGTTTGAAGATCCGGACCAGCCATTGGGCACGGGTTTTTCGGTGGTGCTCTCCGATATGGCGCCCGCCACCACCGGCAACAAACATGCGGATGCGGTGCGCTCTTTCGTGCTGTGCGAAACGGCCCTGGCGGTGGCGGAAAAGGTTCTGCGGCCCGGCGGTCATTTTGTGTGCAAGATATTCCAGGGGGAGGATTTCAAGGCGTTTTGTGATAATGTAAAAAAACAATTCGGGAAAATGCACATATTCAAACCCCAAAGCAGCCGGAAAGGAAGCAAGGAGATATTTGTCATCGGGCTGAACAAGAAGGCGTAAGGCCGGAAAAAATCGTAGCAATGCGGATATGGCCGGATGACATAAACACGATGAGATTAACCGGATGAGATAAACAGATCGTTTTTCAATATTGTTACAGCGGCTTTGAAAAAAACCCAAGATCACGGCGCATGACCTGACGCGCCCAACGGATATTGGGCTTTTTCCAAAGCCGTCATCAAGGAGGTAGCACCATGGCAGGTCACAGCAAATGGGCCAACATCAAACACCGCAAAGGCGCCCAGGACGCCAGGCGCGGCAAGGTTTTTACCAAACTGATTAAAGAAATTATTACAGCCGCCCGTATCGGCGGCGGCGATATCGATTCAAACCCGCGCCTGCGTTCCGCAGTCATGGCGGCCAAAGCGGAAAACATGCCCAAGGACAATTGGGAGCGCGCCATTAAAAAGGGCACCGGCGAGCTCGAGGGGGTCAATTATGAAGAAGCCACTTATGAAGGTTACGGACCGGGCGGTGCGGCCATTTATGTGGATGCATTGACCGACAACAAAAACCGGGCGGTGTCCGACATCCGTCACGCCATGACCAAGCACGGCGGCAATATGGGCGAAAACGGCTGTGTGGCCTACATGTTCGACAAAAAAGGCTACCTGGTGGTGGAAAAAAGCGTCATAGATGAAGATACCCTGATGGAAGTCGCCTTAGAGGCCGGTGCCGAAGATGTGCGCGAAGATGGCAGCAATTTCGAAGTGATTACCGCGCCGGAGGACTATGAAGCCGTTAAAGAGGCCATTGACAACGCGTCCATCGCCACCATTGCCGCTGAAGTCACCATGCTGCCCCAGACCATGGCCCCCCTGGACGGCGACACGGCCCTGAAGATGATCAAGCTCATCGACGCCCTTGAAGATTGCGACGATGTGCAAAAGGTCTATACCAATGCCGACCTGCCGGATGATCTGGAGTTCGAATAGAAGCGCGCACCAGCAAAAACGTTGCAACGCCGACACGGCCCGCTGCCATCAAGACAGCGGGCCGTTTTTTATTGAATGGCAGGTCCGCTGTTTCTACTTTTTTTGCGACCTTACATAGCGCGCATATTTCAGGTCGGAGTTGATGATGTGGTTTTGCCACCATTCGCATAGAAATTTGAGGATGTCCTCCGACAGCGTCGCTTCGTCCTTCTCAAGCGCAGTGATGAATTCGCCGGTCTTTTTGATATAGGCGAGGTGTTCCTTTCGGTGGGATGTAAACAGCGGGTAGCTGTTTTCGATCATATAATTGTCTTCGGTGCGGAAATGATAGTCGGAGTAATCCACCAGTTGGGAAAGAATGGCCAGGATGGCCTTGTAATCCAGAGATTCCCGGTGGGCATTCTGAAGCTCGTCGATAATGGTATAGAGCTTCTGATGCTGTTCGTCGATTTCCGCGACGCCGACGGAAAACTCCGGCTTCCATTCAATTTTATCCATATCGACTCCCATGGGCAACAACATTGATCCAGCGTACTTGAGTCATTATAACCGAAAACCAGGGGCCTGAAAAGACCGGTACGACGACTAGACCGCCAAAGGGATCTCTAATTGACAACCGGATCTGTATCGTGGAAAATGAATAATGAGCTTGACGACGCCTTCCCGATTGAATGCCTGATGTTGATCCCCCGATAATGTTCTGCATGAACGTGTGATGATCCCATGGTTGAGCTATTGGCGGAACCGCTCTTGTACGGGGCCTTGACCACCGGATGCCGCAAAAGCCGCAAGCCATATCGCCCCCAAACCGTGATTCATCAAGGAGGAAAAAATGAAAAGAAATATCCGGCTCAACTATGAAACCTTGATCAAAGTCACTAAATCGCTGTCCAAATCAAAAGATCCGGATGAAATCATCCAGATGACTGTCGAAAGCATTCAGATGGCGCTGGGCGTGAAAGGCTGCACCCTCTTTTTGATCAACCGCCGGACCAAAGAGCTGGAAGTGGCGGCATCCGCCGGATTGAGCGACGAATACATCAGCAAAGGGGCGGTGAGCGCTTTGAAATCCATCGCCGACG
>JASFER010000370.1:0-5351 GCA_050124755.1 Desulfobacteraceae bacterium
CCCTCTGCATTTTCAATGGTTAACATGTCATCCCAGGACCGGCGGGCATCATCATTATCGGCGATACCCAGTTTTACGCCTCCGACATCGGTCTTATGCAATGGTCCAATCACTTTCATTGCCAGCGGGAAACCAACCTGAGCGCAGTTTAAAACCAGATCTTCCCGCTTAAAGACTTCCATCTGCCGGGGGAGTTTAAAACCTGCCGCTTGGAGAACCCCGTTCACCTCTCCTTGGGACAGGGCCCCGGATCGGCTTTCCAGAACTGACCGATGGCTGCCTTGTCGTATTGATTGAGGTCAGCCGATGCGCGTTCGGGTTTGCGCACATGCGCGACCCTGCCCAGGGCTTGGGCCAAGGGGACCTCATCGGGGAAAAAGACTTTCCCATGGGAAGTAAAATCATCGATGATCGCAGTGGACGAGAACACCGAACTGAACATGGGGAACACCGGAATCGGACATCGATCCATGGCTTCGGAAATGGCTCGGTAGATCTGGGAGTTGTCCGACATGCCCGAATCCCCGAGCAGGATGGCGATGGCATCGATGGTGTCGCGTTCGCGGTCGCCCAGCACCTGGGTAATCGCTTTGATCTGCCCGGCCGTACGTGACGGCAGGGCGTCTATGGGGTTGGCGACGGAGCTTTCAGCCGGGAGAATCTCGTCCAGGAGGTCTCTTGTTTTCGCCTCTAAAAGGGGCAGTTCCATTCCCCGGCGGTTGAGTTCATCGGACATCATGACACCCGGCCCCCCGGCATCGGTGACCACACACACCCGCTTGCCCTTCAGCGGACCTTTGGCGATGGATAAAACGCAAGCCACGTTGATCATGGCCGCCCGGCTTTCGACGCGGATCATCCCCGCCTTTTCAAACAGGGCCCCGACCGCCGTATCGCTGGTGGCCATGGCGCCGGTATGACTGGCCGCGGCCCGTTCGCCTGCGGCGGTGGCGCCGGACTTGATTCCCACGATGGCGCATCCCTTTTGCACCAGCCTTCCGGCATGGCGCAGCAATTTGGCCGGCTTTTTAATGGATTCCATATAAAGCATCAGAATCCGGGCGCTGTCCGGCCCATAATTTTCATCATAAAGCTGCACCAGGTCCTCCACACCCACCTGAATGGAATTGCCCAGATTGATCACATTGCCGAAGGACAGGCCCCGGTTGTGTCCCCGCTCCATGACATAATCGACAGTGGCGCCGCTGCCGCTGATCATATCCACGACCCCGCCGGCCCGTGTGGGAATAATGCCGGCGAATTTGCCTTTATAGGATTTGGTCAAAAAGCCGGAGCAATTGGGACCCACCAGTGTCATTTCAGCGGCATTGGCGATCCGGAGCATCTCTTCTTCCGCTTTTTTGCCGGCTTCGTCTTTTTCGCCAAATCCGGAGGTCATCACAATGGCCGCACCGGCACCTTTGCCGGCCAGCGCTTCAATGGTCGCAACCGCAAACTGCGAGGGGATGGCGACAATGGCCAGATCCGGCGCTCCCCATGGCTGTTATCGATGCCGCGGCATTGACCGGTGGTGCGTCATCGCCGTATTTGATGAAAGCCAATGGGCAGCCCTTTGCCGTGCAATGGGAGACCCGCACTGGACCCGGGAGGAGAGATTCTCTACCATGTCCCATCGAATGGCGCATGCAGACCCATTGGATGCGTTGCTGGAACAGTGGACCTCCCGGCGGGCCGCCGAAACCATTGTGGCCGATCTTCAGCGAGCCGGCATCCCGTGCGGTGTGGTGCAAAACGCCCGGGACCTGGCAAATGATCCCCATCTTAACAAAAGAGAATTCTTTGCCGAAATGGATCATCCCATCCTGAGAAAAATGGCCACGGACACATCGCCGGTGCGGTTTAAAACCATGGATGCACAGCCGTTGAAAAGTTCTCCCCTGCTGGGTCAGGACAATCGTCACGTGTTTGTGGATCTTCTCGGATTGACGGAAGAGGAATATGGCCGTTATATCGAAAAAGGAGTCATTGGATAGAAGTGGTTTCAAAACCTCCCTTCGGGTCCAAATCCGGTGTTGGCGCGTGGCGTCCAATCCTCAAAATACGCTTTGTATTCCTGCGGTTGGCCGCCACGCGCCGCCTTGACCTTGAACCCGAATGAAGGCTTTGAAACCACTTCGGATCACCTGAAAGGAAATCATGGACTTTCAACTGAGCAAAGAGCAGCGCCTTCTCCAGAAGACAGTAAAAGAGTTTGTGAACAAGGAGATCGAGCCGGCGGCCGCCCAAACCGATCGAAGCGGGCGCATCTCCGATGCATTGATTAAAAAGATGGTGGAGATCCACCTGCCGGGGATGATGGTCCCCCGCCAATACGGCGGAAACGAATCCGGGTTGCTGGACTGCGCCCTGTCCATTGAGCAATTGAGTTATTCCGGATGCGGTGCCTGGTGGTACGCCGCCTTTACCAACAGTTTGCCGGACTGCATCGCCACCTTCGGCACCCGGGACCAAAAGGAGAAATACCTGGCACCGGTGGTTCACGGAGAAATAGTTCCCAGCATCCAGTTCACCGAAGACGATACGGGCTCGGATCCCGATATGCTGCAGACAAGGGCGCTCCCGGATGACAGCGGGTACACCGTCAATGGCATGAAACGGTTCAGCACCTTTGGCGCCCGTCCCGGGTACGCCGTTCTATACACCCGGGATGAAGCCGAAAAATGCACCGCCTTTGTCATGGAAAAATCGGGCCCGGGGTACTCCACCAGCACCCCATACGAATTGATGGGCAGCGGCGGCATGGAAGCCGTGGATGTCTTCCTTGAAAACGTCAGGCTGCCCGCAAGCAGCATGTTGGGCGACAAAGGAGAGGGCTTTGCCATCTTGTTGTACTGGATTGCCATTGAAAAGATCCTGCAGTGCGCGGCCTGTGTGGGCATTGCCCAAGCCGCCGTGGACGAGGCCGTGCGCTATGCAGAAAACCGCATGGTCAGGGGCAAACCCCAGCATCGCCTGCAGGGCATCCGGTTCATGATGGCCGAGATGTATGCCAAGCTTCAGCCTTGCCGCTGGATCACCTACCGCACCGCTTTTCTCAAGGATACCGAGGATGCAACCTGGCTAAACGAAGCCGCAGCGGCAAAGCTCTTCGTGGTTCCGGCGGCCATGGAAATTGTCGATACCGCCCGCAAAATCCACGGGGCCTATGGATACACCAAAGAGAGCAAGATTGAACGCCTCTACCGGGCCGTTGCGGGGGCATCGGCCATTGCCGTCAGCCTGGAGGTCAACCGCTCCATTGTGGCCAATGCCTTGATTAAATCCAGGAGACGAAAATGACCCGGCGTCCATCCGAAAATACCATCCGCCTCCAACGGGAAATGGTCAGGGCCACAATATTCCCTCTCCCTCAAGGCGAGCCCTTCACCTAAACATTGAAAACCATGACAAAGGGAATCAAATACCATGGAGCACCAGTTACCCTTAGAACGATGATTTTACCATCAAAATCGGCTCTCTATGGATTTGTAAAAGGTACAAAGCTCCGTCATTCCGGCGGACGCCGGAATCCACAAGTGCCTGTAAATACTGGATTCCGGGTCAAGCCCGGAATGACGCCAATCACAGTTTTCGGACTTTTTGCGAGTCCCTCATGGTTAACGCAAAACAAAAAAATATTGTATTTTATCGGCAAGAATATTTAAAATAAACCTCAATTGCTATTCGGCGAATGAATAAATTTGCCGTTATCCCGAAAGAACCGCAAAACCATTATCACATAAAATCAAGGGGGCTTTCAGTTTCTTTGAGGGTTTTGCTTTTAATTGTATGGGTGTAAATCATCGTGGTTCTGATATCGGAGTGGCCAAGGAGTTCCTGGATTGTTCGTATATCATAGTTGGCTTGTAGCAAGTGACTTGCATAGCTGTGCCGAAAAGTATGGGTAGTCGCTCTTTTACATAGTTTTGCTTTATTGACCGCCACCTTGAGTTCTTTTTGAACGCGGCTCGGATGAAGATGGTATCGCCTGTATTCCTTTGATTCGGGAACATACGTGAGGTTTTTTGTGGGGAAGAACCATTGCCATGTAAACTCTTTGGCGCAATTTTTATATTTTTTTTCAATGGCATCAAACATGAAAGCGCCGGCATAACCCGAAGCCATATCCCGATCGAGGAGCTTCCTCACCCTTTCAAGGTGTGCCTTAAGATCCGGGATAAGAATCCTTGGTATTGGAACGGAGCGGTCCTTTTTTCCTTTACCGTCGTGAATAGTTAATATTTGATGATCGAAATTAAAGTTTTGCGTCCGTAGGTTCAGTCACTCGAATAGACGGAGCCCGCAGCCATAAAGTAGCTTCACGACCAAATTGACGGGATACTTCAGGTTGTTGATTATTGAATCGATTTCACTTCGGGAAAGGACAACGGGAATGTAAGGCTTGCGTTTGGCTCGAACGACACCGTCAACCTTGCCGAATTCCTTTTTGAGCGCATGGCGGAAAAAAAACAGGAGCGCATTGAAGGCTTGGTTCTGTGAGGAGGCCGAGACGTTTTGATCAACAGCCAAATGTGTCAAAAACGATTTGACATCTTCCGTTGATAATGTATCGGGGTCCTTATTTTTCAGGAATGCGCGCATTTTTTGAGCCCACAAGGTGTATGCTTTTAAAGTCTTGGGTGAATAGTGCCGGATCTTTATCTCGTTTGTTATGGCTACCAGAGCGGATTGCCATTTTTCGCTGTTATTTTTGCTGGCAGCCAAATTTGATGTTGATGGCTCATTATTGACCACTGGAACAGAAAACCGATGCATAGGTTCTTTCACGGTTTTATAGGATTCCGTGATTACATAAGGACTGTAATGGGGCTTGGAGTGTAGTGATTGGATAATCGTATAATAGAGCCGGATAGCCGAATGGGCTTGTTTTTGTGAAGCTTCGGTTTGTCTCTTCTCCTTTAGTTTTTCAATGAAGTGCGGGAGGCTTCGCGGGGTCGAATCATCAACCTGATACTTATGGCAAAAGTCTAAATAATATCTGAGCCATTTAAGATAGTGCTGATGATATCGATCCGGTATTTCAGTTTCGTTCAGTAACATAGTATATTGATGGGACAAGGCGGCTGGGATTTTTTTCATCGTATTTATCCGAGTCTGATAAATTTAATCTTGAGCTGAAATTGACCAGGCGGAGCTGTCTTTATAATTTCGAACTTCACCTTGGAGCGGGACCGGATTGCGTCTCGTAAGGATTAAGCCATGATCAATATTTCGGCCATTTGCTGATAAGCCGGAGTGCATAGGGGCTGCGCCGCTGCACCGGGAGGAAAATCAGTTGATGCGTTAAATGCGGGCTACCTTTTATCGAAGGTTTAAGATTTATCTCGTTA
>JASFER010000371.1:0-5325 GCA_050124755.1 Desulfobacteraceae bacterium
GTTCTATATGCATGAAAGTCATAATCGTTCATATGGCCACAAATGTCTTCAACTGCCATGATCCATAATAATGCTACATATAAAAGGCAACAGTCATATGCATAAAAATGTGATTACAGGCAGGGGAGAAGTATTAATTCTTCGTACAATGTAACACTTAGAAGATTGAAAGGAAGATTAAGAAATGAAAAGAATTTGCATCGCTATTGTATTTGGGATTTGTTTGGGGCTGCCATTTGTCTCCATTGCAGGTGAAACGAATGCAAGAGACTATATTCCCGCCCCCCCCGGCACAGACCTCATGCTAACATACGCAAAAAGCATCACTGCAGATAGCGTTTACGTGGACGGTGAACGGGTTAGTGGATTTAACTATACTCAAAGTCTCGGTTTTTTCAGATGGGTTCACTTCAGCACCCTCTTTGGTATGCCTATCGACTACCAGGCAATCCTTTTCTACAATTCAGAAAAACTGGACGGGGCTGCAGTGGGAGGTGCCCAGCTTTCGAGTTCAGGGGTGATGGACCCTCTTTTTGTTTCAACAATCTGGCCGATATCCAAACCTGAAACGAAAACCTGGTTGGGCTTCACCCAGTATGTCTCTGTTCCATTTGGAGAGTATGAAGAAAACGAAGTTCTGAACCCCGGCCTGAACAGATGGAGTTTTAAAGAGGAGTTGGGATTTGTTCAGGGCATTGGTGATAAAATGTATTTCGAAATTCAACCGTCTGTCGAGTTCTTCACCGATAACGATGATTACCTTGGCGCAGACCTAGAAAAGGATCCATTATATCAGGTGCAAGTCCATCTGAGCTACGATATCGTACCAAAATTCTGGATCGCCGGCGACTATACCTACCAGTTTGGCGGAGAAACCAAGGTTAATGGTGTTTCTCAAGATGATGAAATAACATCCCATAAGTTAGGTCTTTCATTTAATTATGTGCTCAGTGAAGAAACACAAGTGCTGGTTGATTATTCCAAAGTCGTCGATACGGAAAACGGACCGGATGTCGGCATTGCCGGAGTCAGGTTCTTATTCATTTTTTAATAAGGAGTGTAAAAGATGACAATCAACGTCGAAAGGAAGGAATTCCCCCTCTCTTACGTTCAACCGCATTCCCGCGCCGTAATGGGGTGGGGAGCCCACCGGATGGTGGCCCAGGAGTGCCAGATGTACGGCATCACCCATGCGCTGCTAGTCACCACAGGGCTGAAGGGAACCGGCATCGTGGAAGAGATTGAGGGTATTTTGAAACATGCCGGCATCAGCGTGACGATCTTTGACGGTGTTTCCTCCAATCCAAAAGACTATGAGTGCAAGGCCGGAGCCGAGGCTTATATCAAGGCCGGTTGCGATGGTGTGGTATCCGTGGGCGGCGGCAGCGCCTCCGATGCGGGCAAGGGCATTCGCATTATGGTCGACAATGACGGGCCGGAGACCAACTTGCGCGATTTCGCGGCCTTTCTCGATCCCCACTACACCACCCGCATCCCCACGTATAAAGTGGTGAACATTCCCCAGGTGGCGGTCAATACCACCACGGGCACCGGTGCCGAGTGCACGGCCTTTGCGATCATCAACGATGAGGAGTGGATATACAAATTGATTTTGATCGTCCCCGGCGTCTCCCCTTGCGTGGGTATCAACGACCCGGCCCTGATGCGAATTCAACCCCCCCACCTGGTGGGCTGGACCGGCATGGATGCTTTTTGCCATTGCATGGAGCCCTTCATCGGCCGTCTGAATATGCCGGTGGTCCACGGTGTGGCCATCAAAGCGCTGCAGATGATCAATGAGAACCTGCGGGAAGCCTACGCCAATCCGGCCAATGATCAGGCCATCGAGAACCTGGCCTGGGCCCAGTTTATCGCCTCCATGTCCTATAATATCGGCGGCGGCATGGGGATGGTTCACGGCCTTGCCCACCAGGTGTCGGCCCTGAAAGATCTGCATCACGGATACGCCAATGCCCTGATGATGATGCCGGTGGAACGCTTTAATTCCATCGGCGTTATGGATAAGTTTAAACAGATCGGCGTGGCCATGGGACTGGATATCCATCATATGAACCCGGTACAAGCGACGGACCAAACCCTGGAAGCCATTGAACGCCTGCGCAGCGATGTGGGCATCGAACAGAAACCGCTGAAGGAGTTTGATTTCTCCAACGACGATATCAACCACACCATCAAATGGTCCATGAACGACATCTCCAGGGAAGCCAATCCCAGGGATATTGATGGAGATCAGATCCGCGCCATTTTTAAATCCTGTATCTGATGTGCGCTGCTGTGATCCGCGAAAATCAAGCGCGTAGGATTGGTAAACCTGTGGAAAACGTGTAGATGCAGCATTTGTATGCGAAGCATCTGATGAATAAGGCATCCGTGGCTTCTTTCATAAAGGTCATCACACCAAAAATGAAAGGAGCCACCGGATGTCTCCGCGTCTCTATTTTTCCCTTTCCAGGACGCTGTTCATTAAATGTATAAAATCTTCTATCCGGAACGGTTTCTGAAGGGCACCGACAAAACCATATTTCTGGTGGTCTGAAAAAACGGGGTCTGTATTATAACCGCTGAACACCACTGCTTTTGCTTCAGGATTTATCTTGTGAATCTTCTGCAGCACCTCCCTGCCGCCGGGGCCGCCGCGGATGGTCAAATCCAGGATCAACAGAGCATAGTCCGAGCCCTTTTCAAAGGCCTGCCTGTATAACGATATGGCCTGCTGCCCATTGATGGCATAATCCGCATCGTAACCCAGGCGCTTCAACAAGGATCCCATCATTTCCCAGAGCATCTTCTCATCATCCATAAACAGGACTTTCCGGGTTACCTGTTTCGGGACATGGCTCATGGCATGCGCATCGTGTCGAGAAGCGGTCCGCTGAGAAACCGCCGGCAAAAGAATGGTGACCGTTGTCCCTTGATCCAAACGGGAGCTTACTTTGATATGGCCGCAGTGTTTTTTGATGATGGAATGCGCAATCGACAAGCCCAGGCCGATGCCTTTCTGGGAGCCCATCTGCTTTGTGGTGAAATAAGGATCGAAAATTCGATCCAGATGGTTGGGCGCGATACCCGATCCTTCATCTTGAATCTCTATTTGAACATAATTCCCGGCTTTGGCATCACTCTCGACGCCGGACAATTCGACGTTTTTCGCTTTGACGACGAGCGTTCCACCCCATGGCATGGCTTCTTTGGCATTAATGATAATGTGTTGAATCGCGGACTTAAACTGGGCTTCATCAACTTTAATCGGTAATAGATCTGCCGCCAGAACCTTATCATACCTCACATTGGTGCCGCTAAGACTTAAGCTTAAGGTGTCTTTCAGTAAAGCATCCACGTGAAGGATCTCTCTGAATCGGCTTCCACCCTTTGAAAAGGTAATCAAACTGTTTGCCAGATCGCGCGCACGCAAAGAAGCTTCGGTGGCATTTTTCAAATGGGATAGAAGCTGGTCTTCGTTTTTCAGATGGATATTGGCCATGTCGAGGTGGCCGATGAGCGCCGCAAGAATATTGTTAAAATCATGCGCTATGCCTCCCGCCAAGGTCCCAATGGATTCGAGATTCCTTGATTTGAGCAACTCCTTTTCCGCTCTTTTACGGTCGGTGATATCGTGGAGAATGTGAAGGCACATCCTATTCGCACCAGGGTCCATATAAAAAGGTGAAACGGTTGTGGTAAAATAACCGTTGAACTTACGGCTGTACCGTTCCATTTCACATCGCCGGCCCGTTCGCTGAAACTGTCGATGCAGACACTCCGGTGGCGGGGCCTGTCCATCATGCAATACATGGTAGCATTTTTTACCCACGCACGCTTTGGGGTCCACCCCCAATCGCTGGGCCAATGCTAAGTTCACGCGAACGATCGTATAGTCCTGATCGATTATCGCAATCAGGTCGGGTACCGCGTCAAATGTCTGCTCCAGTTGCAGCTTCGCCTGGATAATCGCCTCTTCAGCGATCTTGCGTTTGGTAATATCGCTGATGCTGATGAGCAGGTGTTCAGGCAGTGCGCCTGCAGATGCATCACCAGTGTCTCCCTCACAACGCTGGCCGTCCATTTTCACATATATTTCCGATTGATCTTTCCGGATCATTCGGACTTCCAGCTGTTTGTCCGACGGTTTTTTAGAAAACGCTTTGTACCGAGAAAGAAAGAGCTCCTGATCTTCCGGATGGATGAAACGTGCCAGGGGTTTGTTGAACACAGCGTCAATCTCTTTTTCGATCATATTGCCGAAGGTATTGTTCGCTTTTAAAATGATCCCGGCCGAGTCCGCCGCGACGTACCCTACCGGGGAATTTTGGTATAAATGCAAATAGCAGTCCCTGGAAAGTTCCAATTCCCGGTTGGCTTGCCTTAACGCTTCATTCTGCAATTCCAGCTCTACCTGATACACATGCAAATCATGCAGCAACTCGCGGGTTTCTTGATTTACCGATGTGCCAATATCCGAAGATGATCTTGAGATGCGCGCTAGCGCCTTCTCCCTTAGCGCTTCAAGCTTTTCCTGGAATTCCTTATCAGTTCCCATATCAGCACCTCGCAGCTGTTCCAGACCCGTTGATCTGATTCTCAAATGGTCATCGAGGTATTGGTCAACCAGGGCCTGTGTTGTATTCATTTCCGCCTCCATTGAAATCCTGATCTCACAGTAAAAACGTCATCTCCGTTCAAGTTCAGATGTCACTTGTCCCGGCAAGTTGGTTATTTATAACGCAATGGCCGTGCCAAGCGGTACTGTTCAAATATGCGTATGATAACAGGTGGATATAAAAAAACCAGCAATGCGGTGGGAAAGAATGGGTTATTTGCCCAAATAAAATCACCAAGCTTGGGTCAAATCACCCAGGAATAGCAATTGGAAATTATTGGCACGATTCATCATGACCGCCATTGATATCCATTGCGGCCACATCGAGCAACCCATTATGTCCGTTCATCGGAGTAAACAACCACCCCCATAGGGGGGCTATAATTTGCGGCCATAGGCCGCGAATTATAGCGGAGACGACCCGTCTCCGATTGTTTAAGTTTTTAACCGCGCGCGTGGTCCAGTTTTTGGAAGAAATCGCATTGGTTTGATCCAGCCAGCTATAAGCATGTCCGTAGTGGATTCTGGCAAATGACCTCTTGTTGCTTTGCAACACCGGCAACAAGTTGCCGGTGCCACCCGCCACATGGCCGACAGGATCCTTGCCATCCCCCAGAAACGTTCCCAGCGCAAGCTGATCGGTTTTTTGTATCCGGATGAAGTCCTGAAGGTCTATCAAACAGTTGATCTGTCAAAATCCGGTGGGC
>JASFER010000372.1:0-5307 GCA_050124755.1 Desulfobacteraceae bacterium
GTGAAAGGCTGCACCCTCTTTTTGATCAACCGCCGGACCAAAGAGCTGGAAGTGGCGGCATCCGCCGGATTGAGCGACGAATACATCAGCAAAGGGGCGGTGAGCGCTTTGAAATCCATCGCCGACGCCCTGAAGGAAGGACCGGTGGCGGTGTTTGATGTGAACGATGACCCCCGCATTCAATATCCCGAGGCCGCCCGGAAAGAGGGCATCGCCTCAATTCTGTCCGTACCGGTTTTGGTTGGCGATGAAGCCATCGGCGCCATGCGGGTATATACCGCCGAGAAATGGGATTTCACGTTGGACGATGTCAATTTCGTCCAGGCCCTGGCCCAGATCGCCGGCGTCCTCATTGAGATGAGCCGGCTTTACAAAGGGCAGAACGAATACATCGAGCTGCTGTCCACGCGGTGCGAGGCACCGGCGTTGTAAGCCAAGAGAACCGCAGAATATCGAACAAGGCATAACGAATGTCGAATTCAGGTATCGGATTTGATGCCAGGCCGGCGCAGAGGCCGGCCCTACGCTAATCACTCCGATCCCTGACGTTTTGAGGGTTCCCGCGTAGGGTCGGGCTCTGTCCCGACCGGTAGAGATAAACCCTGCTTGCTTAATCTGTTAAGATAACCACGGAAAAGAATTTTGCAGTCATGCCGGACTTGATACGCCTGCCCCGGCATGGGGTAAGCCGGGGGCATCCAGTGTTCGCCTGGATTCCGGCCTTCGCCGGAATGACATCAGGTGGTGTATTTAATTGCCGAAGTAATAATACCAATGGCCGAATACCTTTCTTCTTCATTCTGCGGTTCTATCAGGCTCCGCGTGCGGTTTGCACAATGGTTTCGATGGCACCGGGATAGACCCATGTATCGATGCTGCAGCCGTTGGCCAGAAAAAAACGCTTGTCGCCACCCAGCTGCATTCCTTCGCGGACATGGTTTTTCAAGAAAGCGCGGGTGCGGCGGGCGACGATGGTCTGATCGATACCGCCCATGACGCATCCGGGGAACCGGGCCAAAACCTCCTCCAGAGACGGACCGGTGGGACCGCGGTCCCACCAGTTGAGGATCGGCGCCGGCAAGTCGATGGCATCATCAAAGTAGAGCTCCTGGCCGTGGACATGCAAGGTGGTCATGGGACCTAATCCCTCGATGCCCTTGAGGACCTTTTCGGCGTAAGGCCTGACAAAGGTTAAAAACTCCTCCCGGGTCATGATCTCCTTACCGGCGGGTATGGACATGAAGATACCGGCTGCACCGGCTGCAATGGCGGCTTTGGCGTAGGCGATCAGATTGTCCGCCACCACCTCCAGGGTCTCCATCAGGGCTTGGGGTTCATTCATCATCAGGTGCTGCATGTTTTCCGCGGCCAGGTTGCGGTTCAGGCTTTGCCAGGGATCGAACACGGTATCGATAAAATAGGCCTTGTCTCTGAGTTCGCTGTGAATAATCTCCAAGGCCTTGAGCTGCTCAGCCCAGGGGCTGTTCCAAGGATCGATGAGGGTTATCCGTTGCATGTCCTCCTTCGTTTGCACGGCCTCCAATCCATCGGGCGCCGGATAGAAATAATCATTCATCACTTTGAGAAAATCAAAGTCATAGTAATTGAAATAGGACAGGGTGGTCTTGGCGAATGTTTCCCCGTCCCCATGTTGAATTCCGAAATGATACCACAAGGACAACGGCGGCCGATCCACCGTTTCCCCCGCCAACACCCGATCCACAAGTTCTTTCTTGTTCATCTTCTCTCCATATCATTTTGCTTTAAGTATTAACTCTTTCGGTTCTCGAATTTTGAAATTCCTGTCGCCGGCTTATGTTAAAAAGGCGGCCATTAAACAACGGCAAAGGGAAACCATTGAGGTCAGGCCGGCGCGGAGGCCGGCCCTGCTCTGGGACATAACTCCGGCAGCAGCGGTTTGCCGGCTAAGGGCGGGTACGGGGCCCCGCCCTACGAAAACCATCGGCATTGCTGAAATGCCGATAAAACGTAGGGCCGGCCTCCGTGCCGGCCGGTTATAAGCATCGATTTTGGCATAAGCCCCTATTGCTTATTTGGTTATCCGCATCCGGTCTTATAATGGCAACATATGGGGCCTTGCGTCAATCTCTGAAAGGGCTGAGGACCCCAGAGCCAAGGCGTCCAGCAGTGAAGCTGTATGTACATACCGCGAACTCCCGGCAACGCAGGATATGGGGTCCTCAGCCCCTTTCAGAAGCCGGTGCCCTTGAAGCCCTCCAACTCCGCCTTGCTAACCAACCACTCGCCGCCATTCTTCACCATGGCCAGTTTCAACTGGTAGAGATCCGCCTTTTCCCCAACCGTTTCCATCCATTGCCGCGGATCGTCGTAAAGCTCTTTGAGCCGCGGAATACTTTGGTTTTGCCGAACAATGAGGAAGTGGACGGTGGCGTCGGCGCTGTTGCCGTCGGATGCCATTTTCACATCCGGCTTGGGGAAATGGATTTTAAACTTGCCGTAGTGGAAAAAGGCGCCGAAAAGGATGCTTTTGGTCGTTTGCGCGTCATGATTGCCGGGCAAGGCAACGAACGACGGGGTCGTCAGATCCATGAGATCTCCCAGTTGCTTTTTTTCGGCCAAACCAGCCCCTTTGACGATGAGTCGCCGAATGGCCTCGGTGTCATCCTTTTCGCTGCAGGCTGAAAAAAGGATGGCACCCAGGCAGAGTACGACCCAGTATCCCGCCGTTACCGAGAACCGTTTTGTCATCCCCGTGTCCACCTTTTAATCTTCCATTATTGCCGGAAAGCTGATGGTCACCCCCGTACCTTTATCTTTCTCATCCTGCGCACTGTCAATGGAGATGCGTCCGCCGCAATCCCTGATAATTTGATTACAGATGGTCAAACCCAGCCCCTTGCCCTTGCCGGTCTCCTTAGTGGTAAAAAAGGGTTCGAAAACGCGGTCCAGGTTATTTTCCTCGATCCCGACGCCGGTGTCTTCGATGGTGAGGAAAACGCGTCCCTTTTGGCGGTAGGTTTTGATCACGATGTGATTGGCCGCCGCCAGGCCTTCGTGTTCCAGGCGCAAATTGATGGCTTCGCGACTGTTGGTCAGCAAATTGTAGATCACCTGAACCATGCGGTTGTGATGGGCCATCACCCGCGGTAAATCCGACGCCAGATGGGCCGCCGTTTGGATGCTGTCCAGTTTGAGTTGGTGCTCCAACATGGCCAGCGTGGCGCGCACGGGGCTGTTGATGTTGATGGCCTCTTTGTCAAAACCGGGCAGCTTGCCCGCCTCGCTGAAGCGTTCGATCATCTGAGAGGCCCGGGTGATCTGCTTGCCGATCTCTTGGGTGACGGCCTCGATCTGTTTGCCGTCAATGGGGTTGCCCCTGCGAATGATTAACCGGATCACATCATTGCCTACTTTAACGGCGTTGAGGGGCTGGTTGAGCTCATGGACCATACCGGGGGACATGGTACCCATGGTGGGCATCATTTTCAGCAAATCCCAGGCGGTCACCAATTCCACATGCATCATGAACGTCGGCAGCAGAATCAAATCGCCCACCAAGGCGGAGATCATGGTGATCACCATGAGCAATCCAAAGATGGCCGTGGGCTGAAAATGGCTAAACAGGAGCACGGAAAATCCAAAACCGATGGTGAGGGAAGTAAAGATGATAGGACGCCCAACGGCCGTGAGAGTGTCGCGCATGGCCCGGTCCTTGTCCAGATCCTTTTTGAATTCCCGGTTGTAGCGTACCAGGTAGTGGATGGTGTCGTCCACGGCCAGACCGATGGCAACGGACGCAATCAAACTGGTGGCCACCGAGAGCGGGATACCGAACAACCCCATGATTCCGAAATTCAGCAGGATGGGAAACAGGTTGGGAATGATGGCGATCAAACCCACTTTGGCGGAGAGAAAAAGGGCTACCATCACACCGAAAATCAACACCAGAGAGATGGAGAGGCTTTTAACCTGCCCCACGGTGAGCAGATAGCTGCTGGCGGCGATTACCATCCCCAGGCCGGTGACGTCCCAGGACAAGGCTTTGTCGTGGTCCACGGCCACATGGTCCAAAATCATTTGCTTGGTTTGCAGGAACTGCCGGGAACTGGCGATGTGGGTCAACATGAGGATGTTGGCCTGTCGCATATCCGGACTCATGAAACTTTTCAGCAGGTCGTTGCCCAGCAGCACCTTGAAATTATTGACCAGCATGCGCATCTCATAGGGATCTTCCGGCAGAACATAGTATTTCGGGTCAAAACGGTTGTAAACATAATTGACCAGTTGGATGTAATCGGCAAAGGAGATGGTTTTGTCCACCCCTTCGATGGCATTTAAAAAGATCTGAAAACGGGCCAGTTCCGCCACATTGGACGGCTCTTCAAAATAATCTTCGGAAGGGCCGCTCATCGCTACGTGTATTGGAAAGCTGCCCGACATCTGCTGGTAGATGTTGTGAAAATTGCGACTAACCGTGGCGCTGCTTTTAAAGAAGGAAATCGGGTTGGTTTCCACGCGGATCAAGAAGAGGCCGGTCAAACAGCATACGACTATCACGCCGATAATGATCAAACACGGCTTCTGGTGGTAAAGGTTTAAAGCCACGATGCGCGCCAGCAAGGTGTCGATCAGACGGTCGATGCCGGCACCGGGCGCCTTTGATGCGGCTTTGGGCAGGGGGATGAGCGCCATCATGGCCGGCAGAAAGGTGAGCGCGATGACCAGCAGGCTGGCGATGCCGAAGCAGGCAAAACCCGCAAACTCCTGGATGGCGGTGATGCGGCTGGTCACCAGAGAGCCGATACCGAAAATGGTGGTCAGCACGGCCAAGGTGATCGGAAAGGCCATCTCCGCGAAGGTGGCCCGGCTGGCGGCCCGGGGTGTGGGTGCTTTGCTTGCCTGGGTCAGGTAAACGGAGCAGATATGAAGGCAATAGGCGGTGCCGACGGCGATCAGCAGAACCGGCACGATGATGGTCAGCATGGAGACCGATATGCCCATGTAGGCCATGAAGCCGAAGGTCCATATCATTGAAAGGCTCACACAGGCCAGCGGCAGGATGAGGCAATGCAGGCTGCGAAACAGCACCATGAGCAACACGGCAATGATAATGAGGGTGATGGGTGTGAGTCGGAAAAAGTCCTGTTGGGTATAGTCGGCCAGCGCCTCTGAGACCAGGGGCATGCCGATTTGGTAGAGTTGCAAATCCTTGCCGCTGTTTTCGATCAGTTTCCCGGCAGCGGAGATGACGGCATCTTTATCGGCATCATAATTCAGAACCAACGTGATGATGGTGGTTTGACGGTCTGCGGAGATGAGGTTGCG
>JASFER010000373.1:0-5306 GCA_050124755.1 Desulfobacteraceae bacterium
CCATGTCCTGATTTTGGAAGAATTTTATGACGAAGACCTTCAACCGGTTAAACGCATGACCGGTGAACAGATCCAGATGATGGGCGGCCGTATGTTCCCCAAGGTCTGGAAAATGCAGGAACATGAGAAGGCTGACCAGTACACCCTGCTGAACTATCACCAATTAACCTTCTTGGATGATCTGCCGGACCGGTACTTTACGCTGAACCAGCTGAAAAGCAAGCAACGGAGATAAGTTTTGTGCATTGATATCAAGATGGCCTGGCGCAATATTTGGCGTAATCCCCGACGGACCCTTCTCACCGTATCGGCCATCGCCTTTGCCTGTGTCCTGCTGGTCTTTATGCTCTCCTTCCAATTCGGCAGTTACGACACCATGATCAATGCCTCGGTCAAAATCAATACCGGGCACCTGCAAATCCAGGCCGACGGTTATAATGCCAACCATAAAATGCGGCTGGTCATTCCCGATCCGGAAGCGGTCAAACAGATCCTGGAGAAAACGCCTTTGGTCGATGCATACGCCTGCCGTGCCCGGGCATTTTCCCTGGTATCCACAGACAAACGCGCTTACGGCGTTATGGTAGTGGGCATAGAGCCAAAGGCCGAAGCCGGTGTATCGACCCTGGAACAAATCGTTCGGGAAGGCCGCTATTTGATCCATCCTTCCAAAGCCTCCGGGCTTCCCGGCGCCATAATGGGTAAGCTTTTGGCACGCAATCTCAACGCCGGCATCGGTGATGAAATTACCATACTGGGACAGGGGCTCGATGGATCGGTGGCAGCCACTGTATTGAAAGTTCAGGGTATTTATGAATCCGGAATGGACGCGTTTGATCGCAGTGCCGTTCACATACCGCTTTCCATCTTTCAGGATGTTTACTTCATGGGAAATGCCGTTCACGAGATCGTGTTGGTGGGCGAGAATCTTTCGACAGTGCCTGTGATTAAAGCACAAATCCAGGATCAACTGAAAGGACGCAAGCCGTTTGATAAGCTCGTGGTCCTCGACTGGGATGAACTCATGCCCGGCCTGCGGCAGGCCATCCAAATGGATCTGGTGAGCGGGGGCATTTTTTATCTAATTCTGATCATGGTGGTGGCATTCAGCATATTGAATACATTTCTCATGGCCATATTGGAGCGTACCCATGAATTTGGTGTGATGATGGCGGTGGGAACCCGGCCGCAAAGGCTGACACGTTTAGTACTGACCGAGTCAGCGGGCATGACCCTGGTAGGTGTTGCCGCCGGAATCGTGCTGGGTTGTCTGCTCACGTGGTATTTTCAAAACCACGGAATTGAAATCGCTGGATCTTCAGAATTGTTGAAACAATATGGTATTCCCAGCCGGCTTTACCCGCGGCTGACCTTCTTATCCGCCAGCATCGGACCGGCAGCCGTATTCGTCATCACCCTGTTTTCAGCTCTCTATCCGGCCATGAAGATCCGCCGCCTGAAACCGGTAGAGGCGATGTATTACTAGTTCGGTGAAATGAACCAACACATGGATATCCACCTAGCCTGGCGAAATGTTTGGCGCAATCCGCGCCGCACGACGGTGATTCTCGTTGCCGTCATCATCGGCGTTTGGAGCATGATCTGCATTGCCGCTCTGATGCGCGGCATCGTCGGCGGCATGGTGCAAAACGGCATCGATACCCTCACCGGGCATGTACAGGTGCACCAAGTCGACTACCCGGATGATCCGGTGGTGGATCACCGTATCATGAATCCCGATGAACTGATGAGCAAATTGGAAACATTGCTGCCCCCGGGCAGCCTTTGGACCCAACGGGTTCGGGTGAGCGCGGTGGCCAACAACGCCCGGCACAGCACGGGAGTGACATTGGTCGGTATCGATCCGGCCAAAGAGGCCAAAATATCGTTCATCGGCAACAGCATAACCTTTGGAAGATATCTCAATCAGGACGACAAAAGCGCCATTCTCATCGGAAAGACGTTGGCCGAACAATTTGAAACCCGCCTTGGAAAGAAGTTGATTCTGATGTCACAGGACACCACCGGAGAAATCGCCTCACGGGCTTTCCGAATCACCGGTCTGTTTCAAGCCGAAATGGAGGCCACCGAGAAGAATTACGCCTTTGTGCATATCAACACCGCGCAAAAAATGCTGAAAATGCAAGATACTGTATCTGAAATTGCCGTGTTGCTTCCCGACTATAAAATGGGGGAAGCGGTGGCCCGCCGAATTGAAGCGGTCGTGCCGAAGAGCGAACTGAAAGTGCGTTCATGGCAACAGATCCTGCCCTTGGTCACTGCCATGTTAAAACTTTATGACACCTTTGTTTTCATTTGGTTCATCGTTATCTTCGTGGCCATGGGATTCGGTATCGTCAACACCACCCTCATGTCGGTTTTCGAACGCATGCGTGAATTTGGTCTGCTCAAAGCATTGGGTATGCGACCGTGGCGCATCGTCAGAAGCATTTTGACGGAGTCGTTTCTGATTCTGATGCTCGGTGCCTTCATCGGCAGCACACTGGGAATGATAACCAACTGGGCGCTCTCATTTAACGGTATCGACCTGTCAAGCCTGGCACAGGGCGTGGAGTATGCCGGCATGGCCCGCATTATCTTTCCCATTATGCTGGCCAAAGACATTTTAGGCGCCAATCTGGTTGTGGTGCTTTTAGGACTGTTGGTAACGCTCTACCCGGCCACTAAAGCTGCCAGGTTTACACCGGTGGAAGCATTGGCGCATACGTGATTCGAGTATGGTTCATGGTTCCTGGTTCATCGTTCATGGTTCCAACCGGACTCAATCGATGCTTTGGGATGAATGACAACTCATTAAATCTGTAGGAGTTTTTCATATGACCATTGTATCATGCCATGACGTCACCAAGACTTACCGGCAGGGCAAGGTGGAGGTCACGGCGTTAGACGGTGTCGACCTTGATGTGGACGACGGCAGCTTTGTCGCGCTGGCCGGCCCTTCCGGCTCGGGCAAAACCACCCTGTTGAATTTGATCGGCGGCCTCGATCGGCCGGATAGGGGCCGCATCGTGGTCAGCGGCAATGCATACGACCAATTGAAAGATTCACAAATAGCCGAGCTTCGCCTGCACCACATCGGTTTCGTCTTTCAAGCATACAACCTCATTCCCGTGCTATCGGCCATCGAAAATGTGGAGTATGTCATGCTGCTGCAGGGCGTTCCAGCGGGGGAACGCCGTCAA
This sequence comes from Desulfobacteraceae bacterium, assembly GCA_050124755.1. Taxonomy (GTDB): domain Bacteria; phylum Desulfobacterota; class Desulfobacteria; order Desulfobacterales; family Desulfosarcinaceae; genus JARRKU01. The sequence continues at coordinate 3,204 of JASFER010000373.1, forward strand.
AGGGCCAGTCGGATTCTGGACGATGTGGGACTGGCCGATAAATATCACCGCCGGCCGGCCGAACTCTCCGGAGGCCAGCAGCAAAGGGTGGCTGTGGCCAGGGCCATCGTCTCCAATCCGTCCATCGTGCTGGCTGATGAGCCCACTGCCAACCTGGATTCCAAGACAGGAGAAGGACTGCTGAAACTCATGCGCGATATGAACGATCGACGGGGGGTAACCTTTATCTTCTCCACCCATGATAAGATGGTAATGGAATACGCCCGGCGTAAGGTGATCATCAAGGACGGTCACATTGTAGATGACCGGATCAAGGCCGCATGAACTCATCGAACTTACAACCGTTCCACCATACCATGTCCGTGGTGGCGGGGTTGTTGGCATTGTTGTTCTTGAACTTTGGTATAGCGCAATCATCTCCGGCCGAAGATGCAGCCGATCTCACGGCTGAATGGGGCGGATACATCCGCTCCATCGGCACTCTGTCCTATCCTGACCACCGCTCCGTCTACCAGTTCACCGAAAGCGGCACCTTTTATGACCGTCAGGCCGAACTGCGACTGAACCACCGCTTATTCCTGGGCACACAATGGACCGCTGAAGTGCACTATGAGTCAGCCGGTCTGCAAGGAGACACCTTAAAAAACAACAATCGCCTGCGCACCATTATGCCGAACACGACCTCAAGCCGGTTGATCGGCACCGACAAACCAAATGATGATCGCCGGTTAATGAACCTGACGCATACCCTTTGCGATGGGAACGACCATACCGTTTATCACCGCCTTGACCGTTTCAACCTAACCCATACGGAGGTCTGGGGAACCCTCCGGATTGGCCGCCAAGCCCTGACTTGGGGAAACGGCCTGCTCTTCAATCCCATGGATCTTTTCAATCCATTCGCCCCGACCGCCATCCAGCGCGATTACAAGGCCGGCGATGATATGCTCCACCTTCAGCGGCCTATGGATGGCAACGAAGTTCAACTGCTCTACGTGCCGCGCCGCGACACAACAACGGGAGACATTGAAAGCGATCAATCCTCTTTTGCCGGGAAATGGCACGCTGCCATGGAGGAGGTGGAACTGGATTTGATGGCCGCATACCACTGCGGTGATGTCATTTTGGGAACCGGGGCATCCGGCTATTGGGGCGGTGCGGCCTGGCGTGGGGATATTATTTTTACCATATTGGATGATGACGACCGCCAAAATGATTTTTGGCAAATGGTCGCCAATCTGGATTATGCTTGGCAGTGGGGCGGAAAGAACATCTACGGTCTCATTGAATTTTATTATAATGGGATCGGCAGCGACCGTGATTACGCTCAATCCATTTCAGACCCCTCCATATCAAAAAGAATCGAGAGGGGTGAACTTTTTACTTTGGGCCGAACTTATCTGGCCGGCCAAATTCAAGTCGAGCTTCATCCGCTGGTTCAAGCCCATCTGATCACCATCGGCAATCTGGCCGAACCTTCGGCCATTGTTCAGCCCCAACTGGGGTGGGACATCGCCACCAACCTTCAACTCATTGCCGGCGCCAGCTTTAATTGGGGCGGTGACGGGACTGAATTTGGCGGTTTCGACACCACTGCAGCCGGCACTACTATTAAAGTGGCGCCGGCTGAGACCCGATACATATGGCTGACCTATTATTTCTAGATGAAGCGTTGATGAGAATCAATCTGGAAGCACTGATATGTTGTTAACAAATCAAATGCATCGACAAAAAGGGCAAACAATTTTCATCAGGATTTGACGCCTCGCGGATCATATACTAATCTTCTGTGGGTAATGGATCATCCCCCTACCCGGCGTCAGCCACTCGAAACGCAAAATACAACAGCCAAGGAGTGAACACTATGGGCACCAACAACTTAATTTTCCTCGAAAATATTGAATGGTTCGACGAGAGCGGCAAGGAACTGGTTCATCGCATCCCGGAAACCGGATCCGGGGAGATCAAATGGGGCGCACAACTGACCGTGAGGGAAAGCCAGGTGGGTGTCTTTTTTTATAAAGGCAAAGCCGTTGAAGCCTTCGGCCCCGGACGCCACACGCTGCAAACCGGCAATATTCCCATCCTGACCAAAATTGCCAG
>JASFER010000374.1:0-5266 GCA_050124755.1 Desulfobacteraceae bacterium
CGGTGGAAATGATCACGCGGCCGCCTTCGGGCAGCGCTTCGGCGGCATTGGAAACCAGGTTCATCGCGATTTTTTTAAGGTGCAGGGGCGAGCCCTTGACCACCAGCGGTGTGTTGCTGATCATCGGAACGATCCGGACGTCGGTCTGGAATCCGTTGAGTTTGCAAAATTGCGCCGAATTGAGGACCTCCTCGATCACCTCATTGAGATCCAGCACCTGTGTTGAGGGTACACCGCGGCGCGCCAGGGTGAGCAGCTCGTCCACGATGGCCGCAGCCTTGCGGCCGGAGTCGCAGATGTCGGCCAGCGAACGGTAGATGGGGTCCTGCGGCGATACCTTGGACATGAGGTAGTCCGGGTAGCTCACCAGGCCGAACATCACGTTGTTCAGATCATGGGCCACACCGCCGGCCAGAAGCCCCAGGGCCTCCATCTTTTGTGAGCGGGCCAGCTTCTCCTCCAGCGCCTTTTTCTCTTGCTGATAGGCGGAGTAATGTTTCCAGAACTCTTTGCGCGCCTTTTCGTAGCTGTAGGTCAGCAGACTGATGACCAGGTAGACGCAGAGATAGCGAATCTTATAGGGCATAGAGTAATCAAAGACCGGCAGGCCGGTGTCGACGAAAAAGACCGTACCCATCAGCCCGAGGACTGCAGTGTTCCAAATCACGCCCTCGGTGGGGCCCAGCATGAAATGCATGATCAGGGGCAGAATGAAGGCCCATATGCTCTTTTCACCGGCGCTGCCGCCGTCGATAAGCCAAAAGAGCATGGCCGCGATGAGCGTCAACGTATTGAGCCGGTAAAGAGCCATGGCCCTTTTGGCGTACCGCAGATAGAAGATGCCGAAAAAGAGCATGCATCCGGCAAGGGTGTCGATGATGCCTCCGTAGACATTGTCGGCGAAAATATTATAGAAACCAAAGAAGAGAAGAAATATGATGCCGGGAATGGAAAGATAGACGTATAGCTGCCGCTTGCGCGTCTCTTCCCGGTCAATGCCGGGATGAATCGCAAAGCCGTGCAGCGGGTGCAATCTTGTAGTGTCCATTGCGCTTTCCATGTTATCATTCCACCCGAGTGCTTGAACGGCTTTGCCAACAGATGTTAAGGTTCAACAAAGCCGGTAGATGGACCGGAATGGAAATTTGGGCAGAATTTCAAGTGCTTTATTTCCCATGCCCAATTTATTTTGTCAATCTCATTATCAATACAGTGGGTTGCGCAGGGTAAGCTTGGGCCGGCAGCCGCTGTGCACCCGCTGTTGTGTGATTGGTGTTTTCAAACCGGGTGCTCGGCACCCGGTTACAACCGCAACAATCAGGACCCTGACCTCTTTTCATTTGACAGGGACTATTTATTCTTTTTATTATATATTTCTAAATATTAAGCTTAATTGTATCTCAGCCCTTCGGCCGTTTTTCACACAGGTTCAGCTAACCCACTGGATTTAGGCGTTTGCTCCAATCAGATCTTGAGGCACCATTGCCACTATTTTAACGTTGGTCTGCACAAGGCAAATTTTCCACAATCACTGTTTTACATCCTTGACATCTAAGGCCCATCCTCTGTTGCATTTGCATCAATCGTTATTTGGGATGAAGGCACGTGGTCCATTTGGCAACAATCCAAACCCAAGGAGGTCATCATGAGAAAAGCGATTGTAATAGGGGGTATTCTGTTTTTTTCTCTGTTTTTGATTTCAGGTGTGTGTGCGCAAGAGATAAAAGTCGGGACGCTGCTGTCCCATACAGGCCCGCTTAAAGAGTTCGGTCCCAATATCCAAAATGGCGCCGCGCTTGCGCGCAAACAACTTGCAGCTGCAGGCTTCGATATCAAATTGATCCATGAAGACAGCGAGACATCCGCTATTCCGGCTACCAACGCGGCCAAAAAACTCGTGGAGGTCGACGGGGTCGTGGCCATCATCGGTGCGCTGGCCAGCGGTGTCACCGTACCTGTGGCCGAATCCGTCACCTGCCCGAATAATGTGATCATGATCTCACCGGCTTCCACATCACCGCTGTTGACAGTACTGCCCGCCGACCGGGACAAGGATTTCTTATTCCGGACGTGTCCTTCAGATGCCTTGCAAGGCGTTGTTGCCGGAAGGTTGGCCGCGTCCTACAACAAGACAGCCGCTGTGCTATACGTGAATAATCCATATGGACAGGGGCTGGCCGAACAATTTAAAAAGTCCTTTGAAAAAATGCGCGGCAAGGTCGTGGCCATGGTGCCCCACGACGAAAAAGCTGCTGAATCCTATACGGCTGAACTGAGAAAAGCCCTGGCCGACAATCCCGACCGTTTATGTGCCTTTAGCTACCCCGAACATGCCAAAGTCTATCTTAAAGAGGCCATCGAGTTCTTCAAGTATCGACGGTTTTTATTCTGCGACGGCACCAAATCCGAAGATATTATCAAATCGTTGGGGGCGAAAAATGTGGAAGGTCAAATGGGTACCGCTCCAGGATCGGCCGGCGGAAAACCGTATGTGATGTTTAATGCGGACTACAAAACAGAATACGGCAGACTGCCGCCATTGCCGTTTATCACCAACGGTTACGACGGTGTGGCCGTGGTCGGACTGGCAGCCTATGCAGCGAAAGTCAAAGGCCTGCCGTTGAATTCAAAAAACATCCGCGACCACCTTCGCGAGGTGGCCAATCCACCGGGAGAGGTGATCATGCCCGGAGAGTTCAAAAAAGCCTTTGACATGCTGGAAAAGGGCAAAGCAATTAATTATGAAGGCGCCGCCGGTTCGGTGGATTTTGACAAAAACGGTGACGTGATTACCCCCATTGAGGTCTGGAAGTATACAAAGGGGGAGATCATCACCGTCCGGATGCAACATGAGATTGCTATAAAGTGAGGTATTTAAGAGGGGGCCCGAGTCCCGGGTATGACGCACCGGCAAAGCGCATACCCAGGTCGCTCGCAGGCCGAATCGGTATTGGTGCGCTCCAATGATCTGCAGTTCGGTCATCATATTGCTGAAGCTATTCCAATAATTTGGATACTTTTTTCTCTTCTCCCAACATACCCTGGGGCCGATAGATAAGGATAATTTCCAGCAGGATGCCGATTAATAGAAACCGAATGTAAGGTGCCCGCGCCCTGAGGGTATAGGGTAGAAAATCGGTTAGAAAGGTGGTGCCGATCCAGATGCCCCAGACGACATAGGCGCCCAGAATCGCGCCTTTGTTGTTTCCGCTGCCACCTGCCAGAAGCATTACCCAAATGATAAATGTGCCATAAAGCGGTGTGAATACATCCGGTGATATCGCCTTGGTGTAGTGGGCATAAAGTGCCCCCCCAATACCCATAACCATGGCACCGAATATAAATGCTTGTATTTTAAACCGGAAGATATTTTTTCCACTCATGGCCGCAGAGACTTCATCGTCCCGGATCGCCCTGAGCACCCTTCCCCAGGGACTGCGGATGGCGCGTTCAATACCTGTATAAATGACCCACAGCATCAGTATTACGATCACAAGGTAGATGTAGTTGTAGTGTTTGGGATCCACCAGGCTCTGCAGCGGCTGCGGCAATCCCATCAGGCCTCTGGGGCCGTTGGCCAGCCAGCGCTCATTATTGAAAATCATCCGAACCGATTCGGCAATGCCGAGGGTGGCGATGGCCAGGTAGTCTTCTCCCAACCTGAGGGTGACGAAACCGATGAAAAAGGCAACCAGACCGCACAGCAGCGTCGCCCCTAAAAGCCCGCAGACAAAAGGAAGATCCAGACCGAACAATTGATGGACATACTGGGCATAGATGCCTGTGGGCTGGGGTGTCGTGATCATGGCCGATGCATAGGCGCCGATACAGAAAAAGCCGGCAATGCCGATGTTGAACAGCCCGGTGTATCCCCAGTGGATGTTCAGACCCAGGCAAAACACGGCATATATTCCGGCCATGATGACCAATGACACCAGATATGCCAGGATACCGGTAAATTCCATCAGCTGCGCCCCCCAAATATCCCTTTGGGTCGAAATAAAAGAATCAGAATCATGATGACAAATGCCACCGCCAGTTTATAAGTGGGCAACAAAAAGGCCGTGGAAAGCTGTTGGGTGACACCGATGATCAGCCCTCCGATCAGGGCGCCATACATATTGCCGATGGATCCCAAAATTGTGGCGGCGAAAAGGGGGATGAGAAAATTCCAGCCCATGCCCGGATGTATCTGCACATCGATGCCGTATAGGATTCCACCGGCTGCAGCCAGCGCGCCGCCAATTCCCCAGGTCCATGCAATGATGCGTTCGGTATGGATTCCCGACACCAGGGCCAGTTCCATGTTGTCGGCCGTCGCCCGCATGGCTTTGCCCATCTTTGTCTTTTTTAGAAAAAGGTGCAGGGCGCTGATGAGTATAAATACGACGCCCAGGATCAGAATTTGATCCGGCCGAATTTTGATGCCCAAAGGCAATTCAATGGCCGGCCGCAGGGCCCCCGGCCGAAAAAAGAGAAAATCGGAACCCCAAAGGATGATAATAATCATCCGAATGATAAAAGAGGCCCCCAGAGAGGACATGGCTAAAATCACAACCCCGCTGCCTTTGCGCCGCAATTTCCTGAAAAGCATCCGATCCATGAGAATCGCCAAACCCGCGACGGCGAGCATGGCCGCTGGAAAAGCCACCACCATTCGCCACCCAAAGGAGTAAGGACCGATGGTGTTATCCGGAATACCGGTCCAGGGGAGGACAACGGTTGTCACAAACAGGGCGATATATGCCCCTGCTGACATCAGATCGCCGTGGGCAAAGTTGGCGAAACGGACAATGCCGTACACCAGCGTCAGCCCGATGGCGCCCAAAGCGATAATGCTGCCCAGTACAATGCCGTAGACCAGCAGTTCGGCCATTTTTATCCTCCCAAATAGAGACGGCCGACCTCTGCATTGTTCAACAGCGCCCGGCCGGGACCATCCAGGACGTTTTGACCCATGGCCAGGACATAGCCGAAGTGAGCCATTTTTAAGGCTTCCCTGGCGTTTTGTTCCACGATGATAATGGAAACGCCGGTTGCATTAATCTCCAATATTTTTTCAAAAATCATGGCCACCAGGCGCGGGGCCAACCCTGAGGAGGGCTCATCCAATAACAGAACTTGAGGATCCAGCATCAGGGCCCGGCCCATGGCCACCATTTGCCTTTGGCCGCCGGAAAGCAAGCCTGCCTGCATGGTTCGCCGATCGTATAATATGGGAAACAGCGCATAGACGTCCTCCAGACGCCGGCTGTAGTCGTCCCTG
>JASFER010000375.1:0-5255 GCA_050124755.1 Desulfobacteraceae bacterium
GAGCCCGACCCTACCCGGGAACCCTCAAAACGCCAGGGATCGAAGTGATTCGCGTAGGGCCGGCCTCTGCGCCGGCCTGGCATAAAATCCGATACCTGCAACTTGAGCTTTATGGATAACCGGGTAATATTATATACCGTTTTGGATTACAAAGGCAATGAAACGATTTCTTTCCGCGGCAAGATGGCATAGTCATGTCGTATGCTTCATTCGTTTCCAGCATAGACCACCATCCTTGATTAAGCGATTGAATGTCTCATGGATGTGAATATACGACTCAATAAGAATCCGGTGAAAAGCAGTCAAGACCATCATCTATAAAATGTGCTGTTGAAGAATAAATTCCAAGGATGGGATGCATGCTCAATCTCAATCAATGCAGGGGGTGATAAAATGTCAGAAGAGATCCTTAAGCAATGTCTTGAAATGGCGCTGTTTAGAAAACGCGATCGAACTTGTCGACCGATGGGAGATGATGCATTCATTGAAAAACAGGAACAGCTCTTGGATCAGAAACTCAAACCTCAAAAACCTGGACCCGAGGCTGAAGATAATTAAGGCGTCCCCGGAATTTCGGAATTTCGCCCCGGAATTTCGCCGGAATTTCCGAGGCGTCCCTGGGATCCCGAATTTGCGGAATTTACCATCATGGTTGACACCCAATTGTATTTTTGACATATTCCCCCTCCATAAAAGCAAGTTCTTTGCTCTATCTTTCTTATTTCCACACCGCCCGCATATTTTGAAGAATCAAATAGGTACACGCTTGTGCTGTGTAAAACAGATGCATTCAAACAAAGGATGAGGTTATGAGCATAGAAAATGATCTAAAAAGCAAGATGAAAGGCAATGATTACACCATGGATATTATCGAAGCCGATGAATTGATCGCAGTATGGCGTTATCGGCAATCGAACCGGTTTTAGCGCAGTGTGGATTTTTCAAGGGTACCGCAGGAGTGGCGCTATTCAGCGCCGCCGTCCGGCAGTCATGAATGTATGCCCTGCCATGTATCTGACTGGAGAAAAAAATCCGTCGGTTACAGTTGCATTAAGCCGGACGGCGGATCGCAAAGGCGCCCCTCCCTTCCGACAAACTGGTGGCGGTGCTCGAAAAATTCAGCGATGAGATGGAACAAACAGCTGGAGGCATACTTCATGATGCTGAGAGGGAGTTGATGTGGCGCGGCTATGGATTTGACATCGATGATCCGTTGCGAGTCAATACAGACTGAACTGCATTTGGGTTGATTTCAGAAATGAGTTAAGAACATTGTTTGTCAACTCTTAGAATCATGAGGTGTTGATGAGTAAAAAAAAAGGCCCATTTTGTCATATTATTTATTGATCTACTTGCCTTGTTAATCTTCTGGATAGGGTACAATGAGATAAACCAGGTTGTTATCGATATTGCCCATTCTGCTGATTCAGTTGAATTCAATAACAAGGTCGGCTTATATTCTGTTGGTGTCGGCATACCGATAGTCCATCTCTTTACAATATATGAATATTTTTGGCCCCAGATCGTTAAAAGAAGAATGGCATGGTTTAATTTGTCAGGTATCATCCTGCTCATTGTTCTATTTGCATGTGCTTTTTTTATATCAGTACGTGTGCGAACGTATGTCGAGCGGGCCGGGTATCTGCATTGCTCCCAGGCAGATAATAGCATGACTTTTAGCGTCTATCTTGTTTATACAAAGAATGACATTGTTTGCAGCCAGCTTATCGAAGAAAAAAGGAAACCACAAAGATATTAATGCGCATCAAAAAGGATTCTGCCCATGACATTTTCCCTCCTGATCAAAATAGCCGTAATTGCCGCCGTTGCCGGGATCGTTATAGCGCGCCGGCGGGACAAAAAAAGCGCCGTTTTAGAGGGCCTGGAGCAAATGCGCACCTCAGACCGGCAGGGTTGGATCGAGATTGCAAACACCGATTACCTGCCCCTGTTCCAAGGCAAAATCGTCGCCGCGGCTGCAACCCGGGATCATGCCGGCGCTTTGCTGTTCGGCGTTTTATTGGAGGAAAATGCACCCACAGCGCTGGTGACCGCCATCAAGGCACGACCGTTCCAGTGTCTTACTGAAGGCCGGGTGCTTGTCCGGGGTCTGACCGCCCACGATAAAAAACTCATCACGACTGAACTGAAGGACCAGGACCTGATCCACCGGCTTTGCGACGTCATGGACAAGGAAGTTCAGCCGGAGACCTGCCTTGTCGTAAATTCCATCGATATCCAGCATATGGACAGCCCGGAGGGCATGGCGCAGTTTGAAGAAATATGGGAAGCTTCGCTGTCAAAACAGCATAAAAAGAGTGTATACTAGAGATCTCCATGTCACCTTTGTGGTAAGTAAGTATAATGAACCTTTTGGGCTGCTTTTGATACTTAAAATAGAAAGTATATATTACAAGCTGTAAAGGGGGATCACATGAAAAGGACGCTCAAGCCGGTTTTTCAAATTTTCCAAATGTCCGTTATTGCATTGACTTTGATATTTGCCGGGCAGGCGTTTGGCGCCCAAAGCTCAAAAAATTCGGGACGCGTGCCTGCCAGTGTAAACATGAAGAAGCTTGAAGTAGGTGGTGGGAATCCTGATTTGAAGGTTATCGCGCTCACAGTCAACCCGAAAACACCACATATTGGCGGCGGCCCGATCACAATTAAAGTTACCGTCAAAAACCGCGGGACTGCAGCTACTTCCGCGCCATGTTCTCTGACCATGTCTGTTTTCAGTGTCGACAAAAATGGCAACCATATACAAGGAAACCAACTAATGGCGGCCATACCGGGCTACACCAATAATATCCCCATTCTGGGTCCGGGTAAAAAACATGAGATTACAAAATACATCAACCTTCATCACCCGGGACGTAATAGGATTGAAGGTTTGATCAATACGGAATCGCTGAAACCAGGGGAAGAATCAAATACTCAAAACAATCATTACCTGCATTATTTCACGATGAAACCCAAACCCAAGCCCGCAGATCTCGTGCTTCACTATATCAAGGTGACACCTGATGGCCGAATCAAACTCAAGATGTCCAATGACGGTTTCAAGATTCCCGTTTATGATTTCAACCGGGCCTGGGTAAAAGCGACGATAGTTGGCAACAGCCCGCATAGACAAATACTCCTGAAAGATATGGACCCCAAAGGCGTACTGAAAAGAGGCAAGTCAGGGAAATATGTGACGTTTACCTGGCCGGACACCGGCCCCCAGGGCATCAAGCTCACCTCCGGATATAGCTACACGGTTGAAGTGATTCTGGATTGTTTCCCAAGAATCAATGATGCCAAACGTTCCAACAACTCAAAGACCGTTACACTATCGCCTTAAATCCTAATGTCGCCAAAACAAGAAGGCTTTAAAAAGATTTGCACACAGTTGCACTGTATGGCCTGGCAATCAAGGCTAAACCAACGCATTATTACCTGGCCAAAACCAGGCACTGATAAAAATAGAAAAGGCGCCTGAACTCAAGTGGATTCAGGCGCCACGGACTTAAATTTAAATCACGTATTGATGGCCGATCGGCCTACTCGCCCTCAAACTCAACCAGGGAGAAAACATTGTGGCCGTTGAGTTTCTCTTTTCCTTTAAGGTCGGGTAAATCAATGACAAAAGCACACTCAACGATATCGCCGCCCATCTTTTCAACAAGGTTGACGGCCGCTGCTGCCGTACCGCCGGTGGCGATCAGATCGTCCACAATAACCACCCGTTCCCCATCGCGGACCCCGTCTCGACTCATCTCCACTACGTTGTTGCCGTATTCCAATGTATACTCCTGGCTGATCACCGGCGGCGGCAGTTTGCCTTTTTTTCGAACCGGTGTGAATCCCACATCCAGTTTATACGCCAGCACGGCGCCAAAGAGAAAACCGCGGGCATCAATGCCGACGACTTTTTCAATCTCCATCTCTTTATAGCGGTTGTAGAACATGTCACAGGACCATTTAAATGCCTCCGGGTCCTGCAGCAAGGTTGTGATATCTCTGAAGGTTACCGGATCAATGGGCCAGTGGGGAACAGCGCGAATTTTCTCTTTAAGATCCATTGTGTCTACCTCAATCTCTGATTTTAGGAATAGCGTTTAGAAGCAGTTTTTCAACGTTGGAAGCATTTTTCTTGAAAACGGTCAATATTTCATCCCAGGTAACGGGATCTTCATCTTCCTTCCAGCAATCGTAATCCGTTGACATGGCCACAGCTGCATACGGCAGTTCAATCTCATTGGCCAATATCGCCTCGGGAGCAATGGACATGTTGATCACGTCCGCCCCCCAGAGGCGAAACATGTTGGATTCGGCCTTGCTGGAAAAGCGGGGCCCCTCAATGGTCACAACGGTGCCGCCGTCGTGCACATTCAATTTCAGTTCGGTGGCCGTATGGAATAACGCACGTCGCAGTTGGCTGTCGAAAGGTTCGGCCATAGCGGTGTGCCGGGCGCCCTCTTCAAAAGAATCGAAAAAGGTGGATTTGCGGTGCCGTGTCAAATCGATGAATTGATCTAAAATGACAAAATCGCCCCGACCGATATCCGCTCTCAGACTGCCACATGCAGTGGTGGCCAATATGTGCGTCACCCCCTGATCTTTCATGGCATAAATATTGGCCCGGTAGTTGACCTGACTGGGACTGTATTGATGCTTGCGTCCATGGCGGGCAAGCATCACCACCTGGGCACCGTTCAACCGACCGCAGGTCAGGGGAGAGGAAGGCTCGCCATAGGGTGTGTCGACAACAATTTCCCGAGTATTTTTAAGCATGTCCGAATCGTCCAGGCCGGATCCGCCGATAATTCCAACTCTGATCATAGGGTTTTGCTCCTGTAAATGGGATCGATCACAGCTTTATTGCTCTATTTAAAAAGCAGGGGCGTGTCAAGCGCACCATTATTCCGGTTGAACCTTGCGTCTTAAAGTCTTCAAACGTCCCCGATGGACCTTCCGGTTGATGCGTCTTTGCTGTGAGCCTTGGGTGGGACGTGTCGGTTTGCGTTTTTTACGAACCACCATGGCCCTGCGAATGAGTTGCCTGAGCCGTTCCAGGGCTTCTTCCCGGTTTTTTTCCTGACGCCGGTGCCGCTGGGCTTTAATGACCACCAGACCCTGATGGGTAATCCGATGATCCTTAAGCCGCAACAAGGTTGCTTTAATATTGGCAGGTAAGGATGAAGCTTTAATGTCAAAGCGCAGATGAATGGCAGTGGCGACTTTATTCACATTCTGACCCCCTGCGCCCT
>JASFER010000376.1:0-5193 GCA_050124755.1 Desulfobacteraceae bacterium
TTACGGTTTCGATGCCGAGGGTATAGGGGCACACATCGGTAATGACAACATCCTTCAACTCTTCATTGCGGGCCTTGAGGCCGGCCTGTACGGCCGCGCCCATGGCGACCACCTCTTCCGGGTTGATAGCGCGCACGGGAAACCGCCGAAACATCCTGGTTACAAGGGCCTGGATGGCGGGCATCCGAACGGCGCCGCCTACCAGAACGATCTCATCGATATCGTCTGTGACGATTTTGGCGTCCCTCAGGGAGCGCTCGACCGGTCTTCGGATCCTTTGCATCAGCTGGTCGTTCATCTGGCCGAAATCGTCGCGGGTAATGGCGCATTCCAGCTCTTTCCCCCTGAAATCGAAATGCATGGTTGTTTCGGTGCCGTCTGTCAGGGCGATTTTTGTTTTTTCCGCCTCGTTTCGCAACCTGTTCACCTCTTCCGGCGTCAGTTCCTGTGCGGTGGTCAGATCACTCAACGCTGTTTTTTCTGTAAAATACTTCACGATGGAATTCAGGAAGTCCTCACCGCCCAGAAAATTATCCCCGGCGCTGGCATGGACCTCCATAATGCCGTCAAACAATTCCAGGACGGAGACATCGAAGGTACCGCCTCCCAGGTCAAATACCAGAAAACAGCTCTCGGAGTCGCTTTGATGCAGGCCGTAGGCCAATGCGGCAGCCGTGGGTTCGTTGAGAAGCCGTTCGACCTTCAGGCCGGCCAACTCACCGGCAATGCGGGTTGCCTTACGCTGGGTGTCGTTAAAATAGGCGGGAACCGTGATGATAGCCTCGTCAATGGGCTGTCCGAGAAAGGCTTCGGCATCGGTTTTCAGGGATTTGAGCACCAGGGCGGACAGCTCTTCCATACGGAAGATCTTTTTGCCAAGAGTGATTTCATGATCCGTCCCCATGTAGCGTTTGAATGCGGCGGTGGTGAGTAGGGGATGGGTGATGAGACGCCCCAGCGCCGGTTCCCCTACCATGATTTCACCATCATCGCCCAATCCCACAACTGAGGGAGTGACCACTTGGCCGTGCGAGTTGGGAATGAGCCTCGCCTGGCGGTCCTGCCAACAGGCCACAAGGCTGTTTGTCGTTCCCAGGTCAATTCCAATAATCATCTTGACTCCTTACCTGTTGCTGCCGAATCTGTGTATGATTGACAGGCATAGGACCATCGCTCATTCCGTTTTCAGCCTGCGGTATCTTAACTTCTCCCTTACCTGCTTGAAGGTGTAAGGCTCCACACGCATGGGTTCATCAACCTGGATCGATGGTTCATCTTCCACTTGTTCTTCCACAAAATCACCACTTTCTCTGAGCTGTTCTTCACGGCGCTTTTCCCATTCTTCGCAACTTACGATGGATGTTGGCCAGCCCTCTTCTCTTTGCCACAGCCGGACGCAGTCCGAATCACCGGGATCGCTTTCGGTGCTCCAATCTGCTGAGAGTTCCTTCTTGCTCCACCCTTCGGTTTTTTCAAATTTTTTCAGAAGGGTTTCTACCTCATTGTTTTTAATATCGTGATGCCGGTAAGACGATTCCATCGAGGGGCAGGCACGCACCGCACTAAAGGCCAGGAGCACCAATACCCACATATACCAGCGGCTTCCGGATGACTCCTTTTTATAGGGATTCACCACTACGAAATCATCTTCGCGGGAGGATTCCCGGGAACGTTCGAGCAACCAGTTCACATTATACTGCAGTTCGTTGTCATAATGGTTGCGGACATAGCTGACCCGCCATCCATAGTGTTCGGTCAGGATTTCCAGAAAATCTTCGGCTACGACATCGCACTCCATGAGCTCGCGGGTCAGTTCCAGCTCAAATTGCAGGGCCGTATCGACACTCTCGGATCTCAACTCGTCCAGGGCCTGTTTGAACCGCTTCTCTTCATCCCATGAGTTTGTGCTTCGAACCGCATCGACCACACCCTGCACGAGCCGGTCCACCATAGGATAGTTGATCTCCCTTGCCAGGTCCTCTTTGTCGTCCGTCCGGATGGGTTCAAACAGCTGTGGCGGAACATCTTGATTCGCCCCGTCCCATACCTCCCGGGAAGCATCGGGTTGAACATTGCCGTGGTCCCGGGGCTTGTCATGGCCAACGTCGAAATTGACTCGGGACGTCTCCCGGTTTGCATAGCGGCGGGCAATTTCGTATGCGCTCCTGATTTCCTGGAACTTCTCCGGGGCATCTTCGGGGTTGTTTTCCTTGATCTTGCCCGCATAGGCCCGTTTGATGGTTCGCAGGTCATCGGTCGGCTCTATCCCGAGTATTTGCCAAATATCGCGTGTCATATTTCAAAACCGTACCGTATCTCAGGCGGGAATGATGAAAATGTGCCGCGATTCACTGGAGGGGAATAAATGCGTATTTCGAAGGAGAGATGGGTATCCTCTTCTGATGATCGTGAGGTGTGAATCGATACTTTCGGAAACCAAATCATAAGCAAAAAACGTAGTAGACTTCCCTTCGAATCTCTTTTGCCTCGTAAGCAGTTGGAATCGTTTTTGCTAATTCAGTTTCGCGAAAATTAGAAAGCGCGCTTTGATCCTCAAAGAAATAGATACCGCACACATCACCGGTCGATTCGTCTCGCCCGTAGATTTTCTGCACCAAACCCGGCACTTCTTGAAAACGAGGACGACGTTCAATTATTCGGCTTTCCAATTCCTCAGGATCGAGATCGGATTTAATCCGTACAAATAATATTGTTGCCATATCGACCTTCCTTTCATGGACAGATAAGGATGTCCATAAACCGACAAGAAAAGATCAACGCCACTTGCTTCCCAGTTCGTCGAGCCCCGCTTGCGCCAGGTCCCCGGGAGACATGGCAATCCGGAATTCACAGTCGGCGTTGAAATTCAGGAAGAACGGTTCGGAAAAAGACGGAATGCGCGACGAATCGGCCACGTCTATGACGGCGACGGCGCCCCGCCGGCCGCTTTGCTCCGTAAAATAAATGGATTCAGGCTTTAAGTCGTCCAAAATCCGACGAATGGTTTCACTGGCTTTTCCTTCCCTTAAAAGGGTATTGAACGGTTCGTGAGGGAACCTTATATTCATTAGCATTTTCATTTTGAACACCTTTCCTTGCCATCTCTATCGAAACGGATGATCCTTGATTCATGCTGGATATCTTTCGAGGATTTAAATCTGCAGCCCAACACTGAGTTTGGGTTCGCGGGAAGGTTTTGAAACTGCTTCTAGAAAGTTTTGTCTTCAATGATGCAGAGCTCTTCGGCGGCTTCTCTGATTTTCCGGCAGATTTCACTCGGCATGCTGGCTACGCCAGCGCCTTTGGGGAATTGCGGGGACACCTGGAATTGCCCCCGCAATTGCCGGATGGCTGAAGATTACGGGGAGGCTTTCATCGGCGTGCCTGGGGCGGCTTCCCCCATCCGGGATGATCGGCAGGCGGCCTTTTGCCGATCACGCTTCCCGATCCAGCATCTCTTCCACCCAATCCAAGTCCAAAGCCGCCAGCGTCTCACCATGGGGCCGGCCGGAAGCAGGGTCGCAACCGATTTTAGCGTAATACGCTTTCACCGCCTTTTCAAAATCTGCCACTGTAAATATCTCCCTGCCGGCCTGGGGACCGTCCGGCTTGGGGTCATATAACCGCTTCGGCAAATAATCGTCCTTAAGATTAAATCCTTCGCGGCTGTTGAAAGCCCTTGCCAACATGGTGCTGCGCTGCGCCGCTTCCAAAATCTTTTCGAGTGAAACATCCCAACCGGTTACGGCATTGAGGCAGGCGACCATTTTCGCTATGGGCATCACCCCCCGCGGAGCAAAACCGAAAACACACAAACCCAAAGCATCCAGAGCGGTCCAATAGTAGTCCAGGCGGATGTAATTGTCCACCTTGCGATCAGAAAGCTCCGTCGCCGGAAGCGTCGTTTCAATCCCCAACGGCTGTGCGGTTCGGAATGAGAACGATTCCTTGTCGGTGAATAAGGTGTCGTGGGCGGCGTTCATATGGTTGGGGCCGCCCGGATTCACCGCGAAACCGATCCCCACCCCGGCCTTCACCCGGGGATCGTGCATGGGCAACTCCTGTCCTTTCACCGACAGGTTGACCGATTCCTCGCCGACGCCCCATTCGCGGGCCAGCCGACTGCTCCCCCGGGCCAATTGATCGCCGAAGCCTTCCCGGCGGGCGGTCATTTCCAACAGTCGGAGCATTAAATCGGGGTTGCCGAATTCCAATCTCAACCCGCCCGTCCGGGCAGGCGTGATGATGCCTTTTTCAAAACACTCAAAGGCAAAAGCGAGGGTCATTCCGGCTGAAATCGTATCCATGCAATAGCGGTTGCAGATCTCGTTGCCCTTGGCAATCGCTTTCAGATCGAAGATATTCAGGTTGGAGCCCAAAGCCGCCATGGTCTCGTACTCCGGACCGCCGTATCTGGAATCGATCCCGTAACGGGGATGATCCAGGGCCACACCGCGCTTACACTTGATGGGGCAGGCGTAGCATCCCCTGCGTTTGGCAAGCAGGGTCCGGTTGTACGTATCGCCTTTCAAAGGGGTGATGTCTTCCGCCCGGCTGCGACGAAAATTGCTGACCGGCAAGGCCCCGGCCTCGGACAACAGCTGGGCGAAGATCGTAGTGCCGTACTCATTCAAGGTTTTCCCGAACGGATGATTTTTGAATGTGGCGGCATAATCCCGGGCGGTCTGACGCAAAAATTCGGGATTGCGGAAGCGCAGTTTCGCTTTGCCTCTGGCGGCCACGGCCCTGAGATTTTTGGATCCCATGAGCGCCCCGAGACCGTTGCGCCCGTTGAAGTTGGTGAGATTGTTGGTGATGTTGGCAAACAGCACCCGATTCATACCGGCCAAACCGGTCTGGGCCACACGCACATTGCGCTGGCCGACTTCCCTGCAGATGGCGTCCTCAACCTCCCGGGCCCCTTCATGGGCCAGATGAGCGGCGTCTTTCAGCTCGGCCGAACCGTCGGTGACGTACAAGTAAACCGGCTTTTCCGCGCGGCCTTTGAAAACGATGGCGTCGAAACCGGCCTTTTTGAGTTCAGGCCCGAAAAAACCGCCCGATTCCGATTCTCCCACGGCGCCGGTCAGGGGTGATTTGCCCACAACGGCGAAGCGACACGAAGCGGCGATGGGTGCGCCGGTCATCACGCCGGTGGCAAAGATCAAGAGGTTTTGCGGGGAAAACGGATCG
>JASFER010000377.1:0-5181 GCA_050124755.1 Desulfobacteraceae bacterium
CGCGGCCGTTTTCACGAATGCATCGCTGTCAACATCCACGCCCATGTCCACCACCTCGAACCCGGCGCCTTCCATCATCATGGCCACCAGGTTCTTGCCGATGTCGTGCAGATCGCCCTTCACCGTACCGATCAACACCGTTCCCTTGCTGCTGCTCTGGCCCGAGACCAACAGGGGTTTCAATATCTCCAGTCCGCCCTTCATGGCCTGCGCGGCCATTAACATCTCGGGCACGAACAGATCACCCGCGCTGAACCGCTCACCGACCTCGTCCATGGCCGCGATCAGCCCGTCGTTGAGGATGCTCTGGATGTTTGTTCCGGCGTCCACTTCCGACTGGGTTTTGGCCTTTACACCGTCTTCGTCAAATGCCAGTACTGCGTTGAAAATGTCTTGTGTTGCCATCAATCGTCCTCCTGTTGAATGTGAGTGATTGGGTTTGGATTTTTAAGCGTGTGGTTTCAACATCTTGTCGGAATATGAAACCCGAGCATGTGGCTCGGTGACCGTTGTAAACCATTGCGATTCTCAATTCGTTCTCTTTTGGGTCACGGCTTTTTCTTTCGCGATGCGATATAATTTGACAGCGCAATTTCCACATCCGGATCGATGGGAGGCTTTTCGTAGGCCGCCAGTCGCTGACCCAATCGATCGGTGGCCACCTGATCGATCCGCTTGCTGCCGCCGGCTTTCCATCCCGCAAAATTCTGCCGATTGAAAAAATCGGTCACGTAGAATTCGGTCCGGCACAACTTGAAAGTTTTCGGTTGGGTCAGGTACTGGCCGCCGATGCCCACGCTTTGGATCATCTCCAGGTCGATCGCCTCATCGGAAATATCGATGGGTCTGAGCAGTCTGCGGACGATGCCGCAGTATTCTTCGTCCATCAGGAACTTCTCAAAGCTCATGGAAATGTATGAGCCCAGGATGCCCGCCGAATGCAGAATGAAGTTGATTCCGTTGCGGGCAGCGGTGGAGAGCGCCAGCAGGGATTCACCTGCGGCCTGGCCATCCGGTAAGTGGGCATCGGTGAGCCCCCCTCCGCTACGGCTGGGCAGATGATAAAAGCGTGCCATCTGGGCGGTCGCCGAAACCACCATGGACAGTTCCGGACAGCCGATGGAAAGTCCTCCGCTGCGCATATCCATGGCCGACGAGGTGGACCCGTAAACCACCGGAGTACCGGGATTGACAAGTTGGGCCAGGGTGATGCCGGCCAGGATTTCGGCGTTCTGAAGGGCCAGCACGCCGGCCAGGGTCACCGGACCCGATGAGCCGGCCATGATCAGCGAGGCGATGACGCAGGCCTGGTTGGCCCGGGCCAGTTCGATCAGCGATCCGGCCATCTCGTCGGAAAACTGCAGCGGCGAGAGGGAATTGATCAGGGACACCGACACCGGTCCCACCTCGGCCAATTTATCCTTGCCGCCCCACAGTATGGCCGCCATCTCGATGCAATCGCGGGCGCCCTGTTTGGAAGCCGGGCTGCCCATGAACGGCTTGTCGCACAACATGATACTGGAGAACATCATATCCAGATGCGCCGTATCCGCCGTGACATCGCTGGGCTCCACCATCATGAAGCCGTTCATGTCTATGGTTTTGGAGGTTTGAACCAGCTTGCAGAAATTATCATAGTCGGCCATGGTGGCCTCCCGCTGGCCGCCATCGGCAAGGCTGACGAACGGCGCGCCGTAGCCGGGTACAAAAACGAAATCATCCTCTCCAATGGCTACGCTTTTTTCAGGATTGCGCGCCGTGACCGTAAACCGCGGCGGAGCCGTCTCGAGCGCTTTCTTGACCTGGGCTTCGGTCATGAAAACCGTTTTGCCATCCACCCTGAAGCCGTTGCGGGAAAAGATTTCGATAGCCTCGGGTTCGTTGAAGGTCACCCCGGTCTTGGACAAAAGGGCCATTGAAGCATCATGAATCTTTGTCATCTGGTCGGTGGTAAAGGTTTGCATGCGGTCAACCATGGTTTCTCCTCCTATTATACCGTTTAAATAACGATGATGCCGACTGTACGCCCTATGGAGCATATCGTGTGCCACAATTGAAAATTGGCTGAAAAGCACAGGCTTTGTCTGAAAAAACAGTCGTCGTTCATTTGCTATCGGTTTTAACTATTTGTAATTTATGTTTTAAATCAAAATACAAGATAGCATCACGAATGGTGAAAATCGCTGTGTTGTGAAAAAGGCACAGGGAGCCAATTGAAAAAACGACAATTTATTTTACACTAACTGTGAAAATTTGCTTTCATTGACCATTTTTTTTACATAATTAAGTGGACAAGAACAGCGACACCAATCCACCCGACGGAGGACCATCATGTTCGAACCGACCGCCACACTATCCATTGCCCATCTGCGATCACTCGATTTTTTACCGATCCTTGATCAATTCGATGAAGGTGTGATCATCGCTGATACCGACGGCCGGATCCTTTTCTACAACGAAGTCCAAGCCGAGATCGACGGTTTGCGACCGGCCAATGTGATCGGCAAACACATTGCCGATATTTATCAAATGGAGTGGCGCCACAGCATGATCTGCCGATGTCTGGAAGCCAAGGCGCCCATCATCGGCAGGCTTTTTTTCTATCGAACGTATAAAGGCAAGCTGGCCAGTACCATTCACTCCGTTTTTCCCTTGCGCGACAGCGGAGTGCTGATTGGCGCCATCTGCTTTGTCAAAAATTACAATCTGCTCGAAAAGGTCTTGACCGGCTTTTCAACGATTTCATCCAGCCCCTCACCGGAAATGAAAAATGGTACGCGCTACCAGTTCACCGACCTGGTGGGAGAGGATGAAAATTTTCTCCACGCTGTGAGTACGGCGCGGTTAGCGGCCGAGAGCAGTTCACCGGTGATGCTGTTCGGAGAGACCGGTTCGGGCAAGGAGGTGTTTGCCCAGAGCATCCACAATTACAGCCAGAGAAAGGCCTCGCCCTTCGTCGGTGTCAATTGCGCGGCCATTCCGGATTCGCTTCTGGAGGGCATCCTGTTCGGTACGGCAAAAGGAGCGTTCACCGGAGCCGTGGACAAGACCGGCCTTTTCGAGCAGGCCCATGGCGGGACCCTGTTTCTGGACGAACTCAATTCAATGCCGATCCACCTCCAGGCCAAATTGCTGCGCGTTCTGCAGGAAAAAAAAGTCCGCCGCGTCGGAGCCACGGATGAGATCGCGGTATCGCTGAAAATCATCAGTTCGGTCAATATTCCGGCGCATAAGGCCATTCGGGAGCGCCAATTGCGCATGGATCTGTTCTACCGCCTGGCCGTTGTCTATATCGCCATCCCGCCGCTGCGTGAACAACCCATGGGAATCGAATCCCTGACCCGCCACTTCATCTACAAAAACAATCTGGCGCATGGGAAGGCGGTCGACAGTGTCAGCGAACCGGTGATGCAGTTTTTCCGGAGCTACCACTGGCCGGGAAATATTCGTGAGCTCGAGCATATCATCGAGGGCGCCATGAACACCATCGGCCCGTACACAACCCTGCGAACCGCTCACCTGCCGCCGCATTTCCTGCTTCACCAGGTCCGTGACGATGCGCCGCCGCGGGCCTTCCTGCCGGCATCATATCTCACCCCGAAGTCGGAAAGCGCCCCCAATCCGTCGGTTCAAAGCACCACTGTCGCGTCCGATGGTCGATCCAGCCAGCCAATGGATCTCCGGCAGCAGCGCCAGGGCCAGGAATGCCGGCTGATCGATGCGGCCCTGACTGCTGCGGGCGGCAATGTATCCGCCGCCGCAAGGCAACTGAAGGTTTCACGGCAATTGGTTCACTATAAAATGCGTAAATACGGATTGAAGCGGGAGCACTATCGCCGGACGGAAGGCCAATAGCCTATCGGTGAAAATAAATAGGCCGACTACAATAGAAGATAACCTGTTGAAATGATGCAGCACTTGAATGTGTGAATATGTCAAAGAACAAAATTAAATCTGTTAAAACCTAAACTCAAAGTTGAAACCTGGCTTGCCTGGGAATTTTGGTAACAGTTGGCCAACTAAGAATTACCAAAAGTTACACGGCTTGGATGATGCCATAGAATCAGTTTTAACACGTTGCTTTAATAGATAATTAAAAGCTTATACACCCTCGATTGCGACGCATTCCACCGGGGATAAAGGTGAGAATCAAGCCGAACTGGTGTGAACATCAGTTACATTTCTTTTTCTCCAAATGCCATACCGCAACACAGCTTGTTGTAATTAAATGGATTTCTTTAATGGCACAATTTTGGCAGTAAGTGGCAACGATAAAAGAATGGGAGGTAATACTTCATGGAAGCGACCCAAGCATTAACTTGGGTCAACTAAGTTGGCCTGAAACGCGCTTGCCCGTCACTCACAAGCAAGAAGGAGCCCGCGATGCTCAAAGAAATCAAAGAACTACCTGTTGACCAACGACAAGATGCCATGCTGGAAATGTGGGTTTCTGGAGAAGGCATTGAATTCGCCAGTCCCGAAGCAAAAACGGCTTACCAGTACCGCACCGGCATCATCAAGGATGCCGTTCAACTCAAGAAGACACCGGACCGAGTGCCGGTAATGCCGATTTGCACCTTCGTCCCCACCTCCCTGGCCGGGATCAGCGGTAAGCAGGCCATGAACGATCCTGACGCCCTCGGGAAAGCATCCGTGGATTTCATGACCCAATACGATCCCGACGCCTCCGGAATCGCACCGACGGTTATGTATGCCCCCGGACTGGAAGTTCTGGACTATATGCTCTACAAGTGGCCCGGCCATGGCGTAAAAGATTCGCTGTACTACCAGTTTAACGAAAAAGAGTACATGCAGGCCGATGAATACGATCACTTCATCAACGACCTCAGCGATTATTGGTATCGGGTGTGGCTGCCCCGCACCTGCGGAGCGATAGCGCCCCTGGCCAATCTTGCGCCGATTTACGGGACCATGGAACTTCCCAGCAGTGGTGATTGGCTGATTTCACTGGGACTCCCCCATGTCCAGGAAGCCTTTAAGGCGCTTCTGGAAGCCGGTCGCATGTACTTCGAATGGATTCAGGTTCTGGAGCCCTATTTGGGACAAGTCGTTACGAATGGCTATCCCTTCCAGTTCGGCGGATTCTGCAAGGCCCCCTTTGATGTGCTCAGCGACTCGTTCAGAGGCACCTCGGGTGTGATGATGGATCTCTTCCGCCAT
>JASFER010000378.1:0-5141 GCA_050124755.1 Desulfobacteraceae bacterium
CGGGATACGCCTGGGATGCCATCATGATGGTGGCCAATGCCATGAAAAAGGTCGGCACCGATGCCGAGGCCCTGCGCAAAGCCATCGAACAGACCGAGGACTATGTGGGCATATCCGGTATTTACAATCTTACCGCCGAAGATCACAACGGCCTGGGGGTGGACTCCATGGTGGTGGTCAAGGTCAAAAACGGCCGGTTTGTCATGGCTGATTAACTGCGCTCTTTTCATGTGGGCGCTTGAAACCGGGTCGCCGCGATGTGCGACCCGGTTTTAGAGAAAACCATCATGTTTCATTGCTGCTTTTGAGGAGATGCCATGCAAAAACGATGGGCTGTTGTGATCGCCTGTGCACTCATCACCCTTTGGGGGTGCGTGGAAAAACTTGATCCTGCTCTGGAAACGGCTGCTGTTGACGCTGCCGACGCCTGGCTGCAGATGGTGGATGCCGGGGATTTTGAAGGCAGCTGGCATGCCTCCTCCGATTTTCTCAAGTCCTCCGTTGCCAAAGAGGAATGGATAAAGACCATGAATGCGGTGCGAACTCCCATGGGGCAGGTCATATCCAGAAAGGTGACCGCCACCGACTACCGTACCATGCTTCCCAAAGCACTGAAGGGCCAGTACGTGATCATCGACTATGATACTTCATTTGCCAACGGCTCATCCGTTGGTGAATCCATCACACAAATCATGGAAGGGGATGGCGCCTGGCGCGTCGGGGGATACCATCTGAAATAGTATGGATCAAAGCATTTGTCTAGACGAAATTAAGAATCATACTGTCATTGGGAAGAAATGTCTTGTAGGACAGGTTGCTTCTTTGAATCACATACCCCGGTATGGCCACTCCAGAGGGCAGTTTACCGTAGTTGACGAAGGTGCGGCCGTCAATGCGCACCTTCAGTGCTTTCCGGGCCTGTTTCACCGGCACAACCGCAAAGACTTTTCGGTATTTTTGCTCCATATCTTTGAATCCCAGTTTTCCGGCTGTGGCACCGATATCCACCTCAATATAATTCCGACCCCCGCTTGAAATGTGATCGGCGTAAGTCTTTTCAATGGCTTGGAGGGTTTTATCCAGATGATCGTTCATTTGCCCATCCTCCTGTATATTGGTGCAACTAATGAGAAGTGGTTTTGGAACTACTTCCAGACAATGTTCAAATGCCCGGCATACCGCCCTGCCACATCAGCTTCGACACATTCATCCAGATCCTCACCGTCCAAATAAGCCTTGCTCTGAGCAAGCTCCAAGGGGCAGATATATTCGTTTTTATCTTTGGCCGTTACACGTGCGTAGTTTTCATTATTATTCATTTTTGCTTCCTTTCTGTGGTTTCAATCATCAATCAAGCCTAAGATATGGCGCAGCAGTTGGATGGCAATGGCATTGGTATGGCGTCGGTTTGAGGGTATAAACCTGCCAGTTTCGTTGATTTGTGGTTTGAATGGGATGGATTCTATTGATCCGGATGAGGCCATCACGACCCGATCTTATCCAGCGCTTCCCAGCGTTCATAGGCTGAAGTGATTTTGTGCTCCACTTCCTTGAGTTCAGCCTGCAAGGAGATCATCTCCGTTTTATCCCGTTTGTAAAAGGCCGGATCGGATACAACTGAAAAAAGCTCCTGCTGCCGGGTTTCAAGGGCTTCGATCTGCTGCGGCAACGCTTCCAGTTCCCGCTGCTCCATGTACCCCAACTTGCGGGGCTTGTTCCTCTTGGATTTGGGTTGCGCCGGCTTTCTTGCCGGAGATTGGCCATCGGGAGCCGCATCGGGTTCCGGCCGCTGGTCGAGCCAGTCATCATAGCCGCCGGGATACTCTCCAATGACACCGTCGCCTTCAAACGCCAGGGTGCTTGTGACCACATGATTTAAAAAAGCGCGGTCATGACTGACCAGCAAGAGGGTGCCGGGATAATCCAGCAGCAGTTCTTCCAGCAGTTCCAAGGTTTCAACATCCAGATCGTTGGTGGGTTCATCCATGACCAGCACATTGGCCGGTTTGGCAAAGAGTTTGGCCAGCATCAACCGGTTCTTCTCACCGCCGGACAGGATGTGGACCGGGGTGCGGCATCTTTCCGGTAAAAAGAGAAAATCCTGCAAGTAGGAGATCACATGGCGTTTGGTGTTGTTAAAAATGATAAAATCGTTGCCTTCTCCAATGTTTTCGGCCACGCTTTTTTCTTCTATTAATTGTTCGCGCAGCTGGTCAAAATAGGCCACTTGAAGATTGGTGCCGTGCCGAACATGGCCGCGGTCCGGTTCTATAATCTTGAGCAGGATTTTCAGCAAAGTGCTCTTTCCCACGCCGTTAGGGCCGATGAGACCGACTTTATCACCGCGCATGATGACGGTGGACAGATCCCTGATGTATGGTTTTCCCTTGTAAGCATAGTTGATGCCGTGGGCCTCTATAACCAATTTGCCGGTGCGCTCCGCTTCCTGCAATTGCAGGTTGGCATGGCCGATTTTGCGGCGCCGGTCCCGATAGGCCCGGCGCATGGCCATCAAGGCTCTCACCCGTCCTTCGTTGCGTGTCCTGCGGGCTTTGATACCTTGTCGAATCCAGGCCTCTTCTTTGGATAGTTTGCGGTTGAAGCGCTGCTCCTGCCTTGCTTCACTTTGGACGTCCGCCTGTCTTCGTTTGATAAAGGTGGGGTAGTCGCAGGCATAGGCGGTCAGCCGTCCACGATCCAATTCCATGATGCGATTGGCCAGCCTTTGGACGAAAGCCCGATCATGGGAGACAAAAATGACGGTTTTGACATGGCGCAGGATATACCCTTCCATTTTTATGATGGTATCGATATCCAAATGGTTGGTAGGTTCATCGAGCAAAAGCAGGTCAGGGCCGCCGGCCACCGCCCGGCAAAAAAGGGTGCGCCGTTTCATGCCGGCGGAAAGGCTCCCAAACTGAAGCCCGGGGTCAAGTTCCATGCGGGAAAGGGTCCCATCGATCTTTTGGGTAAGCTCCCAACCATTTTCGTCATTCAGACGGTGCTGTAGATCCGCCATTTTTCGCGACAAATCAGGTTGATTGGAAATTTCCGGTGTGGCGCTCAGCCGGTGGTGGTCGGCCAAGGCCTCACCCAACGCACCGAAGCCCCGGGCCACTATTTCAAAAACAGTATCACCGGCATCGCCGGGGACCTCTTGATCCAAAGCGGCCACGGTCAGGCCCTGTTGCCGCCATATATCTCCGCTGTCGGGCAGCATTGAGCCGCTTATCAGCCTGAGCAATGTAGACTTGCCGACCCCGTTGCGCCCCAGCAGGCAGACCTGTTCACCCGCTTCGATCTGAAACGACGCTTTTTCGATAAGCGGGACACCGCCGAGTCCCCAAGACACATCCCGCATGGTTATTAACGCCATTGCCCGGTCCTTTTCCCTTAATTTTTGAAACCCTTCATTTATGCGGTTTGTTTCTTTTTGTCAAAAAGGGCATCACAAAGAATCTAAATACCCATTTGACAAGTTATTTTCAGGACACAACAATAGGTACAATCCCGCTGCCCTGCTTTTAAATCCTGTCTGCTGAAGATTGTTTGAACGACCACAAGGAGAAAAAGCATGCCCAAAATAAAATCAAAGTATTCAAGAAGAGATTTCATGAAAATCACCGGTGCAGCCGGTCTGGGGTCGACACTGTTCTCCCTGGGCGATTCATCACCGGTACATGCCGGCCCCTCATCAAAGCAGCCCGAACCTTCAATGGTGCCAAAACGCCCGTTCGGCAAGTCAGGCATAGATGTTTCGATTCTGGCACTGGGCGGTGTTTTGAAGATGTCCGACCTGTTGGTTTTCCGCCAAGCCCTTAAAATGGGCGTCACCTATTGGGACACGGCCGATTCCTATAAATGGGGCAAAAATGAACAAGCCATCGGAAAATACCTCGCCAAGTTCCCCGAAGATCGCAAAAAGGTCTTCCTGGTCACCAAAGCGGCCACTTCCGATCCGCGGAAGTTAACCGAGAAACTGAACGCCTCGCTTCAAAAGATGAACACATCCTATGTCGACATGTACCTGATCCATTATGTCAGCGACGTAGGGGAAGAATTGACCGATGGTGTCCGGGCATGGGCGGAGCAAGCCAAGTCCGACGGGAAAATTCGCCTGTTCGGATTCAGCGCCCACAAGAACATGGCAAGGAGCATGCTTGCGGCCGCCGACCTGGGTTGGATCGACGGCATCATGATGAGCTATAATTACAGGCTGATGTTAAAGGATGAGATGCAAAAAGCGGTGGCCGCCTGCGTCGAGGCGGGTATTGGATTGACGGCCATGAAAACACAAGCCGCCTTCTCGGCCAACTTCTATTCCACCATCGGATCGGAAACCGATGATGCTTTGAAAATGACTGAAAAGTTCTTAGAAAAAGGCTACACCGCCGAACAGGCAAGACTGAAAGCGGTGTGGGAGAACCCGAATATCGCCAGCATCTGCTCGGCCATGCCCAATATGACCATCCTCAAGGCCAACGTCACGGCGGCCTTGAATGAACAGCCATTATCCCGGGGGGATAAGCAACGCTTGGCCCTGTACGCCCAAAAAACGGCCAACGGCTACTGCGCCGGATGCGCCGGAATCTGCGAATCCGCCGTCGATACCGACATCCCCATCAGCGATATCATGCGCTATTGCATGTACCACCACGGGTACGGCGACAGGGAAACAGCGGTTTATCTGTTCAGACAACTGCCGGCCGATGTACGCGATAACATCCTGAAGGCCGATTATACCGAGGCGGAAAGAAACTGCCCCCAGAAGATCCAAATCGGCAAGGTGTTAAAAAGGGCATATGGAGATATGGCCTAGTGTTGTGTCCCAGATATAGGTGACATATTTTTTGTTATCATTTCGACCCGAATGTCAAATGACAAAATCCAAATGTCAAATGGCGGATGGGAACCGATTGAATATAAAATCGATAGGATACCTTCATTTGACATTTGGGCTTTGACATTGGGATTTGAGGGCGGTGGTATCGCATCGGCTATCACGCAGTCCAATCCATTTTATAATTTATCGCGGTTATCTTAAAGATTAAGCGGGCGGGGTTTATCCCCACCGGTCGGGACAGAGCCCGACCCTACCCGGGAACCCTCAAAACGCCAGGGGTCGGAGTGATTAGCGTAGG
>JASFER010000379.1:0-5113 GCA_050124755.1 Desulfobacteraceae bacterium
CGCTTCAATATTGAGTCCCTGAGGCAGGATCTGTTTGATTTCTTTAATCTTACGGTGAACGGCCGCTGAAACCGAGGTGGGCGTCTGGTCGCCCACGCGGTAGACTTCCAGCATTACCGCCGGTTGGCCGTTAAAGGTGGCGTACATATCGGTCTCTTCAAAGCCGTCCCGGATCACGGCAATCTCCTCCAACAGCACCTGGGTTCCGTCGTTGGCCGTAATCACGGGGATTCTGCCGAACTCGTCTGCGTAATCGCGGCGCTCCTTGACCCTCACCAACACGTCGCCGGCCTCGGTCTTGATGGCGCCCCCCGGCATTTCCACGGCGGCCTGCCGAAGGGTTTGGGCCACCGCAGAGAGGGTCAGGTTGTAGCTCCTGAGACGGCTTTGGGGGATTTCAATGCTGATTTCGTAATCCCGAACCCCGGAAAAATCCACCTGGGTAATCTCCGGGTCCAGGAGCAATCGGTCCCGAATGATTTCGGCCATCTCCCGCAGAACCCATTGGCTTTGATTGCCGAACAGCGCCAGCGAGACCACATAGCGTTTGCGCTTGGCCACCGTCACCCTTGGTTCTTCGGCTTCTTCGGGCAGCGAAGTGATGCGATCGACCTCGTTTTTGATATCCTGACCCACTTGCTGGGCATCCTCGCCTTCCAGCACTTCCACCGTAACGCTGCCGGAACCCTCGGAGGCCGTTGCCGAAAACTCTTTGATGCCTTTGATATCTTGGACGGCCTCTTCAATGGCCAATATGATGCCCCGTTCCACCTCTTCCGGACTTGCACCGGGATAGGCCACATTGATGGTGACCTGATCCAGGTCGAAATCGGGGAACACCTCCTTTTTAATGCGAAATCCCATGAACAGCCCCCCGATGAGCAACACCAGCATGAGCAGGTTGGCGCTCACCGAATGTCCGGCCATCCAGGTGATGGGACCGTCGTTGGGCTTATCAGGTGTCGTTGGCGAGGTCATATTTGTTTCTACTTGTCTGTGGATGCTGATTCCAGGGGTTTATTCCTGCCATTTTCCACCTTGATGGCCATCCCCTGAACGGGTGCGGCCAAATCGGTGATGATGAGTCTGGCACCGGGCTTGAGCCCGTCTTTCACCAGCACCGTGTCGGTGTCCCGCCAAATGGTTCGGACCGCTCTGATCTCCAATTTACCATCGCTGCCGGCCAACCAAAGCTTGGAGTTGTCCCGCAAGGCCGACCGCGGGATGCGAAAGGCATCCGGGATGCTGTGCCCTTGGATATCCACCCGCACATACTCGCCGATGAGCATGGCCGGCGGCTGATCGTCCGCTTTATTCAAGTCCAAAGGATCTTGAACCGCCACCACCAGACGCGCCATGCGCCCCTCCGCTTCCAGGTCGCTGAGCAGTTTGACCACATGTCCTTTTCGGACGAAATCGCCCTGGTATGTGATGCGGGCTTCGGCTCCGTCTTGGCCACGGCTGGAGGGAATGTCAATCCATTTCAACCGATCCACGGGTATGGATACCTGCACCCAGTATTCATCAGTATCCACCAGGGTGGCCAGGTTTTCCTGTATGGCGATTTGGGATCCTCTCTCCACATGGGTGGTTCGAACGACGGCATTGAACGGTGCCGTGATGCTGGTGCGTGCCAACTGGAGTTTGGCGGCCTCGAGTTCGGCTTTGGCGGCAATCAAATCGGACTGTGCCTTTTCAAGGTGGGGTTTGCGCAGCGCCAATTCCGCATCCGCTGCGGGTGCCGGGTTGTCGCCATTGAGCAATTCCCACTCGCGTCGGGCCACATCCTGGCGTCCCAGCTCCAGCTTCAACTCATAACTGGCATTGGCAACGGCACTCTGCTTTTGGGCGGCGATCAGCTTGTAATCCATATCATCCACTTTGATAATCTGCTCCCCTTTGCGCAGTATACCGCCTTCGGTGAATTCAGGGTGGACTGCTACAATTTCTCCGGCCACCCTGGATTTGAGGGTCAGTTCCTTGGCCGGAATGACGCTTCCCATGGCACGGATAACCACCTGCTGGGTTTGGGGATAGATCTTTTGCACCCCCACCAGGGGAACCATTTTCACCGGCGGTCTTTTGCGCACCTTGGGAGTCGACTTGACCAGCGCAATATATCCGGCGGCCCCCATGCTGATGACGGCCAAGCATATGATGGCGATGATCAGTGCGGTTTTTGCACTGCCCGATGTATGGGGTTCTCTATCGACTGGGTCAATAGTGTTTTGGGGGATTGGCATTGTCATAGGGTCACTGTCCATCTGCTTTTAATTTGCGTGTCTGCGTGCCAGGGGTTCCAGTCCATCTGTCCAGCTTCCCCCCAATGCACGGTATAAATTTACCCTGGCCACCAGCAGATCCGCTTTTCTCTGGATGATGGTGCGCTCCAGGTTCTGTACGGTCAACAACTGGGTCAATACCGGCAGATAATCAATCAATCCGCTGCGGTACCGCGACCGGGCCTCATTCAGCGCATTCCGGGCGGCATCCAGCTGTGCGTCGAGGCCTCTTAAATGGGCCTGCAGTTTCTCTTCGCCCACCAATGCATCCTCCACTTCCCGAACAGCCGTCAGGACGGTCTGGCGATAGGCGGCCAGGTTTTCATCCACAACCGCTGTCAATCGGCCGACTTCCGCCTTTCGTCGTCCGCCGTCCAGAAGCGGTGCCGTCAAATTGGCTACGAGGTTAATGAGCCAGTTGTCCAGCAAAAGATTCAACTCGTCCGCTTGATAAGCGGCCCCGGCCGTCAAGCTGAGGCTGGGCAATCGGTCGGCCTTGGCAGCGGCCACATTCCAGTCGGCCAATTCCAGCCGCCGCATGGCCGCTTGGATGTCAGGCCGGGCGCTCAACAGCTGCGCAGGGATACCCGTCTCCGGTACATGATCAGGAATTTCCAATGAACGTGACTGAATTTCAGGCACTTTGAAGGGGGTGCGTCCTAAAAGCAGGGCCATTTCGTTCAGCAACTGCCGTTCGCTCTGTTCCACCAGCGGTATCTGGGCCTGGGATTGGGCCACCAACTGCCGCTGTTGAAACACGTCCAGAGCGGAAGCCAGGGATTTGCGGAATCGCAGCTCCACCAGTTCCACCAGTGTTCGATTGGCCGCCAGCTGCCTCTCCAGCAGCTGTTTTTGCATGCGCTGAGATACGATGCCGATCCAGCGCGTGGCGACATTGGCCGCCAATGTGATGGCGGCAGCGTTTAAATCTTCACGGGAGGCCGCCTCTGAAAGGCGTGCCACCTGATGTTGGGATCGGATTCGGCCCCATAAATCGATCTCATAATTGCTCACCAAGCCGCTGGTATAGCGCTCTACGGTCTCCGTTGCGGTACTTCCGTTTGAAATTTGCTGTCGCCCGACCGAACCGGATCCGTCCAGGGTCAGGTCCGGATATAGCGCCGCACCGCTTTTGACAGTCAGCGCGCGTGCTTGTCTGAGGCGGGCCCAGAGTTGCTGCAAGGAATAGTTGGATGCCAGCGCCTCTTCTATTAGATCGTTGAGCTGGTCGTCATTAAAGCTCTCCCACCAAGGCTGTGGCATCCGGGATTCAGAGGACCCATTGGAATAGGCGGGCGGCACCGTATCTTGTTCAGCCACCCGAACCTTCGGCGCAAAAGGGGCGCATCCCAGGAGCATCAAAATGATTGCCAATGACATGGTGATGGGGCGAGATCGCTTCATTTTTCTATGGCAGATAGTCAACGCGCTGCATTGTATACTGATTTCCAAACGGAAATATCAACGGGCCCCTGATGGCGGCGACCCGATCCGTAAAAATGCTCCCGATTCGATGCATTGTCAATGATCATGGGCTGCATCGGCTATCTATATCGTTGTTTTAAATAATACAACCATATAACCGGATCATGACATGAACATGATCATTTAGTCATCTAACATCCACCCATAGACGGCATTCCCATATGCACTTAGAATTGTTTAGACCATCCGGGGACAGGCGGATATGGACATTGCCGATACACCCGGATAAGATTGCAGTTATTGGCAGATTTTCGGACCTGTAATCCAAATTAAGGCGGACCTGCGTTAGCTATGCCAGTTTAAAGTTTAAAGTGTAAAGTTTTAAGTTAATGCCAAGTAACCAATATAAAAAGAGAATCCGAAAATTGATCTGGGGTGCGGGCTTTTTCGCAGCTCTTGCGGTCCTGTGTCATATGGTGCTGCCTTGGGTGGTCAATACCGAGGCTGTGCAGAGCCGTATCATGGCCCTTGCCGAAAATGCCCTCGCCGGCGAAGTCCGCTTTGAAGCCATTACTCCGGCGCTTTTGCCCTGGCCGCATGTGGCCATCGTCCAGGCCGGCATCACGGAACCGGGCAAATTCAACGCCCAATTCCCCAAAGTGGTCATCTATCCCAAAATATGGCCTCTGCTGACCGGGCGTTTAAAAGTCGATCACCTGAAGATTGTCGATCCTGTTGTGGCCCTGAACTGGCCCTTGGCGGTTTCGGATACACCCATGGGGGGGCAGCGGTTTTCCGGTATGCCCGTCCAGGAGCAAATCGCCGATCTTGTGGCCTTGACAGGCGCCCTGGCGGGGCAGTTGGAAGTCGACATCGTTGATGGTCAATTCAAACTGATCCATGCCGGAAAGACCGAGGTTGGATTATCCCGTCTGCACATTCAGCTGGCAACCGTCGACCGGCAGCTCCATGTCAAGCTCGATGGCCGCTCCGACCTGGCCACAGGCGTTGAATTGGCGTTCAGTATCGACCCGCGTACCTTGAACAGCAACGGGCGAATCCTTCTGGCCGGGCTTCAAACCGAGGCTGTCGAACGCCTTGGCCTGGCTCCGATGGCGAAGCGCTTGCCCTCAATGGTTTTGGACGCAGAGATCCAGGTGACTTCCCAGGCTTTGGAGACCTTTCAGGCACGGTTCAATGCAAAAGCCCCCGGCGCCATCATTGAAAATGGCCCGAATCGGCTGCCGGTGAAGGATATCTCCCTAATCGGCCGTGCCCAATGGACAACCCGGCAGTTGAATGTCACTGTTTCCCCGCTGCGGATCAGGGAACCTGGAATTCAACTCGACGCGACGCTGAAATGGGACAAAGCCGTCAAGGCTTCCGCCGCGCCCATTCACGTCTCC
>JASFER010000380.1:0-5105 GCA_050124755.1 Desulfobacteraceae bacterium
GCCGTTCCCTGCCGATGGATCATATCCCGGTCGACGCGCCGGCATGGATCTTGAGATTTACGACGCACTGAGGGTACTGACCACCGAACTGCGCAGATTGCTGGCTGAAAACAGGTTTGAATGCATTCGATTGGGATGTAAGGTCACTCTCCATCCTGAACAATTGCGGATGGTGTTGAATTGGGTTTAGGTTTTCAAAATAAATCATGATCAGCCCGAAATCAACAGGTGTAAACTTTTTCCGGTCATGGTGCGTCTACACTGATCAAGATAAAGCCGTCACCATTCACCCATAAACTGGAGGAATCATTCTGATGACGACCACCAGAAAAAATATCGCCATGATCGCCCTCGTGCTCTATTGCGCGATGATGAGTTTCAACTCCGCCCACGCATCCCCTCTTCCCTTTGCACCCGGTGAAAAGCTCAAATATGCCTTGCGTTGGGGAAACATACCGGCCGGCGAACTGATATTAGAGATTCACCCCATGACCAGCATCAATGGTTCTCCTGCATATCACTTTGTTATGATTGCAAAATCAAATGCTTTCGTGGATATCTTCTGCAAAATCCGTGACAGAATCGACGCCTATGCCAATGCCCAGATGACCCACTCTATGCTGTATCGAAAAAAACAAACCGGTAAACGGAAGATACGAAAGGCCGAGGTTAAATTTGATTGGATAAACAATTCGGCGCAATATACCGATACAAGCCGCATCCGCGATTCCATTGCATTGCTGCCTGGCAGTTTCGATCCCCTTTCAGCCTTCTATTTTACACGCATGGCCATCTCCGATCAGCAAACCCGAATCGAACGGCCGGTGACCGATGGCAAAAAAAATTTCATCGGAAATACCAAAGTGGTTGGCCGCGAAACCATCACGCTGACCAGTGGAAAGCGCTATGACACTTTGATTTTGGAGCCAAAAATGGGGATCTTCGGTGGTGTTTTCAAAGAGAGCAAGGGAGCCACGCTGCGTATTTGGGTCACAGCCGATGCAAAACGCATCCCCGTTCAAATCAAATCCAAAGTGAAAGTGGGGAATTTCATGGGTGAGTTGGTGTCCGCCGAGGGCATCTAAAAGCTTTTCTGTGATTGAGTTGCCGCTCCGATTGTGGTAGGGGTGGATTTTTCTAAACGCAAGGCCACCTGTGACCGCCATTGGGCGGGATCGCCTCATTACATCAGCTTTGAGAGTTTAAAATGGAAAAGACCTACGATTTAAATGTACTAAAACGGACTACCATCATTACACCGGATCAGCTTCGGGAAGAGTTTCCCATGACAGAGAAGGCCACCCAAACCGTTGTCCAGGGACGTCAGAAGATCAAGGACATTTTGGATGGCAAAGATCATCGGGTTCTGATCATCACCGGGCCGTGCTCTATCATCAGTGAACGACAGGCTATCAAATATGGACAACTCTTGGCCGGACTGCAAGAGAAGGTCAACAAAACCATCAAACTGGTAATGCGCGTCTATTTTGAAAAACCCAGGACCAACGTAGGTTTCAAAGGCCTCATCTCAGATCCCCATATCGATAAGCGCACCTTTGATATAGACGAAGGGCTCAGAAAGGCGAGGAAAATTCTGATGGCGCTCAATGAGATGGGTGTGGCCGTAGGCACGGAAATATTGAGCCAGACGGCGGCTGAACGTCTTTCCGGTCTGATTTCATGGGCTTGTATCGGTGCCCGCACCACCGAGTCCCAGAACCACCGGGAGTGGGCCAGTGCCTTCTCCATGCCGGTTGGCTTTAAAAACGGAACCGACGGCAATCTGGATACGGCCATCAATGCCCTGCTGGCCGCCTCCACCCCTCAGGTTTTCGTGGGCAACGATCCCTTTGGCGTCACGTCCAGGGTTTTTTCCAAGGGCAACAAATACTGCCACATCGTACTGCGGGGCGGCAAACGGCCCAATTACGATCCGGTCAGCATCGGCGAGGCATGCGCGCTGCTATCCAAACACACGGACCTGCTGCAATCCGTCATTGTGGACTGCTCGCATAAGAATTCCGGAAAGGACTATCGCAAGCAGGGCGAGGTCTTCAACCACGTCCTCATTCAGCGCCTCGGCCACCCCAATGGCATTCGCATCAAACCCAATCCGGCCATCCGCGGATTGATGCTGGAGAGCAATGTTGAAGAGGGATCACAGCCCTTTGTGTACGGCGAAACCCGCAAAGAGGACCTCAACCCCTTTGTCTCCATAACCGATGCCTGCATTGGCTGGGACGAAACCGAAGAGATCATTCTATCGGCCCATAAGCAGTTATGAACCGCAGAATATCCAACAAGGCATGTCGAATGTCCAAGTGTGGCATCGCTGCGCTTCTGCCATTATTACTTTAAATGACAGAATACCTGACTTCGACATTCTGCGGTTCCTTGTTCCATATTCGAAATTCCATCGGGTCACGGCCGTCGAATCTCAAATTGGGGTGTGGAAATTTCTTTCGGCATCCTTTCCCACGGGTTTTTGCAAAAGCGGACGCTGATTTGATAGCGCCCCACCGGCAAGTTGGACGGCAACGGCCAACGAATGAACCCCATTTGGCCGATATTTGAAAATTCAACACAGGCACCGGCCGATGAAGTTTTAAAATCGGGCTGAAATCGGATAACGCCTTGGGCATTGGGTGCGTCTGCCGTGGGCAGCAGCTTAAATTCCGCATGCACCGCAATGGGGAAGGCCGTCATGCGTATAAAGCTGAGCGTCACCTTCTCGCCGGGGCTGTAAACGTCAAAGTTGGTCACCAATCCGATCAATTTGTTGTCATCGGACAAACCGGTGCCCACCCCTGAACTTGTCTCATCCCATGAGCGGGCCGGGCCGACATCCACATGAACTGTCTTGCCATGGTAGTAGCCGGTACCGCCAAAACCCATCGCACGCACATACTCCCAGACCCGGAGGGAGGGTACCCCCTCCAATATAAAATCCGCAGCCATGCCATACTGGTGCAAGCTGGCCTTGGCCGCTAAAGCACCGCCTTTGCGAAGTTTGGTGTTGTAGGCAGGCGCACGGTACCCGGATGTAATGGTGATCAAAGCGCCAGGTGCCAGACGGTCTTCCAGGTAGTCCAGAAATTCGATCAACCGCAGCGAGAGGACCCTGCGCCCGGATTGGTATGGCGCACCAAAAACGGCCGAGATGGCTTTATAAGCATCCTCGTCGTAATGGCCATCGCCGATGCGATAAGGACCGTTGAAGGACCGGCCGTTTTTCTCGCTGGTCATGCGAATACGGCCGTCGCCGCTGTGAAAAAAGCGCTTCATGTTCGCAATGTCCAACCGCTGCGAATGAACCATCCGAACCGGTGCCATCTGTGTCAATACCAAGACGGCGAGCACCCACCGAACCACAACCGGCATCGTCATTCGGTTACACTCCCGCGGGTCTTAAAATATCGCGTTGCACTTCTTTAACGCTATGCGTGCCGGTTAACACCATGGCGGAAATCAGTTCGGACTTTATCTGCTGCAAGTATTTGACAACCCCCTCTTGCAATCCACCGACGGCGGCTACGGAAATGGGCCGGCCGATCATAACAGCGTCGGCGCCTAATGCCAAAAGCTTGAGCACGTCAGCGCCTGATCGCACCCCGCCATCGGCTAAAATGGTGATCCGACCTTTTACGGCTGCAGCGATTTCCGGCAGCACCTCTGCTGCACCGGGTGTGTGGTCCAGCACCCGTCCACCGTGGTTGGAAACCACAATGGTGTGGACCCCGACATCAACGGCCGTTCTGGCGTCCTCCACGGTCATCACGCCTTTCAAAATAAACTGCGCCGGCAGTTTGGCAACGATTTGTCGTAATTTATCGGCGGGTTTTGGTGATACCGGCCTGCCCATCAGCTTCAGGGTAACCAGCCCGGCGGCATCCACGTCCATTCCGATGATATCCGTGCCCGTGGCCAGCGCCTTTTCAAGCTTCTGATCCAACGCCTCATCTTCCCAGGGTTTGACAAAGGGGATGCCGGCCCCTCCATTGGCCTGGATGGCGGCATATCCGGCCTGGTGAATAAAATCCGGAACGCCATCTCCCACACAGCCCAGTGTTCCTTCTTGGGCACAACCGCCGATGACGGCATCGATGTAGGCCTCTTCGGTTACCCCGCCGCCCATGTTAAAGGAGACACCACCGATGGGCGCCGCCAGAACCGGCATTGTCAGTTTTTTGCCCAGCAAAGCGACGGATGTGTCGGGTTCTCGCACGTCGTGCAACAGCTTCATGTTCAACCGCCAGCGGGCCAAAGCGTCCAAATTGGCCATAAAGCCACTTCCGGTGCCCAATCCGCCCATACCCGGCACTTCACCGGCGCACGCGCTTCCGTCACACACTTTGCACACCCGACAATAGCCTTTCATCAACTCCTTGGCATTGCTTCGAATCTCTTTCATCAGGACTGGGAACTCCTTTCATGATGGCCTAAAACGGATCTTTTTTTGGTTTTGCATAGCATGGCGGTGGGTGTCTGCCAAGCGCAGAAATGTGAAACCGGTGGTGTTTCAAACTTTCATAGCCCATAGCAGGTTGATTGGCTTTTAGGTGGAAGGATCCGTGTCCACGCACCGCTTCTCCAATTCGGCAATGCGTGCTTTGTGCTTTTTATCCAAACGATGTATTCGGATGGCATTTTCGATGCTGAAGCGCAACTCGGAGCTGTCATAGGGCTTCAGGATATAGCCATACGGATTGGTTTTAATGGCGCGATCAAACACCTTCTGATCGTTAAGACAGCTAAGGTAGATGATAGGCACATCGAGTTTATCAGATATGATTTCAGCAGCCTCAATTCCGTTCATGTCCCCTTCAAGTATAATATCCATCAAAATAAGATCGGGCTTGTGGTGCAAGGCGCAATCAATGGCCTTCCGGCCGGTATTGGCAATATCACAAATTTCATAATTATAGCTTTCCAGTCTCGTTTTGAGGACCGTTGCCACATTGGCGACGTCTTCAACCACTAGAATCCTGATTTGCTTGGAGATGCCCTGGTCCGATCCCCCCGGTTGCATTATCGTTTCATCAGGTTTCATTTTCGTGCTCCGATGTCTTGACCGAATCTGTCGACAGGTCGCCTTACAGGACTAC
>JASFER010000381.1:0-5045 GCA_050124755.1 Desulfobacteraceae bacterium
AGCCGTTTTTCACATAGCGGCCCGGCCAGGGGTGTGGGGCACCTATGCCTCGTTTTATGAGCCCAATGTGCTGGGTACGGAAAATATCATCCATGCCTGTAAAAACTGCGGCGTACGGCGGTTGATTTACACCAGCTCGCCAAGCGTGGTATTTGACGGCAATGATATGGAAGGCGTGGATGAATCCACCCCCTACCCTGAAACTTATCACGCCTTCTATCCACAAACCAAGGCCATGGCCGAACAACGGGTGTTGGCGGCTGCAAAAAGCGATCTCCTTGCGGTGGCCATCAGGCCTCATTTGATTTGGGGGCCCGGAGATAACCATCTGGTTCCGCGCATTCTACAGCGGGCCCATCGCCTCAGGCAGGTCGGTGATGGATCGAACAAAGTGGATACCATATATATTGACAACGCGGCATGGGTCCATGTGTTGGCGGAAAAGCAGCTTTATAAAAACCCGGCGTTGTCCGGCCGGGTATACTTCGTCAGCCAGGACGAGCCCATCCCGTTGTGGGAAATGGTCAACCATATCCTGGCAGCCGGAGGCAAGCCACCTGTCACACGGACCATTTCGCCGGCCATGGCTTTTCTGGTCGGTTCCATCTGCGAAGGCATCTATCAATTGTGCCGTCTAAAGGGCGACCCCCCCATGACCCGATTCGTGGCCAAGGAACTGGCCACCGCCCACTGGTTTAACATTCAAGCGGCAAAAAAGGATTTGGGCTACAAACCGATCGTTTCCACTGAAGAGGGACTACGGCGCCTGAGGCAATGGCTGAGTCAACGACCACCCGCATAGCGGGTGGCTTGGATTTCCGGCCATAGGCCGGGAAAAAAACACGCCAGGGACCGGAGTGATTCGCGTAGGGCCGGCCTCCGTGCCGGCCGGGTATAAAATCCGATATCCTGCATAGAGATTGGCTTATCATTATTATTAATTAAGCGCTTATGGGGTTTATCCCCGCTCGATTTCACTTCACCGAGAATTGCTGGCCTGTGAGAACTCCCGTTGACAGGCCATTGCAATTCGTCCATATAGAACAAGACAAATATCCACCATTCAATACGTAACTTGATACGGATTAAAATTACCAAATAAAATCATTAGGATACCAAACACAAAACAATGAATAAAGTCATTATATCCGTCTTGGGCAAGGATCGGCCCGGCATCATCGCCGCAGTGACAAAAATCATGTTCGAAAAGGAATTCAACATCGAGGATGTGAGCCAAACCATCCTTCAAAACCAGTTTTCCGGTATTTTTATCGCCACCGGGCCGGACCATATCACCACCGATGAATTGACCCGTGAATTGGAGCGCAGGACATCGGACCTAAATCTGCATTTTCATGTTCGCGAATTGGAATCCATAAAAATCTCCTGGACCACGTGCGACTGCGATCCTTTTATCATCACCACCCGCGGACCGGACCGCAAAGGGTTGGTGGCCAGCATCACCGCGCTGCTGGCCGCTCACAATGTCAATGTTACTCAGCTTCAAGCCGCTTTTCGCGGCGGCGATGACCCTGACAAGAATATTATGATCTATGAAGCGGACATACCGTTGAACATTGATCAGAAAGAGCTGCGCCAGGCGCTGCTGGACAAGGGAAAAGAGCTCAATCTGGAAATTAATATCCAACATAAAAATATTTTTGAAGCCATCAACCGGATATGACTACCCTAACTTAACACTTAACACTCGGTATTTAATTTACAATCACTTTCATTATAACACCAAACAAACTTTAATAAATTGCGTAAATAGATAAGGATATCTTATTCATGCTCACCCAAAGTGAAATCGTTTCCGTTCTTGAGATGCTGCGCAATCAAAATCTGGATGTGCGCACCGTAACCCTGGGGCTGAACCTGCTGGATTGCGCCAGTGACGACGTAGCGCGTTTTTGCTCCAACATATACGACCGTATCACTCAAACCGCCGAGCGACTTGTGAGCATCTGTGATGCTGTGGGCGAAAAATATGGCATCCCTGTGGTCAATAAACGCATTTCGGTAAGCCCCATGGCCGTTGCCGCAGCGCCGTTTGATCAAAACGGAATGGTCGCCGTGGCAAAAGCTTTGGATAGATCCGTTCATGCGGTCGATGTCGATTTTATCGGCGGGTTCTCGGCATTGGTTGAAAAAGGCATGGCCAAAGGGGACCGTGCGCTCATCGACGCCCTTCCCGAAGCCTTGACCCAGACCGACCGTGTCTGCGCCTCCATCAACGTGGCCTCCACACGTGCCGGCATCAATATGGATGCGGTGCTGCGCATGGGGCGCCGTATTAAACAAGCCGCCCATCTGACAGCCGATCAGGATGGTTTGGCCTGCGCCAAGCTCTGTGTCTTCGCCAACATCCCTCAGGATGTGCCTTTCATGGCCGGCGCCTATCTCGGTGTGGGAGAAGCCGATGCCGTGATCAACGTAGGCGTTTCAGGACCGGGAGTGGTGAAAAACGCCATCGATCGCACATTGAAAACCCATTCGGAATTGGATTTGGGTGAATTGGCGGGATTGATCAAGCGTACCTCCTACAAGGTAACGCGTGTGGGTGAGCTCATCGGCAGAGAAGTGGCCGAAGCCCTTGGCATTCGGTTCGGGGTTGTGGATTTGTCGTTGGCGCCGACTCCCAATGTGGGTGACAGTGTGGGGGAAATTTTTCAGAGCCTGGGGTTGCGCAGCATCGGGGTTCCCGGTTCAACCGTCGCGCTGGCCATGCTCAATGATGCCGTCAAAAAGGGCGGGGCCTTTGCCAGTTCCAATGTGGGTGGACTCAGCGGCGCCTTCATTCCCGTCAGTGAAGACCTGAATATCAGCAAATCAGCCGAAGATGGCTTCCTGTCCATTGAAAAATTGGAAGCCATGACAAGCGTCTGCTCGGTGGGGTTGGACATGGTGGCCATTCCCGGAGACACCTCCGCCGAAACCCTGGCCGCCATCATTGCCGATGAAATGGCCATTGGTGTCATCAACAAAAAAACCACCGCCGCTCGCATCATTCCGGTTCCCGGCAAAAAAGCCGGCGATCACGCTTACTTCGGCGGTCTCCTGGGTGAATCCACCATCATGCCGGTGAATAATGCCGATGCGGAAAACCCATTCATCAGACGCGGCGGATTGATCCCCTCACCGATTCATAGTCTAACGAATTAGGATTCTATTTGTTCCAAGAAAACATCGTCGCCCCGATGACCAAAAAAGCCGTCGTCATGACGGCGAGAACGCTGAGTTCTCCGGCCACGTCCACCAATCCCGCCCCGTCGTTCATGATTTTGCGCACGCCGTTGAGCAGGTGGGTCAGCGGAAAGAGCTTAGCGATCCCCTTGACCCAATGAGGAGCACCTTCGATGGAAAACCACACTTCAGATAGGAACATCATGGGCCATGTGATGAAATTGAGCAGACCGTTGGTGAACTCCTCGCTGCTGCCGCGGGATGCCACAACCAGCCCCATGGCGGTCATGCTTAAGCATCCCAGCAGGAAAATAATGAACAAGTCTAAATAAGTGCCCTCCACATTGAAGTCGAATATCAGGTCGCATCCGATCCATAAAATGGTCAGCGTAAACATTAGCAGCGACAGGCGCGAAATCATTTGCGCACTCAAATATTCGATGGCGCGCAGCGGGGTGGCTTTCAAACGTTTAAGCACACCGTTTTTACGATAGCGCACAACGACGAAGCCAACCCCATAAAGGGCGGAGAACATGATGTTCATTCCCAATATACCTGGAAACAGCCAGTCGATATATCGAATTTGACGCGCTGCAACGGTCTGTTGTCGATCCAATCGGTTACGGTTGTCCGGCAGCAGGCTCGCCACCATCATTTTTTCAACAATATAGCCTTTGGGGGATGTGTCGCTTACCCAATATCGGTATGGTTTGGCCTTTGTGTTCACCAACAGATCGATCTTGTGGTGCTTGAGCTTTTTCAACCCCTGCTTCACAGATGAAAAGGGGATGTATCGAATGTATTTAATTGATTTGAAATCATTGGGAATACATTCGTATGTATCTTTTGCTGCGATCCTTTCACAAGGAAAAACACCCACCTTATAGTCTTTGTGCTCCTCACCGCCGAAAATGATGGCAAAACCGCCGATGAGCAAAAAAGGAAAAAGGAAATTCCAGCCAAAAGCGGCGCGATCCCTGAAAAATTCCCGATTGCGGGCAATAATCATCGACCACATGCGTTTAATACTCATTTTCATTCCCTCAATCGTCGACCGGTCAGGTTCAAGAATACTGTTTCCAGGTTCGGCGTCCGGACTTTCATTTGGGTCATGTCCGCACCGGTCTCCAACAGAAACGCAACCACCGGATTCATGTGGTCGCACAAAATCTCGATAATGCCGTTTATCTCTTTGATTTCAAATGGTATCTGATCTATATTGGTTTTCAATGCCTGGCTGGGCAACGCGATGGCAGTGCCGCCGCCATGACCATGGATCAACTCATGCGGCGATCCCTGTGCGATGATTTTACCCTGGTCCATAATAGCGACTTTATCACAGAGATGCTGCGCCTCCTCCATATAATGGGTGGTCAGTATGATGGTTTTCCCCTGCGCTTTGACATTCTCCACAATGCCCCATAGATTCCTTCTAGCTTGGGGATCAAGACCGGTGGATGGTTCATCCAGGAAAATCAAATTAGGCTGATTGATCAGGGCCAGTGCAAACAGCAGACGCTGACGCTGGCCGCCTGAAATTTTATCGTTCAATTGATGTCGAATCTCTTCCAGGTGGCAAAGCTTGATGAGTTGGTCAATGTCGTAACTGATGCTGTAGAGCGATTGAAAAGTGGCGAGGGTTTCCTGCACGGTCATGAAAGAGAGCAGCGCAGTCTGTTGAAACATAATACCAATCTGCTCACGGAATTCATCGTTACGCGCCATCCCCTGATA
This sequence comes from Desulfobacteraceae bacterium, assembly GCA_050124755.1. GTDB lineage: Bacteria > Desulfobacterota > Desulfobacteria > Desulfobacterales > Desulfosarcinaceae > JARRKU01. Next base: position 4,921 of record JASFER010000381.1, read on the forward strand.
GAGAATATGACCTGATGTGGGTGAAATAATATCTTCGATAATTTCGATGAGGGTGGTTTTGCCGGCACCATTGGGTCCCAATAGACCAAAGCATCCCCCCTGTGGAACCGCCAGATTCAAGTGAT
>JASFER010000382.1:0-5025 GCA_050124755.1 Desulfobacteraceae bacterium
GCCCGTCCCATGGTGCCGATCTCCGTGCTGTCCAATTTGGGGAAGGCTGCCTGATCTCCGGCGTGCACCGCATTGGCGTAATCGGTCAATCGCTGGATGGGGCGGGTAATCCACAGGGCCACCAGATATCCCAGCACGATGGCGGCCAATACAGACAGGGCCACCACTTTAATGAGCTGGGGCTTGGCTTGCTGGAGAAAGCTGTTGATGTTGGTGGTGGGCTTGGCCACGGTCAATACGCCGGCAATTTTGCCCTGCAGGCGAATGGGAGCGGCCACAAAGAGAACCGAGGAGGTCTCGTCGTCCGGATCGGCCAAAGTGGTGCGGGCCCCGTATTGACCTTCCAGGGTCAGTTTGACATCGCGCCAGTGGGAATAGTCTTTGCCGACTTGGCCGGGATCTTTGGAATGAAAACGGACGCGGCCGGCGGCATCGGTGATATAGACGGCCAGATCCACATTGGATTTGGTGAGGTGATAGATTTTGGTGTGGAGATCGGCAGCGTATATTTCGCTGAAGGTTTGCTGCCAGCCTTCCGGCGAGAATCGTTTTTCCGCCATCATTTGACCGACCATAACGGCCAGAATGTTGGCCTGGTCCACCAGGGGATCCTCCACTCCTTCCAGATAGCGGGTGCGCAGGGTGTCGAGCACCCATCCCACCGGGCCCGCAAAGCAAATGCAGAAGATAAGCAAATAGCAGCCGAAGATTCTCAATCCCAGTTTCATAGGTCCTCTTTTAGCGCGTAGCCGGTGCCGCGATGGGTGATGATGGGATCGAGATCGGGCTTGACGGCTTTGAGCTTGGCCCGCAAATTTTTGATGTGGGCATCCACGGTGCGATCCATACTGGCTTCGGGTTCGCTCCAGACGGCAGCCATGAGCTGATCCCGGGTAAACACCTGGCCCGGCCGACGGATAAAGGTTTCCAGCAGATCGTATTCGGTTCGCGACAGGTCCAGCGACTGCCCGAAATAGGTGATCTGCCGTCTGGCGCTGTCCACTTGCCAGGCGTTGTCTGTCACCGGGGCTGACCGGCTGTTTTGTTGGACCCGCCGCAAAATGGCTTTGACCCTTGCCGTGAGTTCACGCGGGCTGAAGGGCTTGACCACATAATCGTCGCCGCCGATCTCCAGGCCCACCACCCGATCCACCTCGGCGTCCCGGGCGGTTAAAAAGATGATGGGCACATTGCTCTTTTGGCGAATTTGCTTGCACAGCTCCATACCGTTGATATCGGGCAGTCCAATATCCAGAACAATCAAATCCACAGCCGCCGTGTCAAACTGATCCAGGGCTTCCTGGCCGGTTGCGGCCAATAGTGGGGTGAAGCCTTCGGTCTCCAGGGCGTATTGGATGGTGTCGGCTATGGCGGTTTCGTCTTCCACAATCAGTACGGTTACCCGCATGTTCGAACGCTTCCTTTGATGTTTATTTTATGGTGTTCCATAAAATGACGATAATAAAACATGTACCCTGCCATTAAGACAATCATTACCTCGATGATAAAGGTCCAATGGAAAAGATAGTTCCATACCCACCATCCATATCTGGATGGAATCTGAAATAAGCCGTATGCGGCACTGGATGCCGGATAGAGCCAGCGTATTTTACTGGCAAAGGAGTCTAAAATCAAATGCATGATGAGATTGGCAAGCCCAATGGAAGTTGCCCAAATGAGGGCTTTGCTTCGAAACAGCTCCCCCAGTGACAACAGGACATAGGCTCCTGTGATCCAATAGATGGGGATATGGGTCCAATAGGAGTGATGCAAATGTTGACGATGATCGAACCAGTAAAAGTAGATCATGTCGACATCGGGCAGCACACTGGCAAGCAGGCCGATCCAAAGATAGCGCCGGTACGCCGTACCGTCTTTACATCCAAAACACTTCAACAGGGTCGTCGTGAGGCAGTAACCTGCAGGCAGATGGCCGATAAACATATTTTCACCGTGAATCCAGGTCACCCGCTTTGCGGGCGATTGTTGACGCCATAAAGCCGTCGTTTGTCGGGGCAATGGTTTTGTAGGGCCGGGCTCTGTCCCGGCCGTTTTCAGCAGAGCCCACTGCATTTGACCTGGTCAGGAAAGGCAGGTTTTTCAGGTTTAAAAAAAAGTGCCTGACCCATCTGCGGGTGCCGGTGCGTTTTACCATGCGCAGCACCATTGCAGCCAGGGCCCCATAGCAAGGGATGGCCATCAACACGGTCAGGATATGCTCCCCAAAGGATGATGTGGGCGACTGGAAAAGCAGGTTGACCAGGGGTACGCCGACCGCTCCCGCCAGGTACCAGCCCAGGGGCAGCCAGGCCGGCAAAGGACGGCCTCCTTTGCTAATCCTGCTCAACATGAATTGAAGGCTCCTGTAGAAAATCCATAATGCGCTCAAGTAGAGCCCTATTCCCATCAGGCGATGGACCCGTTCCGCGCTGATCCAGCCGCCGTAGATGTCGGCTTCGTAGAGCACCATGGAAAGGCCGATGCGCAGGGCATTGATCACCAGGGTATAGCCGTAGGCACAGGAGAGGGCAACGGCCGGCCAAACCAGAATGGCCGCCAAGCGTCGTACTTTGGCCAAACCGCAGAGGGCTGCCAATCCAAACGCCATGATCATGAAATTGACACCGGCGCAGGCCGGCGCCACGATGATACCCCGTGTAAAATCCACATAACCCACCCCGCTCTCGTGAACGGGGTGAGCCCGAGTGAGCCAGGCCACCAGTTTGGCGGTGGGTGCCAGAATCCATTCCAACTGGTCTGGCGTTGCCAGACTGTAGTGCCGTTTGAGGGCCAGCATGGTCAACAGGGTTGCGACCGCTGCCAGGATGCGCATGACGCGGATTCGGATCTTCCCGTGGCCCATGTTGACATGGCTGGATGAACACAGGCGGGTGGCCTGGCTCGGCAGGGGGACGAACGGATGCGACATCATCAGATTTCCTTTAACATGATCCATGGTTTCTTCGGTTTAACCGCGACGTTTTCGGCGATATCCCATCCATAAAAGGGCCGCAAAAGAGACCAATGCCAGCAGTATGCCCAGGTCCGGTTCCGGCACCGTGCGGCCGCCCACGGCCAGATTGGATACCCCGTGGGGCAATGGCAGGGGTTGGTCAACGTCATCCGCCGATCCGGTGCTGTTGCGCACCTTTTCTTGGACGGCCACAAAGGAGGTATAAGCGGTGAGCAAATTGTAAGTGAGGCCCAGTTGGGTCACCTCCCGGCGTGTGGCCTGGTCGTCCCCGCCGGGGGAAAAATCGGTCAGCCGCCCCAGCCGGGTGCGCGCCCACAAACAGGGCAGGGCGCCGGTGGTTGGAGAAACCGCCAGGGGTGACACCTCGAAATTCTGCGTGTAGGGGCCGTTGCCGGTGACGCCTTTCATTGCAATGGTCCCCCCGGGTTGTCCGCGCCATTTGCCGCAGATGACCAGAGGGCGCCGGGCAAACAGATCGGCACTGACTTTGGGCTCGATGTCGTAGGCTTCAAATTCGCCGTAATCGATCTCGATGCCGGTCAGCAAAGGGGCTTGAATGTAGTCTTGAAAGCGCCGGGCGGCGGCGGCCGCGCTCTTGGGTTCGGTAACCACAAAGGGTTCGCCCTGGCCGGCTTTGGCCAGCCCTTCGATCAGATAGCGGTTCACGCTGCTGCCGATGCCGAAGGCGAATACGTTGTTGCGGTTCAGGTTGTCTGCGATGAGTCCGAACACCTCTTTTTCAGCGGCAATGTAGCCGTCGGTCACTACCACCATGGTGCGGGAATCTCCTTCGCTGCGGGGGAGCGAGAGTCCCTTTTTAATGGCGCTGTAGAGTTCGGTGCCGCCGCCGCCTTGCTGGCGGTCAATGTGATCCAGGGCGGCCTTGATATTGGAAGACTCGGCCGGCAGAGACCGGGGCGCCAGCACATTGGCTGCACCGGCAAAGAGAATCACATTGAAGCTGTCCGCGGGACGCAGGCTGCCGATGAGTTTCTGGAGCAGCGCCTTGGCGGTGTCCAGGGGAAAGCCGTGCATGGAGCCGGAGACGTCCACCACAAAAATGTACTCCCTTGGCGGTATGATTTCAGGGGTGACCCGCTTGGGGGGCTGGACCATGAGCATGAAAAAGTTCTCCTGTCGGCCCTCATAGAGCAGCAAGCCGGCGTGGATCCGGTCACCGGTGAGCCGGTACTGGAGAATGAAGTCGCGATTGCCGCCATGGGTTTCGCTTTGGGCCAGTTTGATACGGGCCTGGGATTCGCTGTCCCAGTCCACATCGGTGGCATGGGTGTCGCAGGCCACTTGTTGAAGGGGCAGTCCGGCGGCCAGGGTGATCTCCATGGAAAATTGACTGGTGGGCTTTTTCTCCGAGGTCAGATAGGGATTTTGAATCCACAAGTGATGATCGTCGGCATCCGCTTCCGGGATGGTTGAATAGCGGGGACCCGCCACGGTGGGGTAGACGAAAGCATACATGCCTTCCTCGGGAATCAATAACTCGCTGTAGTGCAACTCTATGGCGACCGTCTCGCCGGGCATGATGTTGGCCACATCCATGGAGAAGACATTGGGGCGCTGCTGCTCCAGCAGGGAGGCGCTTTGGCCGGCGGCCTTGGCTTGTTGGAACGTCTCTTTGGCGGTTTGACGCTCCTGGATGCGGGCCACCACCACATCCTCGCCCACCGTCATGCGCATGCCGTGAACGGCTGCCCGGGTGGAGGCCGGAAAGATGTAGCGGGCATTGATGGGCCGGTCGCCCATGTTGGCGTAATGCTGAGTCACTGTGACATCGGCAATGACGCCGTTGATCACGGTTTGGACGGAGGTGCTTTTCAAGGGAAAGCCCTCGGTGCTTTCATCGTCTCCTTCGACCAAAAAATAGGGCGAAAGGGTTTTGGACGGTGCATCGGCCAGGGCCGGGCCGGCGGGTATGAGCAAATAACAGATCAGTATGATGGGTATTAAGGACAACACACGCATGGGCTACCTCCTCGCAGGGATTGGTGTTGGACACAATTTAATGCTGGAGGTATCCTGCCCCGGGTGTGTGA
>JASFER010000383.1:0-5009 GCA_050124755.1 Desulfobacteraceae bacterium
GCTCTGGGATTCGCACTACCATTCAATCCCATGCCGAGATTTTTTTACAATTATAACAACATCTTTGTGACCCCAATCATCAAAGCATTTTGCGTGAGGGGTACTGGATTCTATGTTTTCGGATCCTGAATGATCATGAATTAATGGCCTTATGCAGAGAGGAACGAAAAATGCTTTTGAATATGCATTTAAAGCGCGTTGTGGATTTCCACGGGCACCTGTGTCCGGATCTTGTGATCGGATGCAAGCTCTGCGAGTATGCTCAAAAGCTTATTCTACAAGCCGGTGAATTAAACGGCGGTATATCGCTAATTGCCGAAAACTGCACCTCGTCTCTGGATGCGATCCAGATTATGCTCGGAACCACTTTGGGTAACCAACGTCTGCAGGTCATGGATTTCGGTAAGCACAACTATACGCTTTTATCCAAAAAAACCGAAACCGGATTCAGGTTGTCCCTAAAAAAGCAACATTTCGGTGACGAAGAAGAGTACAGCCAACTTGAACAAAAAATTATAAACAATCAGGTTGTTATGGAAGATGTGGTGCAATTCCAAAAACTGCTGGATGGTCGCGTAAAGTACTTGCTCGGTTTAGTCCCTGAGGATATTTTTTCAGTCAAGCATGTTGAATCAGTTACCCCGCCTTTTGAAATGGCAAACACTTTTCTGCAATGCAGCGTATGTGGTGAGCAGGTGCTAAAAAGTCGAAAAATAGAACACCAGGGTCAAACCTATTGCGTCCCTTGCTTTCGGAAGATAACAAAAAGCTGTCCATACCACACGCTTCAATGATTTTTTCCAAAAAGTGTTCAACTTCTAACAATTTGCCTTTTGCATTCTACAAATTTCGGGGATTCAATGCACATGGAGCAGTCATTCGTAGGGAATGTCTTGTCGAGGTGAGCCATTTTACCGCCAATTGTCGGCGATTTCTCGACAAAGTAGACCTTGAAACCCGCGGTGCCCAGATCGAGTGCGGCCTGAATGCCGCTTATGCCTCCGCCGACGATCATGACATCTCCGAAGTTTTTAGTTTTTTTCATAAACGTGCCTCCTCAGGTGTCTTTGATGCCGGAGTTACCGCAACGGCGCATACTTTGAGTTCGGGTATGGCACAAACCGGATCAAGCGCCGAATGGGTTAAACGGTTGGCGGCGGCTGCGGCAAAATGAAAGGGGATGAATACCGTTCCCGCGACAATTTTTGAAGTCACCGCTGCCCGGGCCCGGATCGTTCCCCTGCGGGAGGCGACACGCACCATCTCACCGTTTGCAATCTTGATTTTCGATGCATCGGCCGGGGAGATCTCCACCCGGCATTCGGGAGCCCTTTCGTTCAGGTCCTCGCTTTTCATGGTCATGGTACCGGTATGGTATTGGTAAAGCACCCGCCCTGTGGTCAAGACCAGGGGATAGTCTTCGTCCGGAATTTCCATTGGAGGAATAAACGCCACGGCGTGGAACCTGCCCAATCCGCGTGTGAACTTCTCCGCATGCAGCAAAGGGGTGCCCGGATGATCCGGCGCAGGGCAGGGCCACACCAGGCCGTCTTCTTCAATCCGCTGGTAGGAAATTCCGGCGTAAGACGGGGTTACCCGGGCGATTTCATCAAAAACCGCCTCGGCGTCGGGATAATTCATGACCACCCCCATGCGGGCGGATAGATCCGAGAGGATGCGCCAATCGTCCCGGGCTTGACCGGGCGGCTCCACGGCTTTGCGCACGCGTTGGACTTTGCGTTCCGTGTTGGTGAAGGTACCTTCCTTTTCGGCAAAGCACGCCGCCGGCAGGACCACATCGGCCAACCGGGCCGTTTCGGACAAAAAAATGTCCTGGACCACCAGGAACTCTAAATGCTTCAAACTTTTTTCCGTATGGTTCAGGTCGGGATCCGAAACCATGGGGTTTTCACCAATAATGTAGAGTGCCTTGATCCGGCCGCTCATCGCCTTGGGGATCATTTCGGTGACCTTCAGGCCCGCAGCGTCGGGCAGGCCCGTTGTCTCCCAAAAGTCCTCCATTTTTTTCCGGATGGATGTTTCGGTTACCGATTGATAACCGCTGTACACGTTGGGCAGACAGCCCATGTCACAGGCTCCCTGAACATTGTTCTGGCCCCGCAGCGGGTTGACGCCGCCGCCGGCGATCCCCAGGTTGCCGCATAGCATCGCCAGGTTGGCCAGGGCTTTGACATTGTCGGTTCCGGTGCTGTGCTGTGTGATACCCATGCAATAGACGATGTTGCCGGCACCGGCCTTGGCGTAGATCCGCGCCGCAGCTACGAGCTGGTCCGCTGCAATGCCTGTGATGCTCTCCACAAAAGACGGCGCGTATTTTTCCAGGGACTTTTCCAGCTGCTCGAAACCTTGGGTGCGGGTTTCGATGAACGCTTTATCGAAAAGCTTTTCTTTGAGAATGACGTGCATCAGGCCGTTGATCCAGGCCACGTCCGTACCCGGTCGCGGGGTCAGCTTTAAAACGGCATGGGTGCTCAGGGGGATGTCGCGCGGGTCGACCACGATCAGCTGCGTGCGCCCGGATTTTACGGCCCGCTTGATGTAGGTGGATATGACCGGATGGGTTTCGGTGGTATTGGACCCGGTCACCAGGATGACATCGGCCTTGGCCAGGTCGGCAATCGGATTGGTCATGGCGCCGCTGCCGAAGCTGGCGGCCAGGCCGGCCACGGTGGAGGCGTGGCACAGCCGGGCGCAATGGTCCACGTTGTGGGTTTTGATCACGGCCCGGGCAAATTTCTGGGCCATGTAATTATCCTCGTTGGTCATGCGGGCGGAACTCAGCACGCCGATGCTGTCGCTCCCATGGGTATCACGGATTTTTGCGAGCCTGTCAGCCACCCGGTTGAGCGCCTCGTCCCAGGAAGCTTTTCGAAACCGGCCGTTTTCCTTGATCAGCGGACGGGTCAACCGACGGGGCGAGCCTATAAAGTGATAGCCAAAGCGTCCCTTGACGCACAGGCTGCCGTAATTGGGCGCAGCCTCAACCCCGGTTACTTTGACCACGTTGTTTTCCTTGACATGCAGGTCCATTTGACAACCCACACCGCAATAGCTGCATGTGGTACGTATCTTTCGGGTCTGCCAGGGCCGCACCACATGACGGGCATCCTTTTCAACCAGGGCCCCCACGGGACAAACCTGGACGCATTCACCGCAAAAAGCGCAATCCGAGTCTTTTAACGGGCGGTCTCCTGCGGCGATTACTTTGGACTGCGCGCCGCGATAGCCGAAGCTGATGGCGTTGTTGACTTGAATTTCCGAGCAGGCCTGAACGCAGCGACCGCACTGAATACAGCGTGAAAAATCCCTTATGATAAAAGGGTTGGCGGTTTCCATGGGATACCGTGTCGCCGTCGTGGCAAAGTGCTCGGCGCTGACCTGGTAACGGTAGGCTAAATCCTGCAACCGGCAATCACCCCAGACCGGACACAGCTCGCTGCTGATGTCCTCTGTCTGAACCTTCATTTGGAAGGATGTCCACTCCCTGCCATTGTTTGCACCGGCAGCGCAATTATGATTCCCTGAACTCAGCAAAAGCTGTAATATTTGCCTGCGGGCTTCGACCACAGCCGGGGACTCGGTTTTCACCTGCATGCCGGCTGCTGCCGGTGTGGCGCAAGCGGCCGACAGGGTGCGCGCGCCTTGGACCTCAACAACACAGATGCGGCAAGCGCCGGTGGGTGTGGCGCCCTTCAAGTGGCATAATGTAGGAATATCAATATGGTTGCGCCGGGCGACCTCCAATATGGTCTGCCCGGAATTAAATTCGAGTTCTTTGCCATTGATATTCATGGTCTGGTTCGTCATCGTTGTACCCCTTTACCCGCTATATCTTTATATGCTTTGGTGTTACCTGTTTGTTTGCGGGCGCCATCTCATAAACCGCTTTTCCACCATTCTTAGGCTGATATCCATGATGATAACGATGACGGAAAGCAGTATAACCACCGATAGCACGCGCTGGGTCATGAACAGGGTTGAGCCCTCCATGATCAAGTGTCCCAAGCCGGTATCAGCGGCGATAAATTCGCCCACGATGGCGGCAATCAGGGAAGCTCCGAGGCTTGATCGCAAGCCGACCAGAACCCAGGGCAGGCAGGACGGAATGGAAACTTTGGTCAACATCTGCCATTTATTGGCGCCCATCGTTTTAACGGAATCGATCAATTCAATATCGATGTTTTTCATCCCGGCATAAGTGTTAAAAAATATGAGAAAAAAGACAACAACCCACGAGAAGACGATCTTGCCGGCGATGCCCAGCCCGAACCAGAGGATAAACAGCGGGGCAATGGCGATCTTCGGGATGGCATAAAGGCCCATCAACACCGGATCCAGTACCTTTGCCAGCATCTCATTTTTTCCTAAAACGATGCCGGTGATCATTCCGGTCAGCGTTCCGAGAGAGAGTCCGGCAAAGACCTCTTTCATGGTCATCAGAATGTGCGGATAGATCTTTCCCGAGGAGAAGAGAGTGAACAGATCTTTTGCGATTGCAGCGGGGCTGCTGAAGAAAAACGGGTCGAGCATGCCGAACCGTCCGCCGGCCTCCCAGCCGATAAAAAAAATACCGATGACGGCCACTCTCAAAATGGTGATCACACCGCCCTGCCTGATCGCTTTGGTCTTCATTGCATGTTCCTCGATCTTTTTACTTCAGCACTCAAATCGGCCCAGATTTCCCGAAGAATGGTCTGAAATTCGGGTCTAAGGCGAAATTCCGTATCCCGCGGTCGAGGCAGGTTGATGCGATAGACGTTTTTGATGGTTCCCGGACGTGAGGTCATGAGGATGACCCGATCGGCGAGAATGATGGCTTCGGACAGGTCATGGGTGACGAAAACGATGGTCTTATGGCTTTCGGACCATATCCGCAGAATATCGTCTTCCAGGAGGTCCCGGGTTTGCACATCAAGCGCGCCGAACGGCTCGTCCATAAACAATATGGCCGGATCATAGGCCAGAGCCCGCATAATGGAAACCCGTTG
>JASFER010000384.1:0-5006 GCA_050124755.1 Desulfobacteraceae bacterium
ATTATCTGAATGCTCAAGGATGGCAACTATACCCATCTACTACGGGAGACGAAGTTATTAGATTCTTGCTATTGCCGAAAATAGCAGTTGATACTGTAAAAGATTATCTTATCTCAGTTTACGATCCGCGTGCGGAATGGTTTTACACGACGGATATTCCAGACTCTGAAAAGCCTTTGGATATATGGCCTTAGTGATTCCATTTTTTCGCAGAAGGTATCTTTAAATCACAGCGCCGCCTAACCAGCCAATTAACCCGACCTCAACAGCGGCGATTTTTATTGAGAGTTGTCTTGCGGGGGTGAGTTGGTCTTTATAGTCTCATGCGGGGCAGGCGGATTATTGGCGGTCGGGGGCAAATTCTCTATTCAAAATGCAAGGTTGAGGAGGTACATCAAGTGATATATGCATATTGGTCATTTTAGCAACACCTACACGCCCACCATCAGCGGGGTGGTTCGTCAAATCAGGGCCTTATGCAGGACACATCTTGATCTTGGGCATCAGGTGTCCATTTATACACAAAATGCCCGTGGGTATTTCAAACTGGAACCCAATGTCTATCGATATCCCACATTTCCAATTTCCATGCCAATGGAATATCCGGTGATCTTTCCTTACTCGATAGGAGCCAATCGTCGCTTGCGGACAAAATGTCCTGATATTATCCATGTCCATCATCCCTTTATGCTTGGGAGAGTCGGTGTCACAAAAGCCAGAGAGTTGGGTTTGCCGGTTGTCTTTACCTTTCACACACAATATTGGGAACACAGCCATTTTTTTCCGGTTGGCCTGGGCCAGGTGCAGGAATGGATAAAGTTGGCGACCTACCGCAAGTTGCGGCATTTTCTTGAAGGATGCGATGCGATTATCGTCTACACAGATACCATGCGTAATTTGTTGGTGGAAAAGCTTGGCTATCAGGATCGTATTCAGGTGGTGCCGTCGGGGATTGATTTGGAACCTTTTCAAACTGCAAAGAAAAATGGAATCCGTGAAGGTTTGGGATGGAGGGATAAGCAGGTGATGATTGCAGTTGGTCGTCTGTCGGCGGAGAAGAATTGGCTCATTCTCATGGATGCCGTGCGACGGGTCATTCAGACCCACCCTGAATTTCGATTGATGTTGATTGGAGACGGACCTCAGAGAGCCGCTTTGGAAAAATATATGTTGGAACGGGGGATTTCCCAACAAGTGGCCTTTCTGGGTTGGATTGATCTTGATGAAATTCCATCTTTTTTAAAGGAGGCGGATTTCTTTGGCTTTGCCTCGAACACCGAGACCATTGGTCGCGCAACGATGGAAGCCATGGCAGCGGGGCTACCAATCGTGGCGGTGAATGCTCCTGGAACGCGTGATCTTGTGACTTATGGATGTAATGGGTTATTGACCGGCAATGATGGTGCTTCGCTTGCTAGTGGCATTCGTACCCTTTTGGATAACCGTGAACTTCGGCTCAAGTTTGGCATGGCAGCACAAGAGACAGCGAAAAACTTCGATGTCAGGATCGAAGCGGGGAAAATACTAGATGTGTATTACAATACAATTGAATATCATCGGGGAACAAAAAATAAATAGGAAATCAAGTGGAAACTGCATCATCGCATAACATTGACCGGCGTTTGTTTTCATGCAAGTTGACGCTACATGCCGGATATATTGAAGTGGAGGTAAAGGATGAAGCCTTCCAAATCGAAAAAACGGGATGGAACCACCATACAATCGCTGGATTTTTATTTGGGTGATCGGGTGGCGTTGTGGATTGATCAAAGGGAATGGTCGGGTCTTAAAGCAGCCCTGGTTGCCTATGTTTGGGCAATTGGAACTTCTTTTTTAATTGCAATCGCTGCCGGTACTCTGCTGCCCAGTCCCAATGTCCGCTTCTTGCTAAGTGACAGCTTTTATTTCATCTCGGAAACTGTGACTGTATTTGTGGTCATCATGTATTATGTCTGGTTATTTCATGCCCCAAGTCAGGTTCTCGAAAAATTGGAAAGTGGCGGTGCGTTACATATTCGAAGGAATGATCTGGATGCTGTTAAACCCATCCTGGCAAGCAAGATTCCTGTTTTGACAGCTATACTGGTGAGCTTAATCGCCGGCTGCCTGTACTTTTATCAATATAATGGTTATTCCACAGCTTTGTGGTATAACTCCAAACCGGTTTTTGTGATTCTGCGTACCATTCTGGTCATCGTCCCAACGGCGTATTTTACAGGTTTTGTGATCATCAGAAGTCTTGTAAACACACTTGTGTTCCGGGAATTGTTGCGAAATGTCAATGTCAACCCCATGCATCCCGATCAGGCCGGCGGTCTGCTACCCCTTGGACAGTATGCATTAAAGAGTACCTATATTATTGCCCTGGCCGGCATAGTCGCAGCTCTGGCTGAATACAGTCTATATACACGCGGTATACTGTTTACCTTTCACTACTTCCACATTGTTATTTTGATTTATTTGATTGTTGCCCCCGTGGCCTTCTTTGCCCCATTGGGAACTGCCAGAAATGCCATGCTGAATGCGAAGAACCAATTGCTGCTGAAAATATCCGAACAGTTCAATGAGGATTTTTCGGAGGCGTACAAGGAATTGGAGGGTTCAGTAGAGGAACTAAAGACCACGATTGACAAGGTTGAACAGCTTCAGCGCATTCAGGCCCTGACGGTTTCCTTTCCCGTATGGCCGTTTGATATCACAACCTTGAGACGCTTTGCGTTAACCGTATCCTCACCCTTTTTGACCATTGGCATTTCCATTTTGACAGATTTGATTAAGAATGCTTTGACCAAATGAGCGATGCGTATCCGATATTTGTATACCTTGGCTTGGGATATTTGATAGGCTCTATCCCCTTTTCCCAATTGCTTGCCTATTGGAGAACGGGGGCAGATCTGCGAAAGGATGGATATCGAAACGTGGGGGCCTATAATGTCGTGAATATGGCCGGTATTTCCTGGGGATTGCTTGCAGGATTTTTAGATATGGGTAAGGGAATGGCCGTATTGGCTATGGCGGGTTTGATGGCAGTCGAACATCCTTGGGATCAATTGATGGGCTTGTGCGCCATCTTGGGTCATAATTACCCTCTCTGGTTGAGCTTCAAAGGTGGCAAGGGGGTAATGGTTATGGCTGGTCTTTTTTTCTGGCTGGCTCCCCTGGAAACGATTTTGGCTGTTGTGACAAGTTTCATCCTGTTCTGGCGGTTTCGATTTGTCAATGTGTCGGTTGTGGGTGGCGTTGTTGTGTTTATTACGGTGACACTCGGTTTTGATCATTTTGCAGGTATCCAACTCCTGGTCTATGGGGCGGTTGCCCTGATTATGCTGACCTACATGCCGCGTTTTTGGCGCTGGTTATCGCTGCAGAGGATCTGAGGCATTTTTTATCCCTCACCGGCTCAAATAGAACAAACTTTCGGTATACAGTGGTTCGGCGGGATCAAAACCAATGGCTCTTTCCAGGTTGGCCAGAATTTGCGGGTCATCAGGATTGACCAGGTATAACGCCCAGGCGCGTAAAAAGTAGGCGGTGGCTAAATCCGGCTGCACGTCCAGGGCGGCGTCGGCAGCCTGGATGATCCAATCGTGTAGAGTGGGTTCCCAGCCGGCGGCTACGGTATCGACGATGAGCGGGGAGGTGGGGCTGAAAATCTCCGCAACCGGGTAAGGGCGCATCAGGTCCAGCGCGGCGGCGTAGTCGCCATAAAATATGTTCGCCAGCAGGGGGTAACCGCTTTCAAATTCAATTTGTTCGACCAGGGGCTCGGTGTGCATGGCGATCAGAATATCGTTCCATACCACGGTTTCATTCGCGGGATCAAGGGCCAGGGCCTGGGCGATGGCGGCTTGGGCCTCCTGCCACAACCAAGCCTCGGCCAGAGCCACTGCCTGGTTGTTGGCCTCGCGTAGTTCAGCGGGCGCAGAGTCGGGCAGCAAGGTCAGGGGCACTTCAATCAATTGCTCCCCATCCCAGCGCCACACCTGAAACATGGGCAGGCGCACCCCGCAGGCGTAGCAAAATACGTAGGGGTCGGTGAAGTTCAGGATCACTTCCAAGAGGCCGTCGTTGTTCAGATCGGCGGTTTGACCCGCGCCGGGACTGGCATTAAAGCCGCTCAGGGCAATTTGCAGTTTCTCATCATCAAAGCGCATCAAGTGATAAGTGCCGCTGTGCGCGCCCACGCCCGCGTGTAGCTCTAGCCAGATACGCTCCGGCTCCAGCAGCACTTGCTGCACCGAACTGTCCGCTATGTAGTCGGCATCGTCCATTTCAATTTTACTCAATTCTTGCCAACCGCCGTCATAGGCGTAAATGGCCACAAAGTGCATTTGCTCGGCCATAAAATCGCGCAGGCCATAACTAAATGCGGCCCAGAGTGGTGGTTGCGCCGGGCCAACATCCAGAGGTATGACGTTGACTCCCTCGATGCCGATAGAATTGCCCGGCTCCGGGGTGGCGTCGGGATAAAGCTGTTCCATGAGTTGTTGGGCCAGATCTTCTGTTGACGGTGGGCCGGTGGGAGTGGCAGTCGGTGAAGGAGGGTGTGGGGTTGGCGTGGGCGTGGTTGGCTCGGACGTAGGTGTGGGCGGTTCCGGGGTCGGGGTGGGGGTATTGGCCTCAGCGGGCGTGGCCGGCGGGGGTGAGGGTGTTGGCAGGATTTGGCAGGCCATGGCCAGGATTAATAGTAAAATAAGGCTGTATGATAATGGCATTTTGGGCATGGTTTTGTCCTTTTTATGTTTAATTTGGTTCCTGGTCGTCTCCTATAGCGGCAGCACACAAAGACAACCTCAATCAGTTTACAATAGGTGACATCACTTTGCAAGCAAAGTATTTGCTGGATAGGTAACTTCCGCTGTTCACCATCAATATACCGACTCGTTGCTGTGGCATAACCAACCCGCCCGGCATAGGGATGCTCGGGCTACCAAGGGATGCTCGGGCTACCAAATTTTCATTCTCGTTGCTGTGGCGTAGCCTCTGTCGAACTCTCCTGTCGATGA
>JASFER010000385.1:0-4971 GCA_050124755.1 Desulfobacteraceae bacterium
AGCGCAACCTGATCTACGAAGACAACGGCAACCTGACCATCGGGTACGATTTCAGCAAGCCGGGGGAATTTCCCGAACGGCGCCTGGCCTACAACGCCGAGAACATGCCCCTGACCCTGGAATACGAGCCCGAAGGCGGGGCCGTCACCGCGGTGGCCTTTACCTACGACGGCGACGGCCGCCGGGTCAAGAAAGAGAGCGGCGGCGACACGGTGATCTATGTGGACGCCACCTACGAGATCCGCAACGGTCAGCCCGTCAAATATATCTTTGCCGGCAATCAGCGCGTGGCCAAGGTGGTGGGATCGACGGTCCAGTACTACCACAAGGACCATTTGGGCAGCTCGGCCATCGTTACCGATACAAGCGGCAATATGTTGGAATCGCTGGTTTATGAGGCCTATGGCCAGCCCAGGGCGACATGTGCGCCTTCCAGTGGGGATATGGCTTATACGTATACCGATCAGGAGTGGGATGCGGAAAGTGGGCTGTACAATTATGATGCCAGATTGTATGATCCGGTTTTGGGGAGGTTCTTGTCGGCGGACAGTGTGGTGCCGGATTGGTACAATCCTCAAGCGTTCAATAGATACAGCTATGCACTAAACAACCCATTGGCATTTCTTGACCCAAATGGGCATGCATATGAAGATGCGCTAAGGGTATGGAACTCCTTTGTTACTAATCCCAAATCCGCAAAATATGGGCTGCCAAAGCAGGCTGGCATGTTCAGCAGGCGTATCAAGTACACGATGCCCTTTACTGACCAGTTTCGAAATCGTTTGGCGTATATGGACTCAAAGGGTGTTGATGTAACTCAGTTATCGCATGAACAACTTGGACAGCAATACCACCAAGAAGTCATTGAGCAAATTTCTATTGCAACTGAAGCTGTTGGAGCAGCTGCTTCTATGGCGGCATCAAGAGGAGCGGCGTCAAACGCAGGTAGTGCCCAAAAGAGTGTACCGAAAATTAATTCTCAGAAACAAGCCGGTCATATACCCGGCACTCCACAATATAAAAATCGATTGAAAGTGCCTGGAAAGAAAACATCTGCCTTTTTTGGTAAGGAAAGTGGGAATAAATGGACGCAAAAAGCATGGAAAGAAGGAACCTCAACTGCGGATCCAAATATCAAAATTTTAAAGACGGACGTATCTGTAGGAACTGGGCCTAATGGAGGGATGCAAAAACAAGTTCGTGTAGTTATGGATGGTAAAGGACAAATACATGGGACTCCATGGGGGCCAGAATTTTAATGGATTGTTAGGATGCTATAATGAATAGTATGAAACCTTTCATTTATTGGTTTGGTTTTGAAGATAATGTCGATGATCAATTCGATATTCATTTTTATCAAACCATCATTTTAGCTTTATCTGCTGAGGAAGCCTTGTCTTGGGGTGACAATTTAGCCAAAAAGCTAATAGAAAAAGGTGAGGCTAAAAGTATTCACTCATCTTGGATAGAAGATGTTGTTCAATTTTTATTGACCCCTAAAGGCAGTGAGACAATTTCTTGGGAGAATATATCTCATGAGATATTAGAGCAGTATTACCAAGGGACTGCGTCTACTAAAGATGAATCTGGTAGGAATATAAATTCTTTTATTGTATCAAAGAGTGAGAAAGAGGCACGTGATATTTGGAGAGATTTTCTTTTGGAATATTATCCGAATCATAAAATTGAAACATGTACTAAGCCCGCTATCTCCATAACTCAAGTTGGAATGTTAGTTGATTGGTTGTGATTTCAATAAATAACGCCCTTAACTTATTACTTGGAGTGAGTTGCGTGAGTTGCGGGACGTTCCTAAAATTATAAGGAGTGAGTTGCGGGACGTTCCTAAAATTATAAGTTTATAATTTTCCTTTTTTAGGGGGGAGGGGGTATCATGGCCTGATATGCTTCACCCCCTCCCCGGCCCTCCCCCGTCAAGGGGGAGGGAGTTAAGGATTGTCCTTCGGCCATTATATAGGGAGTTATTCATGCGTTATGTTATAGTCCTATTTCTTCTGTTCAATTTGATGGGGTGCGGCACCGATGAAAGGTTGTCCGTTGTTGACGGCAATGTGATTTCAAGCCGGCAGTTTGATGCCTATCTGAAGTATAAGCGCATCGATCCGGGGAACGACCAGCGCCGGCAGGCCTTGTTGAAAAAGTACGTTGAGCGCGAGGCATTGGCGGCGGCCATTGAAAAAAGTGTGAGTTGCGGGACGTTCCTAAAATTATAAGTTTATAATTTTACTTTTTTAGGAGGGAGGGGGCATCACGGCCTGATAGCCTTCACCCCCACCCCGGCCCTCCCCCGTCAAGGGGGAGGGAGTTAAGGATTATCGTTGAGCCGTTATCTAGGGAGTTTTTCATGCGTTACGTTGTAGTCCTATTTCTTCTGTTCAATTTGGTGGGGTGCGGCACCGATGAACGGTTGTCCGTTGTTGACGGCAATGTGATTTCAAGCCGGCAGTTTGATGCCTATCTGAAGTATAAGCGCATCGATCCCAAGAACGACCAGCGCCGGCAGGCCTTGTTGAAAAAGTACGTTGAGCGCGAGGCATTGGCGGCGGCCATTGAAAAAAGCAAGCTGCTGGACCGCGGCGCCATTGAAGCCGAGATCAATGAGTTTCGCAAGGAGATTCTGATCAGCCGTTATTTTGATCAGTTTGTCAAAACCCAACTTTCCGAGGAGGCCCTGCGCAAATACTACGATGCCCATCCAAAAGAGTTCAGCATCGAGCAGGTGCATGCGGCCCACATTTTGATCCGCAAGCACCCCATGATGAGCGATGCGCAGCGCCAGGCCATGCGCAAGAAGGCCAACGCGATCCGCGATCAAATAAAAGGCGGCAAGCCCTTTGCCGAAATGGCCAAAGAGATCAGCCAGGACAAGGCCACGGCCCATAAGGGGGGCGATCTGGGCTGGATCCAGAAGGGCGCCATGGGGCAGAAATTTTCGGATGCGGCCTTCAGCCTCAAGGCCGGCGAGGTGTCCGAGCCGGTGGAGACCGCTTTCGGCTATCACCTGATCACGGTGCATGAGGCCCCGCGATCCGTCAAACGCCCCTTCAAAGCCGTTGCCGGCACCATCCGCAACAGAATCAAGCGCGAAGCCACGGCCAAGGAGGTGGAGCGACTTTTGGCGGGTGTTCAGGTGAAAATGAAATAGCCTTTAACGGAAGGCCCTTTGGGAAAATGTAGGGCTGTGGCAGGTGGACTTATTTAATTTTTTGCAGCTAAAGAAAAAATGGTTTTATCTTTGCCCAAGTGAGTCAAGGGACAGAATCTGTATGGCTGGAATTTCGGGCAATCTGATATCGTTGGTAAAAAAATGGGTCGCACCGGCATTTAGGGATGCGCTTACCTGAATCGCATCAGGGGTGCGGATATTATGAGCGGCCCTTAGCCGAGCGGCTCGTTCGGCTATCGTGCTTGATACTTCTATGGTCATCAATTTGGAATTGAGCAAAATGTCCCGGTACTCTGCCGCAAGTGCCGTATTGTTGCTGCGCAGCGGATGTACCAGCACTTCCAACAAAGTCACCGTTGAGGTAACAACCGTAAAGTCGCCCCGGTCCATTGCCTCAAAGAAAAGCTTTACAGCATCAAGATAGGTCGGGTTCTCTTCGATAAAATAAATCAGCGGGGCCGTATCAAGACCGATCGTCTTTCCCCGCAAATCGTTTATCCATTCCACGACGATCTTTCCTCATCAAGATACGTTTTTACATCAAGGCTCTTCCAGATATCCTTGCCTTTGCCTTTCAACTCCAAAATGCTGCGGAGGTGGCCAGTACTTGTTTTTTGTCGAATGATGGCCGCCATTTGCTCCAACAAACGAAGCTGGTCGGATAGATCCAATGCTTTAATCTCGGATATGACATGGTTATAGTCTGCTTCCGACATGATCTTTTTCCCGTTTTAAGTATGTTTATCTTTTTCAACCAATTGTTATTTCAATGTTTTGTGTTCTTATCCTGGATTCAAATAATTATCTCCCGGATGTACGATCTGTTTCGATTATATACACTTTCAACAAAAAAACAAAGAAAGTTTACACTGACCCGCAACACCCTGGGGGAGTTGCGGGACATTCCTAAAATTATAAGTTTATAATTTTCCTTTTTTAGGGGGGAGGGGGCATCACGGCCAAATAGCCTTCACCCCCACCCCGGCCCTCCCCCGTCAAGGGGGAGGGAGTTAAGGATTATCGTTGAGCCGTTATCTATGGAGTTTTTCATGCGCTACGTTGTAATTCTATTTCTTCTGTTCAATTTGATGGGGTGCGGCACCGAGGAAAAGTTGTCCGTTGTTGAAGGCAATGTGATTTCAAGCCGGGAATTTGATGCCTATCTGAAGTATAAGCGCATCCAGGCGGGGAGCGATGAGCGCCGGCAGGCCTTGTTGAAAAAGTACGTTGAGCGCGAGGCATTGGCGGCGGCCATAGAAAAAAGCGAGCTGCTGGACCGCGGCGCCATTGAAGCCGAGATCAATGAGTTTCGCAAGGAGATCCTGATCAGCCGTTATTTTGATCAGTTTGTCAAAACCCGGCTTTCCGAGGAGGCCCTGCGCAAGAAGGCCAACGCGATCCGCGATCAAATCAAAGGCAGCAAGCCCTTTGCCGAACTGGCCAAAGCCGGCAGCCAGGACAAGGCCACGGCCCATAAGAAGGGCGATCTGGGCTGGATCCAAAAGGGCGCCATGGGGCAGAAATTTTCGCATGCGGCCTTCAGCCTCAAGGCCGGAGAGGTGTCCGAGCCGGTGGAGACCGCTTTCGGCTATCACCTGATCACGGTGCATGAAGCCCCGCGATCGGTCAAGCGTCCGTTAAAATCCGTTGCCGGCACCATCCGCAACAGGATCAAGCGCGAAGCCACGGCCAAGGAGATGGAGCGGCTGATGGCGAGTGTCCGGGTGAAAATGAAATAGCCTTTAACGGAAGGCCCTTTGCCGAACTGGCCAAAGCCAACAGCC
>JASFER010000386.1:0-4960 GCA_050124755.1 Desulfobacteraceae bacterium
GGGCAGACCGTGGGCTATCGTGTTCGCATGGACACCCGGGTCGGCCCGCATACGAGAATCGAAGTGATCACCGAAGGCATCCTTACACGCATGCTGCAAAGCGATCCTTCAATACATGGCGTGGGGTTGGTCATCTTTGATGAATTTCACGAACGCAGCCTGGATGCCGATCTGGGACTGGCCTTGTGTCTCGACATCCAGGGGGTGCTCAATGTGGATCTCAAACTGTTGGTCATGTCGGCCACCATGGAGACCGAACCAGTGGCGGCCATGCTGGGAAAAGCGCCTGTCATCGAAGCCAGGGGACGCAGCTTCCCCGTGGAAACCCGCTATGTTGGACGCCACACGCCTTCGCCGGACATGGCAGAAGTTACCCGCGCAGTTCTCTCGGCCGTCAGGAGTGAAAACGGCAGCATCCTGGTGTTCCTGCCCGGTGCAGCAGAGATCCGGCAGGTGGCTCACCGGCTCCACCGCGCCGGACTTGGAAAACAGTGGATGGTGGCACCCCTGTTGGGCAACCAGAGCGCTGCAGATCAGGATCGCGCCATATCTCCCGCCCCGGCGGATCACCGCAAAATCGTACTGGCCACTGCCATTGCCGAAACCAGTCTGACCATCGAGGGCATTGGTGTGGTGGTGGACAGCGGACTGCAGCGCATCTCCCGCTTTGATACACGCAGCGGCATGTCGCGCCTGATCACCTTGCCGGTCTCCAAAGCCTCGGCCGACCAGCGCAGGGGCCGGGCCGGCCGCCTGGGCCCCGGTGTCTGCCTGCGCTTATGGTCGGCAGCCATGAACGGGACCTTGGCCATCGACCGAAGGCCTGAGATTCTGGAGACTGACCTTTGCAGCCTGGCCCTGGAACTGGCCGGTTGGGGGGTTCGCCATCCAGGCGACCTCAATTGGCTGGATCCGCCGCCGGAGCGTGCCTATGACGCAGCCTGTGAACTGTTGCAGTCCTTGAATGCATTGGACCGCCAAAACAAAATCACCCCCCACGGTCGCGACATGGCGGCCATGCCGGTGCACCCCAGACTGGCCCATATGTTGTTGATGGCCCGCAAAATCGGCCAATCCCGGCTGGCCTGCGATCTGGCCGCCCTGCTCACCGAGCGCGACCCCCTTCGCTTTCAACCGGGTCAGGGTGATGTTGACCTGCAGCTTCGCTGCGATCTGCTGCAGGCCCGGCGCAAAGGCAAACCATTCACCTATCTCTCCGCGCAGATCAGTGAAGGCGCCTGTAAAGGCATGCTCGCAGTGGCCGACCAGTTGTACCGCCGAATGGGGCGCTCTGAAAATCATAAGAAGAAAACCGGTCTCTCCCTGGGGCGATTGCTGGCTTGGGCCTATCCCGACCGAATTGCCAAACGCCGGCCGGGTGAACGGGAACGCTACCTCATGTCCGGCGGCCAAGGTGTGCGTCTGGATGTCGGCGATCCCATGGCGGCAGAAGACTATATTGTTGCGGTGGAAGCGGACGGAGAGCGGCGCGACGGCCGCATTTTCAAAGCGGCAGCATATGATCAAGACATGTTGGAAGAACAATACGCCCATCAAATGGCGTGGCAGTCCAATGTTTGCTGGAATAACCGGAGAGAATCGGTAAGTGCCCAGCGGGAACTGACATTCGGTGCCCTCAAATTGCGAACGGAACCGATGCAAAAACCCGATGAACACCAGGTGCTGTCTGCCATGCTTGAAGGCATCGCCAAAAACGGTATGGATGTGCTGCCATGGAATAAATCATTACGTCGCTGGCAGGCGAGGGTTTGCTTTCTTCACCGCGTTTTTTCAGATGAGACCGGGTGGCCGGATCTTTCCGATCAAAACCTTTGCGCCGATTTGAATAAGTGGTTGTCACCCTATTTACAGGGGATCACCCGCTTGCGTGATCTGGCCCGGGTCGATCTGCGGGGGGCGCTGTTCAACCTGTTGTCATACGATCGGCATCAGCAGCTTGAAAAACTGGCGCCGACCCATTGGACCGTTCCCAGCGGATCGCGGATTCCCATTGACTATTCGGGTAAAGCCCCGGTCCTGGCAGTGCGCCTTCAGGAGATGTTCGGTCTTGAGCAGACACCGGCCGTCGCCGGCGGCCGTCAACCCCTTTTGATCCACCTGCTCTCTCCGGCCGCCCGCCCGGTGCAGGTGACCCAGGATCTGGCCGGGTTTTGGAAAAACAGCTACCACGACGTTAAAAAGGAACTCAAGGGGCGCTATCCCAAACACCACTGGCCGGACGATCCACTGAATGCTGAGGCCACCGCCAAAGCCAAGCCCCGCAAATAGGCAAAAGCCGGAGGGCTCCAGATCCTGTGTTGCCAAGGGATCGCAGTAGGGGAACTACGGCTTCACCCTTGGTCGCCTTGGCTCTGAAGCCCTCCGGCTTTTGCCTTGGAACCGTCAGCTCCAGATCCTGTGTTGCCAAGGGTTCGCAGTAGGGGAACTACGGCTTCACCCTTGGTCGCCTTGGCTCTGAAGCCCTCCGGCTTTTGCCTTGCGCCCGAGAACTCCAGATCAAGAATACCGGTCATATCCTTTCTTTCTCCCGTTCCATCTCTCTATTTACCAATCTGGATAACGACAGCAGTTCTTCCGAAAGCAACTCTAAAAGATCATCAACGGTCACTATCCCCTCCAGCCCACCGCGGTCATTGACCACCGGTAATCGCCGCACGCCACGGGAACGCATCCGCTGCAAAGTAACCCAAATCCCGTCTTGCTCTCTGCCTAACAAAAGTTCATGACTCATCACATCACCGGCGATAACGGAGCTGTGATCCACCTCACCGGCAACGGCTTTCAGCACAATGTCACGGTCCGTTATGATTCCGACAGGCTTATTTTCATTTCCGCCGGAATCGACCACCACCACATCGCCCACATGATATTGACGCATTAGTTTGGCAACCTCGACAATGGTCGTCTCCCGGGTCGCAATAACCACCTCCCGGTTACAAAATTCACCTATGGTCATATTCCCCTCCTTTAAAATTTGACTTTCGAGCATATAATATTCTAACATTGAAAATCAACTGGATGGGTTGCAGCCCATACGACAGCTCAAGTTGAAAATTCCCTCGGCGTCTAATTGAACTGCTAACAAACGGGTATGACCGCTTTCGTCGTGGTTTCGGATTTTGCTCCACACGTTCACGATCTTTTTCGACAATTTATCGTTTTGTAAAGAAATCGTTTTATCGCAGAATTTCATCGTCGTAATCAAACCATCAAAGAGAGGTGCATTATGCCGACTTACGATTTCTATTGCGAGAAATGCAAGAAAGATTTTAGCGTCGTCATCTCTATTTCCGAATATGAAAAGAAAAAATTCCATTGCCCAAAGTGCAAAGGAAAGAAGCTTAAGCAGCAGATCACCTCTTTTCAAACAGTCACATCAAAAAAAAGTTAAATCATAAATAAAAACATGAGGGGGTTGCCATGGCCAAACGTGTTGTTATTGATCAGTCTGAATGTGATGGTTGCGAAACCTGCGTCGAATTATGTCCGGAGGTTTTCGAATTTGACGAAGAAAATGAAGTAGCCAAGGTCATCAATCCCGATGCAGACGATGAATGCATCGAGGAAGCCATCGACTCTTGTCCTGCCGAGTGCATTTCTTGGGAGGAAGATTAGAAGATCCGGGAAAAGGAGGCAGGCAATGGGTTTTGCCATTCACGGGTCTGCCCGCAGAGAAGATAACAAACGGGGTATGGCCGACCTGATTGTGGAAGCGTACGATGCGGATTTGTTTGTCGATGATTTGCTGGGCAGCGCCAAAACCGACGAACAGGGTGCCTATACAATTCACTGCCCGGATCAAACCGGGACGGGTGACAAGCCGGATGTCTATTTGCTCGTCAAGACACCGGATGGACGTTTACTGCACAGTACAAAACACCAAATCGTCTATGACGTGACCGATGACCTGACCGTCGACATCACCATCTCTCAGACAGCGGCGGCCGAGACCGACATCGGAGATAAAATCCCACCCAGCGCAGCTTTAAAGACCTGGACGCTTCAGGACGACGGGGATAAGGATCATTCCGTTATGGCCCTTGTCTACCAAGACCTTGAGCGTCAGGGCTCCATCCTCGAACTGCTCCATACGTACAAGGAAATTTTGGACCACAGCACCGACAACAATGATCCTGTTTACACAAAGCTGGGAGCCTTATTTTACCGGGGCTTGACGCCGGAGGTGATGCAAGGGCATTTTTACGGCATCACGCTGGGTGTTCGTTGTGGCGATGATAGCGGTCCCATGACAGATTTCGGGAATGTGCTGGGCCTGCTTTGGGGTGCCACCCTGACCAACGAGTGCCCATGGGTGGGAAAAAGCCTGGAATCAATAGACCCATCCACCTTGCTGCAACTCACCGGGCATCAGGCGCCGGACTCACAGCCGATCTTTTTGGGCATCAACCACTTCAACCGGATCCATACCCGTGTTCTCAACCCGCTGGCCTTTCAGTTTCTCAATACATGGATGGATTTGCATCCTGCACCGGAAAATGAACAACAAGCGTATCGTTGGGAGAAGAACGGAGCCTATTTTATTGCCGCCAAGGCCCCATCGGTCAACCCCGATTTTCAGCGTGACGTTTTTCAGCTCAACTACCGCTACCCGTCGTTGGGCAACAAAGCACCCAATTGCTGGCTGATTGATGAAATGGTGCAGATTGCTGAAGGCTTATACCTGGGCCAGCTTTGCTACGCCACCCGAAAGCTGTTGCGCGGTTTCGATCCGGATCGTCCGGCGCAGGATTACCATTATCGGAATTTCGGATATTTTGTGCTAATAGATCAACAATGGCACGCCGAAGCCCGCC
This sequence comes from Desulfobacteraceae bacterium, assembly GCA_050124755.1. GTDB lineage: Bacteria > Desulfobacterota > Desulfobacteria > Desulfobacterales > Desulfosarcinaceae > JARRKU01. The sequence goes on from JASFER010000386.1 coordinate 4,836, forward strand.
GGCTTTTCCCCTATCTGGAGATACCGCCTGACGCACCAGGCATGCTCACGAGTGGGATCACGGATGCTTTTGAAGCGCCCAAGTTTAGTACTTTTACTTTTGAAGATCCGCCCCTGCCCCTATGC
>JASFER010000387.1:0-4954 GCA_050124755.1 Desulfobacteraceae bacterium
CTGGAGGTCTTTGATTTTCCGATCCATGGCAAGGGTTTCGGGTGCCGATTGGGCGGACGCTGCTGTGGACCCTCGGCCACTATGCCAGCAGCCGGTTGCCACCCAGAAGAAACAAATCCCTGCCATGGGCCATACGAACCGTTTGAACCATGTGCGCCGGACAAGATCCCGCATTTCTCCCTCTGCAAATTGTATTATGATTTTAACCCCATGAGCCATTCAAAATATTCGAGCCTAAGAATTTGCCGACGCAATGCCAACGCCGGAGAAAGTCTATACCCATTCACCGCTTTCTGCGGCTTGGGCCCCTAAACGATCCGCTTTGATATCTGATATCGGCTCTTAATTAAAATTTCTTAATGTTGGTAATGGTTTCAAAAAGGCTTCACCATATCAATACCCACCAAATCTCCACGGCTGTCTGCAGACGGCTCTTTGAGATTCATTCTGCCAATGATTTGAATAAACTCTTGCTGAAAAACCGGCATGTGGCGCTTCTTTAAAAGCATGGCCTGCCAGGTCAATGGAAATCCGCTTCGGGTGATGGGACGGGCCGTAATATCGTAGCGTTCAAGCGCACTTCTGACTGCCCACATGGGGACTATACTGATTTCCTTATGGTAATTATTATTTAATTTCATTTTACTTATACATGAAATTGGTCTAATTTCAAGCCAACAGTTCGGGCTGCACGCCCGCCCAGCCACTCGCAACTATCATTTATTTAATAAAAGGAGGCACAATGGCGCTCATCAGCACCGTTACACACGAAAATGCGGAAGGGATTATCAAAGAAGGGTATGACATGTTCATGCAAAACATCGGTATCATCCCCAGACCCATGGAGATGATGAGCGCCAGCCCGGCGCTCTTCGAACTGATGCTGAAACGGATCCACTACCTTTCCACCCATCCGACACTGAGTTTTTCCTTGCTGGCCCACATCCGCTATCTGGTGGCCCGCAATTTAGACTACAGTTTCTGTATGGATTTCAACGCGCATATTTTGAAAAAACAGGGTCTGGAAGATTCGGACCTTCGCAAGATGGAGGCAGATCCTTCCCAATCATTGTTGGAGGAAAACGAAAGAGCCATGCTGGCTTTTGTGGTTAAAGCCGTTAAGGCGCCGAAAACAGTGACGCCGGAGGAGATTCAGAGACTCAGGGACTTGGGATGGGAAGACAAAGATATGGTGGACGCCCTGTCCCAGGGGGTCAGCATGATCGATCACGCCATCATGATGCAAGTGTTTCAGATGGATCAGGAGTGCTTGGTCGATTAAAGCATCCGGGTCCAAATAGCACGGCTTTGGATCAGTTAGAGCCGGCCCCGGATATTCCCCTCCACCGGCAGCCGGCCCTAAATCGGTTAACCAGCTTGGACGGTAATGGTTCGCGGTGCAGCCTTTTCAACTTTGGGTAGGGTAAGACGAAGCACACCATCATTCAACTGAGCGTCGATTTTCGTTTGGTCAATCACCTCTGAAAGGGAAAATTGCCGGTAATACTTACCCACCTCGTATTCGATCAGAACATCTTCTTCACCTGCAGCCTCGAAGGGCTCCACTTCACCATCCAATGTAAGGGTATTGTCCCGCAGATCGATATTCAGTGCCTTAGCCTGTACACCAGGCATATCCGCCAGCAAAACAATCTCTTTTTCGTTTTCGAAAATATCCACCGAGGGTGTGAAAACCAGTCCCGGCTTGGTTTGCTCGGCCGGGGAGCTCACTTCTTGTTTCTCTTTGACTTTGAGTTCCCTTGTATCTGTATCACTCATGGCGATCACCTCCTGCTTTTAAGATAACCTCGATTAATTGATGGTAATTTGACGCGGTTTGACGGCCTCGGCTTTGGGAACACGGATGGTGAGAACGCCGTCTTGCAGTTTGGCCTCGATACGCTCCGGATCGATCTCTGTGGGCATGGTGATAATCCTGGAAAACCTGCCGGCTTCACGTTCACGGCGATGGTAGCGCACCCCTTCGTTTTCAGCTTCGATTTTCCGTTCGCCTGCGATGGACAGGTTTTTGGCCGTGGCCTGCATCTCGATATCATCTGTTTTTACACCCGGAAGTTCCGCTCTCACATAGAATTTGTCCGCGTCTTCCGTCAGATTGATCTGAGGAAACACACCGGCACCAAGCAATCCGCGCGAAGGCCCCTGAACATCTCCAAATAGCTGGTCAAACTGCCGTCGCATCCTGTCAAGCTGCTCGAAAGCGTTACCAAATCCATAAGATGGAACCTTGTAGAATCTACGGTAAATCATTGTAACACCTCCCTTTAGTTAGTTCGTTAGCTCGTGTACTGCTTTAATTGGCCAGAAATTAAAAATTAATTTAGTCATGTCAATAGCGCAGATTAATTTTTTATTAAATTACTAAATAAACATTTTAGATTTTAGTAATGAAAGGCTCGCGATTGAAAGGAGGTTATCCAAGTAGCTGATAATACATAATTAAGTCCCACAACCGATTTTGAATTGCCCTATGCGGATAGAGCCGAACTCAAATCCAATCAATGGGTGAGGGCGACTTTCAGGCTCTCGGAAAAGACCATCCCGGTCCTGAACATTGTATCGAACCAGCTGGGTGTTAAGCAAAAATCACTATTCGATCACCGCATTGCCGATGCGGATGCGGCGGCATTTTACGCCGCAACCATTATGTTTTGACTCACCGGTCAATCCATCATAGTATTACCACCAATCTATACACTTAACAGAGAGGGAGAAGATGATCTCACCACTGACGCCAACGGAAACAATGTACCGGACAGCGTGGACTTGATTTGCGCCTGGACCTGGATGTGCACTCACCAGAACATCCACGCCAATGACGCGGGTTATGCCGTGATTGCAGAAACCTTCTATTCGGTGCTGCCGGAAATCCCGGTCTCAAAGCCGCCGCGAAAACAAATCCGGCGGCGAAACCACCCATGGGGCCATCCGCCGGAAGGGCATAGTGTTGTGGTCAACTCACCGCCCTGGAATGAGAAATAAATACCGAACCGGATCAGGGAGGAAAAATGAATACGGATTTTTTGTTTGCAACACTCTTCAATTTAGGAATGAATCTGGTTTACACGATTTTGGCGCTGTTTATCGGTGTGATGGCGCTGGTGGTTATTGACCGCAAACTGTTAAAATCCACCGAGGTTGAAAAAGAGCTCAAAGAGGGCAATATTGCCATTGCCATCTTTGCCTCCACAGTGCTTCTTTTTGTGGCCCTGATTGTATCGTTCGGGCTCAAAGGATAGGCAGCGATGAAACATGTCTCTGTTCTTCTGGTGGTCTTGATAGCCTTGTTGATCGGACCACATCTGTACAAGAATTATCGCATCGATGCAGAGATTCAGCAAAAAATCAACGAATCCGTAAACGATCTTCCCCCTTCCGGCTACACCGCCCTAAATCGCCCGGGCCATGTTTTTGCCAAGGGCACCTTGCGGGCATTCACGGAAAAGGATCTTCACCGTCTCATCAAACAGAACCCCAAGTCAACCGGCAGGGTCGCCGTCTGGAGATGGAACAGAGTCCACACGGCGACCCTATCGGCGCAGGGGATCGATCGGCGCCATCATTTTGCCAACAGCTACCTGGTGGGATACCAGCCCTTTGAAACCCGTCGAATTTGGGTGCCGCTCCACACCCTGGCCCTGCGCAAGCATTATGAGTACGACCACCTGCAATACAGCGGTTTGAAAGACGTGTGGCAAAACTCTCAACAGGCCTACTATTATACAAGGGGCGATTGCGAGGACCACGCCATGATCCTGGCCGACTGGCTGATCGAGATGGGACTTGATGCCCGGGTGGTGCTGGGTACGTATAAAGAGTACGGCCATGCCTGGGTGGTATTCATCCTGAACGGCAAGACCTATTTGCAGGAGGCCACCAGCAAAAGAAAAACACGCAGTATGCGCGGCATTCCCACGGCCGCATTAAAGGTGAATTATCATCCGCAATTTCAGTTCAATCGTGATAGTTTCTGGGTCAACACGGGCAGCCGTTTCACCACCGCGTATACAGGTCGACAATGGGAGCTGCGGTCACGCTTTGTTGATACCAAGGCAGGACCGCACAAAAACCCGCAAAGCAAATTCTAGCACGATTAGCGGCGGCTATTGAGAGCGAAAAAAAGAAACCAAACTGACCACCAGTTCGGTCATAAAGTCAAAATCCAGGGTCTGCAAGGTGTCGGAAGGTAGATGATAGTTTGGATTGCGGAAAAAGGCTGTGTCCGTTACCATCACAGCCCGATAGCCTTCGTCCCAGAATGATGCGTGGTCGCTGAGCCGAACCGCCGGCAGGATCCGTCCATTAAAAGGGACGGTCAGGCTCACCACCGGCAGATGGGGATTGCGCTTGAAGCCGGCCCGTAGCTTGCGGCTGAACAGCGCGGACTTTCTGTTAGCCACAATGCCGACGAAGTGCCCCTGCTTGGGATACCCCATAAACTGCAGGGGAAATGGATAGCGCTGGCATCCTGGCCGGCGGCAGGTATAGCCCACCATCTCCAGGCAAATCATGGCGTCGATGACCATGCCTTGCGCTTTGGCCTTTGAGGCAAACACCCGGCTGCCCATGTGCGGTGTGGCGTAGGCCGGCGGTTCCTCCAGAGCAAAGGCCACGAAAGTAATCTCCACATTGCCCTCCCCTTCTCCGGCAATGGTCTGCATGATCCTCGCCGTTTCCAGCATCACCGCCACCGCACTGGCATTGTCATCCGCTCCCACCGTACCGGCCACGGTGTCGTAGTGGGCACCCAACACATAGTGCGCCTTGGGGGCGCCGGACGGCTGCAGCCGGGCCACCACATTACTGACCGGCATATCTCCATACCGGTATGCCTGCCTCTCCACCGCCAGGCCATACGATTCGAGCCGGCCATGGAGATAGGCCGCCGAGCGTTCCAGATTGTCCGGCCTGCGAACACTGCGCTCGCCAATGG
>JASFER010000388.1:0-4901 GCA_050124755.1 Desulfobacteraceae bacterium
TCCAATTCCAATGGGAGTTGTCGCTCAATCAGTCAGTGCCATTCCATTTCTGGATGGGCAATAGTCGATCATGAGCCTGAATCATCACCCTCTTCAAAGGGTGCTTCTTTAACTTCACCATTTGTTGTTTCCATTATCAGAGAGATCTTTCTTTCTGTTTCATCGAGCTTTTTAGCACAAAACCGGGAGAGCTTCATACCTTCTTCGAATTTTGCCAACGCTTTTTCCAGCGAGAGTTCATTCGACTCCAAAGTTTCGACTATATTTTCCAACTGTTCTAAAGCCTTTTCAAACGATTGCTTTGGCATTTGTCTAATCCTTTATATCCAAATTATTAATTTTTTTTCGAATAACGGAAACATCAATCCTGCCTGCGGCCAATTGTACCTCAAGATGCTGTCCGGCCCGCAGGGTTTCAGCGGCCATCACGACCTTGCGCTGAGGCAGTGTGCGCGTAATTGAATAACCTCTCTTCAGGATGGCGGATGGATTGACAACCTTAAGAAGGGCATCGGCGGTTTTCAATCGATCTGCCTTTTCATTATATGTTTTTTGGATTGCTTTTAATATCTTATATCTATTTAGGTCTATCTTTGATCGATATATTTCAAGATAACGTTCCGGGGTGTTATTTAATAATTTCATTTGTATGCTGTTCAAGCGGTGTTTTTTTTCCTGAACAATGCCTTTCAGGGACCGGATCATACAATCCATAAGATAATCAATGTGCAGTTGACCTTCCTGGATCTTTTTCCCGGGATGGACGATGCGTTGCGTTAATTGAGCAAGGTGCTGTCGAAAGCTGCTGCACCTATTCAGGGTCGCTCTTATATTTCTCTGTATTAACGCATCGATATAAGATTGCAGGTCAGCCTTTACGGGAACGATCATCTCGGCGGCGGCCGAAGGCGTTGGTGCCCTCAAATCAGCAACAAAGTCAGCAATGGTGTAGTCGGTCTCATGTCCCACTGCAGAAACGATGGGTATACGCGATGCAAATATGGCTCTGGCCACGCGTTCGCTGTTAAAAGCAGCCAGGTCCTCGAGTGATCCGCCGCCCCTGGCGATGATCAGAACATCATTGCGATCCAAACGATTGGCGGTCTCAATTGCGTCTACGACCTCAACAACCGCATCCTTTCCTTGAACTTTGACCGGATAAATGTCCAACATAATATTGAAAAACCTGCGCCTGGTGACTTTCAGAATATCCTGGACGACTGAACCGCTGGGAGAGGTAATGACGCCGATTTTATTTGGCAAGGATGGCAACGCTGATTTGTGTTTTTCCGAAAATAGCCCTTCCTCTTGAAGCTTCAGTTTGAGCTGTTCGAAGGCAACCTGGAGTGCTCCAATGCCCTGAGGTTCAATATATTCAAGGATGATCTGATAGTTGCCGCGAGGCTCATATACCGTAATGCGTCCCAAGCCGACCAGCATCAGACCGTCATCGAGATCAAATTTGATCTGGCGCATTTGTCCGCGAAACATCACGGCAGAGATTTGGGCACCTTTATCTTTAAGGGTAAAATAGGCATGGCCTGATGGTGGGATTCTCAAGTTAGAAATTTCACCTGAAATCCAAATCATCGAGTATTTTTCTTCAAGTAATGATTTAATTTTTGCGGTCAGCTGGGAAACCGTGAAAACGGTTCTCGGCATGGTGTTGAGTTGATTTTGCAATTTGGTCATGCGTTCTCTGGCGTTAAAACGGACTTGATTGTTAATGCATGTGTTGAGAGTGACGGGTTTCTTGGTAAAAACGCAGTGTCTGATAAGATATATTATGTAAACTTTTTTATCAGGGCGCTAATTTCCTGCTGTTTCACCCTCTTTTTGAATGGGCTTAAAGCTCTCCAGAAATTCTCGGACGGCCGGCACGGCATAAACGGACTCATGGGGAAACATGCTGAGGCACTCTCCCAGCGCCTCCATTTTTTTGTTCAGTTTGAGATGCTTATCAATAATACAATGGTCTTTGTCTTTAACTTTGCAATATCCGCTTTTAACGTGGATACCCGCATTTCGAAAATTCTGTTCGGATACAATGATACCGAGTTTTTCGGCCAAATCCTTCAATTCCTGATAGAGCTTGTCAGGCTTCAATGGCGTCACCTCTATGCAGCTTCTTTTCCAGTGTCCATCCAAAAATGGATGGACACTTTATAAATGGCCGCTTTATAACAGCTTTTCACTTGAAAATAAAGGAACCGATGATTATTGTAACTCGGTCGCAAAATAAACCAGAACATGGAGGAAAAGCATGCAAAACCCCAATCTCTCATACTCGATGGATCAAACCCAGGTTCAGCTGCGGATAGGTACATTTGTCCGTTCGGTGTATAACTGGATGGCCATCGGCCTGGCCCTGACCGGTTTGGTGGCTTATTTCGTCGCCCATACGCCAGCTCTTAAGAGTATTGCTATGACAGGTTTTTACTTGTTTATTATTGCTGAATTAATATTGGTTTTCACTCTATCCGCACGTATCGGCAAGATGCAACCATCCACCGCTACGGCAATGTTTGTTGGGTATGCAATATTAAACGGCGTAACGCTATCCATCTTTTTTGCCATCTATGCCAAAGCCTTGATCGCTTCCACCTTTTTTATTTGCGCCCTGATGTTTGCCGGTTTGAGCATATTCGGCTGGGTAACCAAAAAAGATTTGACCGGTGTGGGAAATTTTATGTTTATGGGCCTGATCGGCATTTTGATTGCCTCGGTGGTCAATATTTTCATCCAAAGCTCCGGCATGCAGATGATTATCAGCTACATCGGCGTACTGGTGTTTGCCGGTCTGACAGCCTATGATACCCAAACCATCAAGCATATGGCCCTGAGTCAGCCTGCCGGCACATCCGCCGGTGTTGTCCGCAAAGGCGCCATCATCGGAGCGCTCAAGCTGTATCTGGATTTCATCCTGATGTTCCAATTCCTGCTGACTATCCTTGGAGGAAATCGGGATTAATATTATATTCAATGTCTTAAATAAAAAAGCCCCTGTCACCGGTTTAGGTGTGGGGGCTTTGTGAGATTAGCGCTTTTTTTGTTGGGCCGGCCTCTTTGCCGGCCCGGTTAATTTGATGTGGTTCTTCGCAATTACTCCGCAGCTAAGCTATTTCGAACCGCATCTGCTATCTGCTGACACAATTGATAGGTGATATCCCGTGTCGGCCCTTCAACCATTACACGACATTGCGCCTGGGTACCGGAATAGCGCACCAGAACACGTCCCTGATCCCCCAATTGGTTTTCAGCCGCTTTAATGGCGTCCATAATTTCAGGAATGGAATTTAAATCCGGCTTGGTCAGAACATCCACATTGATCAGAATCTGGGGAAAAACCTTCATGACTTTAGACAGTGTGGACAATGGGGCATTTTCAGCTTGAAGGGCCTCCAAAAGGCGTACGGCGGCCAGAATGCCGTCCCCCGTGGTGTGCTGATCTCGAAAGATCATATGGCCTGAATCTTCCCCGCCTAAAATGGCGTCCTGGGCCAACATCTCCTGCATCACATAACGGTCGCCGACTTGGGTGGCAAAGTGGCCAATACCCAACGTTTTCATGGCCAGGCGGAAGCCCATGTTGCTCATGATGGTGGTGACGACCTTGTTGTTTTTTAATTTTCCTTTATTTTTCAAATGATTGGCACATATCGCAATGATTTGATCCCCGGTCAACAGGTTACCTTTTTCGTCCGCTGCCACCAGGCGGTCACCATCGCCGTCAAAAGCAAGGCCCAGATCCGCCTGGTGTCGGACGACCTGCCGGGCCATATCCTGTGGGTGTTGAGACCCGCAATCTGCGTTGATATTCGTACCGTCGGGTGCTGCGTGAATGGGGATGACCTTTGCACCCAATCTGCGAAACAACTCAGGTGCCACCTGGTACGTAGCACCGTTGGAACAGTCCACCACCATCTTGATGCCATTGAGATTCAGTTCAGCAAAGCCGTTCTGCAAAAACGACAGGTATTGCTCACTGGCATCTTCGTTGTCAAGGCTGCGTCCCGTCCGGTTGGGTGCAACGGGTGCCGCAGCCTGCTCCATCAATGCCTCAATTTCATCCTCGGCCTGATCATCAAGCTTGTACCCATTTGAATTAAATAGCTTTATCCCATTATCCGCAAAGGGGTTGTGTGATGCTGAGATAACCACCCCTGCAGCCGCTCCCATCTTATGGGTTAAAAAGGCCACCGCCGGCGTGGGGAGAATACCCACCAGGGAGACATTCATTCCGGCTGAACAAATTCCGGCGCCGACAGCTTGAGCGATCATGTCGCCGGACAATCTCGTATCCTGACCAATTACAATAAACTGGTCGTCGTCCTGATTTGTTTTGAAATATCGAGCTGCTGCGCGACCAATCGATAGAGCCGTTTCTGCATCCATGGGGTAAGTATTGGCCACACCCCGAACACCGTCCGTTCCAAATAATCGGCCCATTGGGACGCTCCCAGTTCTAACCTTCGGTTTCTAATTGGTTGGATATCTCATGGGTGATACGGTCAACAATACCTTGAAGCCATTGAGTGCCGACTTTCGTTTGTTCCGCGGTCAATGCTTTAATGCATGGAATATAGTGTTTTCCCCGGGTACGGATCTGTTGGTCCACACTTTGGCAAAATTGATCCATGAGCTCTGGAGCTCCTTGATATGATAACAAATCTTTCAGCAAGTGCCGAATCGTCTCCCAGCGATCGCAAAAAAGGCGCCCACGTGAATCCAATTCATGACCGGCGTCCAGGAGCTTATCTTTCAGGCGTCCTAATTGCTTAACACGCTCGTTAACCCCCATGGTCAAGATGGTGATGAGACCATCGGCCATGGCCTGGGGAAACTGCTCTCCGACAAATTGTTGCCTGACCACCTGATAGATTTGTCGCAAGGCATATAGG
>JASFER010000389.1:0-4886 GCA_050124755.1 Desulfobacteraceae bacterium
ACTGTCCCGGGACAGGGATTTCTCTATCCAGGCTATTTCCGCATTGCTTTCTGCGTGGATGACGACACCATCGTCAATGCCATGCCCGGCTTCAAGCGGGTGATGGAGAAGTATAGATAAATGATAGTTTAAAGTTTAAAGATTAAAGTTTTAAGTTGTGGAATTCTGACGATCTTATAGATTCAGTGTGATTGCAGTTATTACCCCTATGAGTCGAAGTATGGTGAGGTCGGGTATTCAAAAAATATACCCGATATCAATCACAAAATTTCCTTTGAATTGCAAAAACCAAAATAGAATCGACAGGATACCTTCGCTTAAAACTTTAATCTTTAAACTTAAAACTGTCAGTCTATAACCCAAAGCCATTCGTACTGTTTGAGGGGGTAAAAGATGAAAATATTGAAGATAGATCACCTAGGCATTGCCGTGAACAGCATCGATGAGGCCCAAACCTTTTGGACCGGTGTTTTGGGCCTGCCGTTCGAAGGCCGTGAGACCGTTGAAGCCCAAAAAGTGACCACCGCCTTTTATCCCGTGGGTGAAAGTGAGGTTGAATTGCTTGAATCCACGGCACCGGACGGGCCCGTGGCCAAGTATATTGAAAAGCGCGGCCAGGGCATTCAACATGTCGCCTTTCGCGTGGAGAATATCGAGGAGGCCTTGGCCGAACTTAAATCCAAGGGCATTCGCTTGATCGACGAGACGCCCCGCATGGGTGCCGGCGGCGGCAAAATCGCCTTTTTGCATCCCAAGGCCACCAACGGTGTTTTGGTGGAGCTATGTGAACGGTCTTGATATGGAAGTAAAAATCTCAAGGCTTTCGACCAAACCCGTCCAAGAGGGTTTGCATCTTTTTCCAGACGGAGGGATTCTCAGCCATGGCATTGACCACCTCCTTGGATAGATCCATAAATTGCGGGTCTTGCAGCAACTGTTCTCCAAATTCCCAGGCGATGATTGTTTCCACAAAAATATGAGCGGCTTTTGGTCCTTTTTTCTCTTCATCGGGTAATGCCCTGATGCGCTCGCCAATTTTGCGTTTGACTTCATCAACCGAAGCTTTTGGTAGTTTTCCCGGGCCGGCACTATTTGGTGAAGCATAATTGCCGGAGTCGGATCGGACTTGAGAAGATCTGCGCTCAGCCATCTTCTGGCGCAGAATCCGAGAGATATGATTCATCCCTTTAATTGGTTCCATAAGGCAACCTATCCGGGTTTAATGGGTGGTTGGTCGTTTAGCGTTCGGGTGGATTTCGATGCATCTGTTTGAATTGTGAATCCCCATCCCCATATCTTTAGGCATCATCGCCATCCTTATTTTCATATACCGACAACAAAATATGGCGCCCATCCGCAGTGACTGGATTATCGGCACCTTCCGTATCAACTGTGGGCTGCCGGGCCATGGCTTTTTCCGCATCCATGATCACCCGCCGCATATCGTTGTTAAGGTCTTCATTGAAGGTGTTTACTTCTATGCCGGCTTTCAACAATTTGATGCACGGCTCGAACTCATCTTTTACCAGGTGCAGCATGCCTTTTTTAAATAGATAGAGGGGATCCCGGTCGCCCAAGATATCTAATCCCGTCCAGACTTGTTCGGCCTCATCTACCTTACCGGAGGTGAGATTCAAAAGCCCAAGCTGGAACCGCGCGGTGTGCAGATCCGGTTCCAGATCCAAGGCGCGGGTCATCTCTTCGGCCGCTTGGGCATGCATGCCGATCTCCGCGTGCACCGCCCCCATGAGATAATGCGCTTTGCCGTTTTCCGGTTCAATTAGGAGCAGACGTTTCAGAAACGAAATGGCTTTGTCGGGTGACTTTTGTCCTACGGCATGCAGGGCCAGGTGCATGAGTTCATCAGTCGTCAGTTCTGTCGATTGATCCATCATCATGGAGCTCCTGTGTCGGTTGTTGGGGGTGTTGTGATCAGTTCGGAGCCATAACATAGCATGGAATCGTTATAGATCAAGACCAATTTGCCGTCGGCCATCAGGCCGTGAATGGCTGTGTGAAAAAATCAAAAAAATCGTCTGACCCCCCTAAACACTTCTTTCAATCTTTGGATTATTTAATATTGAAGGATGCAAATCAGTCGATACGATGCCCGAAAATCCGACCGGGCCGCGTTTAAGATTCGACTTTGAACAATTCCATATTTTCTAAACGAACATATCCTAAGGAGTATCCGGCATGGCGATTATTTTTGGTGGACACGAGACCGGCTTACTGAACAGTTCATTGACGCTGCTGAACCGCAACGATCAAACGGCCAATGGCCGTTCGGGTCACGGCGAGCAGGTCTATGTCAATGCGTCCAACGGCAACCTGGTGATAGCCCATCAGGACATCTTCCTGCCCAGCCTGGGTGACGACTATGCACTGGTGCGCACCTATAACTCCCGTGGTCAGATCTGCCCGTGTGGCGATGACGGCTGGAACTATTCCACCTCCGTGCGTCTCGATGAGCATTGCAGTTGGGGGCCGCACGGCATGGAGAAGTATCTGGAGGTGCGCTACGGTGACGGCTCCAAATACGATTACCGGCTGGACGCGGACACCGGGCTGTATGTCTCCACCGACGGTGCCGGAGCTTTCGAAACCATTGAAGTTTTAGAGCCGAGCGGCAGCCCTTTCGGCTTTTTTCCTTGGCCTGATGATAATGAACCCAAATACATTCTGACCCGGGCAGACCAGACCAGACTCAGTTTTGACCGCAATGGTCGACTGATAAAGCTGGAAGATACCAATGGTGTTCAAATCGATTATGTCTACCACTGCGACCGTCTCGTTCAGGTGCTGGACGACCAGGGCCATGTTCTCAATTATGAATACAATTGGTTCGGACAGCTGTGCAAGGTCACGGATGAGAGCGAAGGGGTGCTTGTTGAATACCGCTACGGCTGTGGTGGAAAGCTCTCGGAAGTTATCGACCGCTTCGGGCACAGCACCCGCTATTTTTACACCTTTGACGGCCTTCTTGAGCGCATTGAGCTGCCCGATGAGCAGGTTGTGGATGGAGAGGTGGAAACCTACGCCAGCCGCGAACTGAGATTTGAGTACGGCAACTTCGGTTGTGGAGGTCCCAACAACCGGTTGTTGACCAAGCTCATTGATGCCGAAGGCAATGCCACCACCTTTGATTATGATTTCGATTACAGCTTCAATTTCTGGAATGGCCATGTCTTTGAGGGCGGCACCACCACCGTAGTGGACGCCTTGGGCAACAACCGCGCTTATTCCAACGACACCGAGTACGTGGACTGGCGCCTGGCCAACGGTTACTATGAAAGATACTGCCCCTTCCTGGAATGCTGCGACCCCAACTTTAAAGCCCAGGTCGATGCCATTAAAGAAGCCCATGCGTTGATCTACAATCACCGGGCCGACGGCTACATCACCGAAGTGATCGACCAACAGGGCTATCACACCGGCTACGCCTATGACGACCAGGATAACCTGATCAGCATCACCGACCGCAACGGCTGGGGCGCCACCCACAGCGACAGCGCCTACTACCGCCAATTGCGCGCCGAGCTTGGCGTGGTCGATGCCGGCGGCAACGGCAAGCTGGCGGCCGAGCTCACCGAGCAGGAGATCGCCGATCTGACCGAGGCCTTTACCCGCCACTTCGCGTACGACGATCGCGGAAACCTGACCCATCGCATCGACAACGCCGACAATGAGACGACACTGACATACACCGAATTTAATAAGCCGGCCGCGACCACCTCGGCCGTGGGGCGGGCCCTTGTCACCAGTAACGATCAGCAGTACCAGGACAAACGCGTTGAACTCGGCTATGCCGCCCTGGTGGAAGATCTGAGCGCCGCCGATACCCAGGCCCTTTTGGACCTGCACACGACATATTTTGAGTACGACACCAACCAGAATCTGATCGAACGCCGCGATGCGGGCGGGGATATCACCCGTTTCGAGTACGATCAGTTCGGCAATTTGATCCGGCGGACCGTCTTTTTAGACGCCAACGACCTGAACGATCCGGCCAAACAACAGGTCACCACTTACGCCTACGACGGCTACGGCAACAACATCGGCAGCACGGACGCCGAGGGTCACCAGACCCACAGTGAATACGACCATTTCGGCAATTTGCTCCGGTTTACCGACGCCAACGGCGGCGTTACCCGGTATACCTACGACAAGGACAACCGCCTGTTAACCATTAGCGACCCGGAAGGCCACACCACCATCAACGCTTATGATGCCGTAGGAAACCGCATCGCGATCACCGACGCCGGCGGCCATACCATCACCCGGGTGTATGACCGCAACACCCGGCTGATCGCCACCGTCAATCCGTCAGAAACCGATCCGGCCGATGACCGCACCACCTCCTTTGAATATGATGTGGTTGGCAACAACACCGCTGTGGTAGACGCCGAAGGTCGGCGTACGGAATATGCCTTCAACACCCGGCGTGAACTGGTGGAAGTGCTGACCACCGAAGTGGATGACGAAGCCGGCAATCCGACGCGCTACAGTTCAACCATGGCTTACGACGGCGAGGGCAACCGTATTCGCACGACCAACAACCGGGGCTTTACCACCGAAATCCTTTATAACCAAAACAACCTGATCCGTCAGCAGACCGACCCCAACGGGCACATCACCCGCATTGAATACGATGCCAACAACAAGCAGGTGCAGATCATCGCCGGGGTCCAGCTGCCCGAGGCCAAGCGCCAGATCCTGCAATTCAGCTACGATGAAGAGAGCCAGCTCACCACCCGGACCGATGCCCAGGGCAACATCACCACCTATGCCTACGACGCCCCGGGCAACCGCATCGCCGCCACCGACGCCAACGGCCACACCACCGAATTTGAATACGACGGCAACAACCGCCTGGTGCGCGAAAT
>JASFER010000390.1:0-4875 GCA_050124755.1 Desulfobacteraceae bacterium
CTTTCAGCTGTCGGCCCTTGGCGGTGCCGATCAATCGTTTCTGCACGATGGCCTTCTTCTCACCGTTCAACATAGCGTACGGCGAGTATCGCTCCTTGGAGATCCGGTCGCCAGGCTGCGCAGCAGCCCAGAACGAATCTTCAACAAATTCGTAATCCCCTCCGCCAAGCCCCTTGATCTCAAGGGTCTTGGCTCCATGGTTATTCGATCGGTACTTCCGAACGACGCTGCCGTTAAACTCCCAAGTGAGTTGGCGAACTTGGTCGCTACGTTCGGACGATGCCATGCAGACAGCGCCGAAGGCGATGACCATGATTACACATCGCACGATGTCCGCTTCGCGGCGGCGGAAGTAGGCGATGAATAGGTACACATTGCCAAGAATGACGGCGAACGGGATGGCGCGCTGCGATAGCAGAGCCTCCATATCGTGAGAAGTTTCACCGAACGGATAGGTCAAAATCATCCAGAACAGCACCGCCATGGAAGCGAGGAGTACGCCCCAGATCAGCCAGGAGGCCGTCTCGACTTGTTTCATTCGGTCCATCATCTCTGGCACAATATAATTTGTTATGTGATCGGCTCGATTACATCCCAGGCGAGCCCAAAATCTACTATTTCCATACTTAGTCTCGATAACGAAATTTTTCAAGAGAAATACATTACCTTAAAATTACGGACTGTTATGAATATATCTTATTCATTTTTAATATGAAGATATATCGACACTACCTGGTCTTGATAATTTCGAAATCAATTATCACATTTTGTTCTGATGTGGTTGATCGGTAGTCGGTTCTCGATTGATTGACCGGAAAAAACGATCAATTAATTTGAACGGATACGGACTATAAAAGCAGGTTCAATTTAGATGGTATTCGTTTGATTTAATTTAAGATGACATTTTTTCCGGAATCAATGGCCTATAATGTGGGCCGAGGGCTATGATTCCGGGTCCAGGAGATTATAAGTGCGGGTCGCTACAACTATGGATAGACACGAACTATAACGCTACGGGAAGAAAGACGAGTGTACCGGCCTGAAGGCGGCTGAAATCATTGATCTTGTTGCCGCTTAAAAGCTTCCTGGAAGGCAGGTAATAGATGGTTTGGGGATCCTTGTACCTAGAGCCGGCTATGCTGTAGGCTGATCGGTCCTTGCTGACCGGGAACGGCCCTTTGTATCCGATGAGCAGGCGGGTGCTTACCGGCAGATCGTCCCAGTCGGAGATCATTGATCCGTTCTCGATCCTGCCGGAGGGGAGAAAATAGATGGTATTGCGATGGTTGTAGGATCTGCCGGCAACGGACCACGCTGTGATGCCGTCGATAATGGTCTTTACCGGCCCCTCGTCCTTTAATTCGCTTAGGCTGCCGGTGTGGTTGAGCAGGACAACCGTTTTGGGCGGGATGCGGTTCCAGCCGACCTGTTGGGTGATCTGATCGCCGCTGAACAACCGGCCGTCCGGGAATTGATATACCGTGGAGGTGCTGTCGAAGTCCTCTCCGGCGATCAACCAGGCCGTGTTTCGTTTGGAGATGACGTTGGTTTCCTCAACCGCGGCGGCCATGGCCCTGGGAGCATAGAATATTTTTGCCAGCTGGGCATCGGCGACGAGCCGCCCGGCGCGCACGTCGGGATCGTACGGCCAGGTCGGCCCCAGGTGCGCCTTGGTCCGGTCGAAGTTTTTGGCGCAGCGTTTGCGGCCGCGATGATCACGTTTGTGCCAGCGATTGGGCTGGCCGTATGCGATCTGGCTGTGGGTCAGCACCGCGCGGTCGTCCAGATTGTAGACGCCCTGCAAGATTTCGATCAACAAGCCGACCGATCGATATTGCGCATCGGTGATGGGGGCGTAATGGTAGCCGACCAGTTCGATGCCGATGGACATCCGGCTCAGGTCGGTCCGGCCGTCCCACATGCTCTCGCCTGCGTGATCGGCGATCCACTTCTTGTCCATGATGCGGTAGGTGCGTCCGTTGCGGGCGATGACATAGTGCGTATGGCCGCCGTCGGTGCGCTGGCCGTTGCGAAAACGCTTGCCCCTGGAAACGACGCGCAGCGTGGTGTCGCGTCCGAGCTCCGCTGTGTGAACGATGATATAGCGGGTATGCTTGCGTTTGATTTTTTTGTATCGGGGGTTGAGCCGGGATCGGTAGTCGACGATGGTGCGCTGAAACCGGTCGCGCTCCGCTTTTGAAAATGCGGTTGCCGGGGACGGTGCCGTCAGCCCGATGCAGAGACAGCAAAGAGCAGCCAGCAGGAACCGTTTTCTAATATCCAACCGCGACCAAAGCATTGCCGAACATCTATACAAAGCGCCCGATGTGGTTGTCAACCAATGACCCGCGCTGCCGATAGCTTTACTTTCAATGGGGGATATTTGCGTGCGGGTGAGCATCAACCATCAAAAGACCGAAAAGAGGTGCGGAATCGATTCCGCGCTCCAATAAGCATTGATAATCGTTTGCCGGAGGTGTCTTTATCTGATTGAATAAACTAACAATAAGTGGAGTTAAATTTCAAAGTTGCGTGATATTGTAAGAATCGGTTTCGCACTTCCTGTAATGTCCTTAGCCCCTTTCTTTTTAAAAACTCTCGCTGTTTTCTTTTGAATGGGGCCTGCTCAAAGGAATGTCCGGAAAACCAGCAAGTAATATCATGTCGTTTTGGTAATTGACGTATCCTTCATGAATGTATTCATTCCAGTAATGCCGGTTTAGGCCATATTTCATGAGAACTGTATAAGAACGTTTTTTATCTTCAATTTTGGTTTTTTCCTGGGCTCTTTCAAAAAACGACAACCATTTTTCCTCATTTGCCATCATGAAACGGTCATTTTGCATTTCCGAAATAACGTATGGGGTTGTGAACACGACCGAATATCCGTAATTCAATTCAGGAAACGGTTCCGGCATTAATCTCGCCAGCAGAATTTCTCCCGGCCGCCCCATATATCCACTTGGTACAATCGCCTCTATTTCTTTCTCGGTGATCAATTCCCTCAGTTTGGTGAACTTGCCGGAAACACCTTCATTGACATAAAGGCCAATTCTTGAATTTTGCATGTGCTCGAAAATATTTATCAGCCCCGGATCAACATTCAAATGTTTGCACAAGTCTATAATCACCGTTCCAAAGGTTTCTTTTTTTATTCCGGCACAAAGATCAAAAAAACCCCAGCATGAAAAATAGGAATCGGTTAACGGGCTTATTGGCGGATACGAAGGCATATACAGATCTTGAGCATCAGCATAAGCTTTGACAATCTTTGACAGAGCCGGCAAGTCGCTGAGCTGTTCCACCAATACAGAAATTTTGTTTTGGGCATAGGCGTAGATAGCATGCAATGGATCTAATTCGGCAAGTTTCTTCTCCGTGATCACAGTTTTTTCAAGATCTTCTACATGAATCTTAGCATCCCGTATTTGTGAAATATCAATGAGCTTCCTGCTTGACGCTTTTCGCAGGCCTGCGATTATCTTTTTTGATATAGGGCGGGTAGCCTGTGCTTTCGGGTTCATTTTTTTCATTGCATGGGAAAATATAAAATCCCTCTCTTAAGAGAGCTGAATTTATCTATATAACTCATTGTCGAGGGTTTGCTTTGTGTGATGTTTTCAGACACGTGCTCACGTTTCCTTCACAACTGCGCCATCACCTGATGTCTCAAGATTGTTTTTGTTTTCACCGTCCCGAAGTTCATTGCTCATGGCATCTTCGCGCGACATCTTCAGCATTTCAATGTCCTTACGGCGTTGGGAGGCGTTTAAGGCATTAATGGTCACCAGTGCCAGTTTTTCACCGCCCACCTTCAAATAGAGAAGCAGGGAGGATAGCACCTCCGGATTATTCTGCAACGGAGCCGCAAGATGCGGAATAAGACGTCGAATCGATGATTCGTACTCTTGCGGAATTAAAAACTGTTCGGCCATATTAACTCCTTAGCAGGTCATAAAACGCGATCTGGGGATGAAAATCAGGCAGCGCAACCTTTCGGTGGCGCTGCCTGCTTAAATAATTAATTGACGGCAATTAGATGGCGGCTTTGAGTTTTGCGCCGGCCTTGAATTTAACCACGTTGTGGGCCTTGATCTTGATCTGTTCACCCGTTTGCGGATTTCTGCCCTTGCGGGCCTTGCGGCGGGTTTTTTGAAATGTGCCGAATCCGACCAAGGTGACTTTGCCATCCTTTTTCTTCAGCGCCTTAGTCACACAGCCAAGGAATGATTCCAAACAGGTTTGTGCATCTGTCTTGGTAATGTCGGCATCTTGGGCCATTTTCTCGACGATTTCCGCTTTGGTCATATGATTTCCTCCTTGAATGTAAACGTCTGCAAACTCAAACAGTATGGGCATTTACAAGCTTTGCCCGCACTTTGTCAACATGTAAGCGTCGTTTGCGGGTTTTGTAACGAAAGGTGTGGGTAGCAACGGTGTAAAAAACCGGACAGTTGTGATTCTTAGGGTGCATTTCAACGCCAATGTTCGTGGTACCCTAAATTGAGGTTGGGTCAAATCCAAAATTACAATCTCTGGCCCGCCAGAATTTTTTATTTCATCTCTTGTAAGACCGTGAAGGTATTTATATGCTAGCGCATCAATTAAATCATCTGCTAATTCAATACCGGAAGCATCCCCAATGATCGTATCAAACATGCAGTATGGACAAAGGGCCGTTTCTTTACCATCGTATTCACCTAAGTAAGTTTCTATTTCTTTTGAATGAAAAGTCTGAAAACAGTGAAAACATGAACATTTATTACTCTTGGACAACTCATCTTTATTCTTATAACTATGACTGTGAGCTTTCTTCAATTCTTCTTTCGAAAAAGATGGCACAGATGACTCCTATACTTGGTATTATGTTGACTA
>JASFER010000391.1:0-4858 GCA_050124755.1 Desulfobacteraceae bacterium
TGAGACCCTCGGCTATGAAGAACTCATCGCCCATGCCGACGACCGCATGCCCTATTTTGCGGTTCCCCGCTTCGTCGAGTATATGGACCAACTTCCGAAAACACCGACCGAAAGAATCCAGAAATATAAACTCAAACAGGCCGGCGTAACCGAGAATACCTGGGACCGGGAAAAAGCCGGTATTAAAATCAGCCGGTAACCGAGGAGTAGAATGGGAAAAACAATCGTTATTGTCGGGACCATGGACACCAAGGGCGAGCAGTTGATGATGCTCAGGCAGATGATTGCCGAATTCGGCCATCAGCCGCTGCTGATGGATCTGAGCATGGGTGCCGAGCCGGGGCTTGCGGCGGATATTGCTCCGGATGAGATTGCCGCGCTGGCGGGGAAAACCATGGCGGAGATTTTTACCGAGGAGGACCGGTCGGTGATCACCGGCTGGATGACCGAAGGGGCCGTCACCAAGGCCGCAGCCCTGCTGTCAGAGAATTCCCTGGACGGCATCGTTGCCGTCGGCGGCATGAGCATTGCGCTCATCGGCGCCCGCATCATGTCCAGCCTGCCGTTCGGCGTTCCCAAAGTCATCGGGACCACCGCCGCCATGCCGGCCTACGTCGGCAAGCTGTTCGGCGCCGCCGACATCACGGTGATGCAGCTGATTATGGAGATCGCCGGCACCAACGATCTGATTCGAAATGCCCTTTCCCATGTGGCCGGGGCGATCTGCGGGATGGCGGAGGCGGCCTGCGACCATCGGGAGTTAACGCTTCCGCAGCCGTCCATCGCGGTGACGCAGCTCGGATTTTCCGACCAGTGCGCCAAGAACGTCGAATGCCTGCTGGAAGAAAAGGGCTATCACGTTTTTCCGTTCCATGCCCAGGGCATCAGCGACCTGGCCATGGACAGGCTGATCGCCCAGGGATTCTTCGACGGCGTGGTGGAAATCGTGCCTGCGGGGCTAATCGAGGCGCAATCCAAGGGCAACCGGGCCGCGGACATGACGCGCCTGGACGCCGCCTGTGAAAGGGGCATCCCGCAAGTATGGGCGCCCTGTTGTCTGAACATCACCGGCGCGGGGCCGACGCGGGTCAACCGGGAGAAATATGAAGCCACCGGCCGGGTGTTCAGGATGGACGCCATGCGGGCCATGGCCCGGTTTCCCAAAGACGAGCTTGAAACCTGCGCCAGGCTCTATGCCGAAAAGCTCAACAAGGCCAAAGGGCCCGTCAAGCTGGTGGTGCCCCTGCAAGGGTGGTCTTCCATCGACAAGCCGGGGAGCGTTCTGTACGACCCGGAAGAGGATCGCCGCTTTATCGACATGCTTAAAGCGCAACTGGCCCGGCCGGTGGAAATCGAAGAAGTCGATGCCAACCTGGAAGATATGGAAACAGCAAAATGTCTGGTCAACAGCCTGGATGCCATGATGGCTTCCGGTTCCAATAAAGGAGGAATGAATGCCTGATTCAACCTATGATGCCATTGTCGTCGGAGGCGGACAGCACGGAATGGTACTGGCCTGCTATCTGCAAAAAGCGGGAATGAACACCGCCATTTTCGAAATAAAAAGTAGAATCGGCGGAACCATGACCACGGCCCCCGGCCCGGTACCCGAATTTAACCGCAACGTGGGCGCCAGCTGGACACGCTTTTACAGCCATCCGGCCTACGAAGAGTTCAACCTGAAGGAAAAAGGGCTGGAATATATTTTTCCGGAAGGCAGCGAGGCCATGGTCTTCGATAACGACACGTGCCTGGTGGGCTATACGGCGCTCAAGGTTGTGGATGAACAAACCGGCCGCACCGAAATGTCCCATGAGAACCTGCAAAAGTCGCTCAATGAGATCGCGCGCTTCTCAAAAAAAGACGCCGACACCGCGGAGGAACTGTTTCGACGGTACCTGGCCAAATGGAAAACCGCCATCGGCAAATACCGCATGACGCCGCCGGTGCCCTATGGGCAGAAAAACGAGCTGGAAAAACTGCTGGACGATCCCAAGGACGGCATCGACCCGGTCTACCAGTACATGACCACCACCCAGTTGGCCTACGACCTGTTCGAAAGCGAGGAACTGCGCACACTGTTTATCCGGGCCGCCATGACCTCTTTCGGCGGCGCGCCCCACGATGTGATCGGCCTGCACGGACTGATCCACTCCATCGGATTGGTGCTCTCATGGGAGCCGGCGGCCATTGCCAAGGGCGGCACCCAGAGCATCACCAATGCCCTGATGAAGGCGTTTACCGAAATGGGCGGTGAGTATTTCGTCCACAGCAAGGTGACCCGGTTGTTGATCGAAAACGGCAAGGCCGTGGGAATCCGCCTGGCGGACGGCAGTGAGTTCAGCGCCAAAAAACTGGTCGCCAGCAACCTGAGCGCCCTGCAGTCCATTGAGTTGGTCGGCGAAGATCATCTCGATGCCAAAACCGTCAAACGGGTCCGCAACATTCGCTATGACCGGCATACCGTCATCTGGGCCTCGGTGGCCATGCACGAGCTGCCGCAGTACAAAGCGGTCTCGTTCAATCCGGACCTGGGACCCCAGCCCCGGCTCTACATGGGACCGTTGAATGCCGAATACGTCGCCAACCAGTATCTATCCGAAATCTACGTCAAGGGGATCGCCAACCGTTGCTACATGTACACGGGACCGGACAGCATCTGGGACGCCTCGCGGGCGCCGGACGGCAAGCACATCATCGGGGTTGAAGAGTTTTCCGCACCGACGCGTTTCTTTTCATCCGCCCGCTGGCAGGAACTGCGCAAGGAATTCGAAGACGCCATCATCCGCGAGTGGCAGATCTACGCCCCGAACATGACCCGGGATAATGTGATCGCCACCCACCTGATCACGCCGTATGACATCGAGCGCTACTATCCCAACATGCATCAGGGCTCCATCTCCTGCGGCGACATGATCGCTTCCCAGCTGGACCGTTTCCGTCCGACGCCGGAGCTTTCCAACTATCGAACGCCGATTAAAAACTACTATCTCTGCGGCTCGGCCTGCCACAACGGTGTGGGCACCGGCCGTGGATCGTCCTATAATTGTTACCAGGTGATCCGGGAGGATCTTTTTTAACCCGGAAGTCCGGCAAACACGAACGCTTCAAGAAATGGGGGTGAAAAATGGAAGTCAATGAGCAAGGCAGTGTGAAACTGTGGGATGCTGTTCCGGGGTTTGATTTCAACGAGGAAATCGATGTTCCCGAGATGCATTCGTATTTCCATGACGGTGTTCACAGCGTACCCCGTTTGACCCCGATGTTCAGCTGGTTGTACGGCAGGGCCAACCCCATGGGGTCCCAATACGCCTGCGAAATGCTGAGTATTCCCAAAAGCAAAGGATGGGCGCAGAAAATCAAGGACGGCGCCACCTATGTGGCCATGCACATTGTCCGGGATGAAGCGGAGATCGCACAGCGGACCGCCCGATTCCAGGAAGCCATGATTCCATGGATCGAAGACTTCGATGGAAAATGGGAAGGTCAAAAAAACGAATTGCTGGACATTTACGAGAAGTTGAAATCCCTGGATCTGGACCAAGCGACCAATATCGATCTGCTCCATCATTTGTGGGATATGATCGCCGCCAACCGCAGAATGTGGGAAATTCATTTTCTCGGCATGTACGTTTCCTGCAACGCCTATGCCCTGCTGGAACAAATGGTGGCGCCTTTCGGATTGACCGCCGAAAGCCCTGAATTCCAGGATTTGATCACGGGCTATGACAACAAAGCCTTTCAAGTCGACCAACAGATGGCCGAATTTGCAAAGGCCGCCATCCATTCCGGCCTGGCCGATGTTTTCAACGATAACCCCGTCGATGGCGTCATGTCGGCGCTGGAAAAAAGCGATGCCGGTAAAAACTGGATTGAACGGTTTAATGCGTTTTTGCAAAAAGAAGGCTGGCGGATGGTCCGGATGATGGATCTGAACGAGCCCTACTGGCTCGAGGAACCCTCGGCCGCCATCGCGGTTATTCAGCGGTTTGTCAGCAAAGGGGTGGAGTTTGATCTCGACGCCCACAGATCCAAGCTGGTTGAAAAAAGGGAAACGGCCATCGCGTCTTTGCTGACCAAGGTGCCGGACGAGGAAAGGGAATGGTTCAAGGCCCTTGTCAACCTTGGCGGCAAAGCGAGCATGTTCAGCGAGGAACACGATCTGTATTGCGAGCTTTACCTGCACGCCCTGCTCCGCCGGGGCATGCTCGGCATCGGAAAACGGCTGGTGGCCGCCGGGACCATTGACCGGCCCGACGACACGCTGTTTCTCAATCCGGACGAAATTGAGCAGGTGATGTTGGCCCCGGAATTTCACAAACTCCAGTATATTGCCAACCGGCGCCGTGCCCAATGGGAGAAACAAAAGTTTGAAGAAACCCCCCCCGCCTACACGGAGCGGGAATCCTTCGATCAAGCCGTCGGAATGGACCTGGTCCCATCCGAAGACGTCATCATCATGAAGCTGGTGGTCGGCGAGATGCCTACCATCAAAGAGGAGCTGAAGGCCGACATTTACGGTGTCTGCGGCGCACCGGGATCGGCCGAAGGACCGGCGCGGGTGATTATGACCTATGACGAGCTGGAGCAGGTGCAACCCGGGGAAATCCTGGTCTGCCCCGGCACCAACCCGGCCTGGACACCGGTATTCGGCATCGTTAAAGCCGTGGTGGCCGACCGGGGGGGGACCCTCAGCCACACGGCCATTGTCGGCCGGGAATACGGTGTGCCGACCATCGTCAACTGCTTCGAGGGAACGGCCAAAATCAAAACCGGCCAGTTGGTCCGGGTCGACGCCACCCAGGGTGCCATCTTTTTACTGGACTGATTGATAAACGTTGTGGGGCAGCGTGTTCCG
>JASFER010000392.1:0-4796 GCA_050124755.1 Desulfobacteraceae bacterium
CAACTGTTTCCAGTTGCGGGTAACCACAATTTGAGGCGGTCCGATGGACCAATTGATGATGGCTTGCGCCGGTGTGGTGCGAATTTTGGTCAGCAGAGCGCTCAGATCCGACTCCTTTGGCCCGTAAGTGTCATCAAAAACGATGTCAATCCCATATTCAGGCGCCAATTTCTTCATCTGCTCCCGCCCGCTGATACCGTAGCCGTTGGAAACCGTTAAAATCGCTATTTTGTCGATGCCCTTCTTTTTCATTTGTTCATACATGAGGCCTACGGCCAGATCATCGCCGGGCACCACTTTGTATATCCACTTGCGCTCCTGCACCGGCGCACCAATTTTCATACTCGCACCAAAGGCGATCATGGGTACTTTTTCTTTGGTCACAATGGGTATGACGGCCATGGATGTGCCGCTGGTGGATGGGCCGATTATGGCGAGGACATTATCCCGGGAAATCAGTTTCTTGGCTGAAACAACGGACTTGCTTTCATTGGCTTCCGTGTCGTAAACCACCAGCTCAAGGCGGTGACCATTAATACCGCCCTCCTGATTGATGAGGTCCACTACCATTTCGGCGGTGTTTTTCTCCGGCTCTCCCAAAAAGGACGCCGGCCCCGTAACAGCCAAAAGAGCGCCTATTTTATAGGTTTTATCCGCCGACCAGGCTGCCCCGGCCGATGCCACCGCTAATACAATGATCAGTAAAGTGTAAATGAACCGTCGTTGCATGTCGTCCTCCTGATGTTATGAAAAAAGAAAGATAGTTCGTATATGCAATGTGCAACGATCATACCAACTGCATAAATACATAACATGCTGTTATTAATAAGTTATTTAAAAATCGTGGCAATATATGACGTTTTTTAATTGCAATATTTTGTAAATTTATATTATTTTGTAAATTGTAGTCGTGCCAAGTTTTATCATATGGAGCGAAATGATGAGAAACGACGTCGAAATAATAAAACAAAAACCACCTCTCGAAAGATCCCTTCTGCTTGCGGCAATCCTTTTACCGCCGCCGGTCACCCTTGATCATCTGGTCGGATTGGGAACCATTTCACCTGTACGCGCGCTTCAGGCAATGGGGTCTTTTGTTGAGAATGGCATTATATGCGTTGCGCCTGAAGGCCCCGGCCATTATCAATTGAGGGCTCCCAAAGACGTGAAACCACTCCTTAGTGCTTATACGCGCAATCAAATCGTTGAAACCGCTGAGATATTGATTCGAATCGTCAAGGCGTCGGATATTGCCATCAGCAACAAATGCCTTGTGATGACCAACATTATGGCAACTGCCGGCTATGTGCGCTCCTCGGATCTGGCTGAAATCCAAAAGGCGGCGGAATACTGCCTGGAAATCGGAGCCATGGAGGCGGCCACCTCCTATTTTCAGCTCATTTTGGCAAACGCGGAAACACTATCGGACAGAAACGAACAGCACCTTTTCTTCATCGATGCCGCTTTAGGGCTGATCTCATCGCATGGCCATCTAATGCCGCTGCGACACCAACGCGATCTGCTGCAGCAGGCCGGAGACCGTGCACGATCTGTAAAGAACGCTGAAAAGGTATGCCTGATCAGCCTGAGGCTTGCCCAGGTTTTTAAAACCGAAGGTGATTACAAAAAAGCATCAACCCTCTATGAGGAAGCCTGGGACATTGCGAAAGAACTCAATCGAGACGATTTGCTGAAACAGGCGGCGCTATTTACTTCGGATTTTCTATTCTGGCAAGGATTGGTTGCAGATGCCGTAGCGCGTTACGAGGAAGTTATTGGAGATGCGGAGAATTTCCCTGCCGACCAGGCAACGCTGCGTGCAACCGCAACACTGGGCTGGTGTTACGGTATTTGCGGGCAAACCGCCCGGGGCGTTGGTTTAATCGAGGCTGTTCGCAACCGGGCTGAAGGTTTGAAGCTGGTCCAGGTCAAAATTTATGCGGATTTGATGTCCGTCCTGATTTTGCTCGATGCGCGTCGTGTCAGCGAAGCTGAAATCTATCTGGACAACATTTTTAAATTTCCCGAGGAAACCCTCGGCAACTACATTTTATGGGCGGCATATGCCACTCGGGCTTACATTTTAAGTGTAAAGGGAGATCTGAAGGGCTGCTTCAGATTCCAGAAAAAAGCCTTTGAAAAATCAAAAGAGGTCGGCTGGCACCATCATCGCGGCCCATATAATTTTGACTACATGGATGCGCTGGAAGATGCCGGCATGGTTCACCCGGAGATGAATTACGACTCCGAGATTCGAAGGTTGTGCGACTGGCCGGATGTTTACATGCAGGGGGTGGGCCTACGCTACCGGGCCCAGCGCAGCCTGAAAAGGAATGGCTTGATAACTCAAATCGTTGATGATCTGAATGAGAGCACAAGGTTATTGATCCGTGCGGGTGCAAAGATAGAACTGGCCCACACCCAACTTTTGCTTGCCCGTTTGAAAATCAGGGAGCAAACAGACAGCATTGAAGCACGCTCCCTTCTTAAAAGCGCCTGGGAGGTTTTATCTTCTGTCAACCCTGAATTATTTCCCGACGAGCTGAGGCCGTACCTGGAATATGAAGCCAGTGAGGAGGCGGCCATCGCCACGCTCTTAGAGGTCGGCGACGTCATCGGAACGGTTCGGGACCGGGATCGTTTGCTCACACGCATTATTAATCTTCTGATGCGATTGACGGGTGCCGGCAGAGGGGGCGTATTTCTCAAGTCATCCGAAGACCGCCCTGTGCTGATTGCCAGCCGGAATTTAGATGAGGCCATTATCGAATCCCGTCAATTCAAACAGAGCTGGGCAATGGTTTTGCAAGTCCTGGAATCAGGCAAGGAAATGATTCCCACAGAAAAAACCAAGCCAAACTGCGGGTGGCGATTGTGTTATCCGGTAACGCTCAGAAACCGCCTTTTCGGCGTCATCTACCTTGACAATACACTTATGGGACTCTCTCCTCCGCAAAACATTATCTCGCTGTTGAAACTGGTCATCAGTCAAATGGCTGTTGCTATTGATAATGCAAACGCTTACGAGGAGATCGAAATATTGAAGGATCGGTTGGAGAATGAAACCCGGTTCTACCGCATGGAACTGGACTGCCAGCCGCAAAGTCGACAAATTGTGGGCGACTCAAAAACCATTCGGGCGGTTTTGTCGAAAGTTGAAAAGGTCGCCGAAACAGATTCTACGGTTCTTATTACCGGCGAGACGGGCGCCGGCAAGGAACTGGTGGCCCGGGCGATACATCGCCAGAGCGACCGGCGGAACGGCCCCTTTATACCGATTAACACAGCCTCACTGAACGCTGAAATAATCGCCAGTGAGCTTTTCGGCCACGAAAAAGGTGCTTTTACGGGAGCCTCCCATCAGCGACGCGGCCGGTTCGAACTTGCGGATGGCGGGACACTTTTCCTGGACGATATTGATGCCATCTCGCTTGAAATTCAGGCAAAAATTTTAAGAGCCATCCAGGAGAAAGAATTTGAGCGGGTCGGCGGCTCCAAAACGATTCAGTCGGATTTCCGGCTCATTGCAGCGACCAATGCAGATTTGAAGGAGCGAATTAAAAGGAACTTATTCCGGGCGGATTTATACTACCGTCTAAATGTCTTTCCAATACATATTCCACCGCTAAGGGAAAGAAAAGAAGATATTTTGGTTCTGGCTGATCATTTCCTCCAAAGATTCAACCAAAAGATGGGTCGGCGCATTAAAGGATTCACTCGCAAGGACATCCAAGTCTTGACCAATTATACGTGGCCGGGCAATGTGCGGGAGTTGAAACATATTATTGAGCGCGCGGTAATATTGTCCGAAGGTCCGCATATCATTTTGCCGGAATTGAACGAAAACATAGGGGCAGGGGTGCCAGAGGAAAATTTTCTTTCCTACCGGGAAATGGAACGCAAACACATACTGGCCGCATTGACAAAAAGCAATGGTCGGGTCAGTGGAAAAGGCGGAGCGGCGGAATTACTGGATTTGAAACCGAGCACGTTATACGCCAAGATACGAAAATTCGGCATTGAGAAAAATTTCTCTTCACCCAGTGAAAGCGCTGCAACGCTTTCCAGGAAAATGGTCGTATGAGAAATAGGATCATTGCTTCCATTTTTTTGAGATAGCTTCTAGTACTTGCCGTATTTTTTGCCGGCGCGGATGAATGCATCCAGGGTGTCCGATCTGGCATCGTCCATGGCGCAGCCGATGCTGAGAATATAGCCGCCGTTACCTTTAGCAGCATCCAGCAGCTTTTTGGTTTCCGCTTCAACTTGTTCCGGCGTTCCGGTCAGGATCAGCGAAACAGGGAAACCGCCGCCGATACAGGATTTTCCGCCCAGAATTTCCCTGGCGCGGACCATGTCCGTGCGGTCAAAGATGAACAGGCTCTTGCCCACCGGCAGATCGGTCAGGAATTCAAGGCGCTGGTTGTAACCGCCTTCCACAAAGGGCATGGGTACACAGCCGTTGTCGATGAGACCAAGCATGACGGCCCTGAGGGACGGCCAATAAAACTTGGCGAACTGGTCATTGGACATGAAACCGTCGGCGCCCTTGTGCAGCGGAATGAAAACAAAGGGGTTGCGATTGGTCATGGCGCCGTTGGTGCCCAGATTCACCATGTGGGGAACCAGCATCTCCTGGGCTTTGATCACTTTGTCGGGATGGCGGAAGAGATCCATCATCACACCCGAGGTGCCTCTGAACGAGTCGCTGAGCACATCAAAGGGGGCCTTGCAGAATCCGCCGAACTGGAAGGGATAGCCATTCGTAACGACTTGTCCCAAATAAGGCTCCAGAA
>JASFER010000393.1:0-4765 GCA_050124755.1 Desulfobacteraceae bacterium
CGAAACAGTTGGAATCCGTCTCCATGGAACGGCACCCGGAAGCGTTGCGAAAGATTCACTTGATAGACATCGCCGGCGGCGATGTAGTCGATGACGCGCTGAACCGCTTGCTGGTATTCTTCCTGGCTGAAATTGGATTGCAGCGCATCGGCATCCGAACGGTAAGCAGCTAACGACGGTGCCGGTGCGGCCACCATCTCATGAAAGCGGCGGACCCATTCATCGGTGCCGGTTGTGCCGGAAGTGCGGCAGGGTATCATCAGCCGGGAGACGTTGTCCTTTTTGTCGTGCACCACCAGCAGGGAAGGGGCGTAGAGCAGCATATGGGGCAGATGTAAATCGTCTACACTGGTCTTGGGCAGCTTTTCCAAACCATCTTTCAGGTCATAGGCCAAATAGCCCATCAATCCGGCGGCCAGGGGCAAGGGCCAACGGCCGGCGGGCAGGCGGAATCGATCCAAGACGGCTCTCAGGGCATCGAATGGACGCACATTGACCGCTTGGGTTTGTCCGTCTACGGTAAAACGGCTTTGATGGTTGCGACCCGAAATGGTGAGCCAGGGAAAAGCACCCAATAGATGGTAGCGGGCGCAGTCCAAATTCCCCCCGCTGAGCAAAACCACCGTCCCCGGCAGGTGGGCGAAGCGGGCCGCCAAATCCAGGAAGTCGGTTTGTCCCTCTAATTTTTCGACATGTACTCCGGACAGATGCCCCACCGGAGCCAAAAACTTATCCAAGGCGTTGTTGTCCATAAACCACTTCCAAAGGGCCCAGTTTAAGGAAATTCTCCACCAACGCAAAACCATGACGGGTTAAAAAACTCTCCGGATGAAATTGAACGCCGTGCAGGGGATGGTTGCGGTGGGAAAGGCCCATGATGATCTGGTCTTTGGTGCGGGCGGTAATGGTCAAAGCCCCCTTCAGCGCCACCGGATCGGGCTTGACGGCCAGGGAGTGGTATCGGGCCGCCTGAAACGGCGACGGCAGTCCCTGAAACAGTCCGCGGTTATCATGATATACGGCGCTGGTTCTGCCGTGCAGCGGCCGGGGTGACCGCACGGTTTGGCCGCCAAACACCTCATTGATGCACTGCATTCCCAGGCAAACGCCTAATATGGGCACCCTCGAGTGCCATGCATCAATCAACTCCATGGAGCTGCCGGCATGCTGAGGGTCCTTCGGGCCCGGGCTGATCAAAATATAGTCAGGGCACATGGATGCCACTTGGTTCAACCCGATGGCATCGCTCCGAAAAACCTTCACCTTCAAGGGGTACCGGCGAAACATCTGCACCAGATTGAATGTGAAGGAATCATAGTTATCGATGACCAGCAAAGTCGCCGTCATGGTCTTTGCTCCTGCTTTCAAATCCCAAAAAGAAAAGCCACCCGGAGCGAGTCTGGGTGGCTGGGCCTATTACATAACTCACGTCGATGCGCAGGATGATACTGCGCATGTTCGATATAAACGATGGATAGACAAAAAGGATGTACTCGTCAAGTAATAATTAATATTGTATCTATCATCCAAATTAAGGAAGAACCGCTTTAAGCTTTATTCTAAAGCGCATCATTAGATTGACGAGTTTAAAGTTTAAAGCCTAAAGTTTTAAGTTGATGTATTCTATCGATTTTAAACAGCTTTAAAAGCTGAAGAGAAAAGCATACAATAGCGTTGGTACCTAAAGGCTGAGGCTTATCGCCTTTTCCTTATAACGGTTCCGATCCTTAACTTTAAACTATGTGTTTATGTAGCATGTTCACCGGAGCGCAATCATCCATGGAAGCCAACATTTCATCCCATCGCCGCTTGATTTTGTTCGGCCGCTATCCTGTCCCCGGAAAAACTAAAACGCGATTAATACCCATTCTGGGAGCTTTGGGGGCCGCCGAATTGCAGCGCACCCTTACGCTTAAAAGTCTTTCCACGGTAACAGCGCCCACACTGGGCAACACCGACGTTGCCTTTTGCTATACCGGGGCTTCCCGCGTCATGGTTCGACGTTGGCTGGGCCCGCAACCGGTTGCCCTGATGGAACAGAAAGGCGGCCACCTTGGCGAGCGCATGCGCACAGCGCTTTTTGAGTCCTTTGATCGCGGATTCCGGCAAGTGATATTGGTGGGAACCGATATTCCCCAAATGACCCCGGAGCACCTAGAGGCTGCATTCCACGCGCTGACCCGGCATGATCTGGTGCTGGGCCCCAGCAAGGACGGCGGCTACTGGTTGGTGGGTTTAAATCAAAAAGCCGATCTCTTCCGGCATATTCGATGGGGAAGCCCGGCCGTTCTACGGCAAACCTTGGCAGCGGCCCGAAAGCTCGGCCTCTCGGCAACGCAGATCGACACCCTCAATGATATGGATACAGAAGCCGATTTGATCGATGGACTGCCGTCGGAGCAGTGGCGCAGACCCTATTTGTCGGTGGTCATCCCCGCTTTTAACGAAGAGCGCGCCATTGTTTCCACAATCCGACAAATCCAAACCTCCCGATGGGAGGTGCTGGTCGTCGATGGCGGCAGTGAAGACCGGACCGTCGATATTGCCCGGGAATGCGGCGCAACCGTCATCACCGGACTGAGGGGAAGAGCTCGCCAGCAGAATGCGGGTGCCGCAGAAGCGCGCGGAAAAACCTTGCTGTTCCTGCACGCCGATACTTCTCTGCCGCCCGATTTTGACCATCAAGTGTTCAACACGCTCATGGATCACCGGGTAGTGGCCGGGGCGTTTCGATTCAAGACCGACTATGATCATTGGGGGATGCGTCTGATCGAAAAAACCGTAGAGATTCGTTCCCGGCTTTTTCAGATGCCTTATGGCGATCAAGCCCTGTTTTTGCCCAAAACAACTTTTGAGAAGGTCGGGGGGTTTCCATCGGTCCCCATCGCAGAAGACCTTTATCTGGTGCGGCGGCTGGGCCGGCTGGGCCGTGTGGCTTTGGCGCCGGGTGCGGCCGTCACATCCGGACGTCGGTGGCGCCATCTGGGCGTCTGGCGCACCACCCTCATTAACTATCTGATTGCCATCGGATGTATCGCGGGTGTAAACCCCCACCGGTTGGCGCCGCTTTATCGAAAAAAGGTTTAGGTGTTAAGCTTCAGGCGAAGGTATCCTGCCGATTTTATTTTCTGAGTTGCAACTCAAACCATGTCCTGTCATTGTGGTGCACCCAACAGCGATAGGGGTGATCGTGAAGCATCAAAAGAGAAACCGTCAAAGCGGGGCGAAATGGATCACCGCCGTGGTGGCCAATGCCCGAGGAGAAATATTTGACCTGGCCGGATTTGCCGCCGTGGGGAGCGACGGCCCGCTAAAAACCTGCCTGGGTGTAGATACCACCGGCAATCTCCCATACGGCAGCGAACTGATGTACCTACCGGATCGCATCCCCCTGGTTTATGATATCCAGGCCGGTGCGGTGGTTCCCATGGCTGAAAATCCCTACACTTCGGGAGAGGCCATCTTTCCAGTGGCGGCTTTTAACTCACCGGGTTACGTGATCACCCACACCTGCGCCTGGCAGGAACGCGCGCAAGCCGCCTGCCTGCCGCTGTTTTCATACGGCGCCGTGGGATGGCACCGGGGCAAATTCCGTTCCGCCGCCATTCAAGTGGATAGGGAACCGCGGCAGGATTTGCGGCGCATGCCCCCCGATAAGATCAGGGCCGGCATTCACCGGCTCAGAAAAACGCTTCCGGGCAACCGGTTGCGGGCCCATTTGGAAAAGTGCGCACTCACTTACGGGTGCCCGGCGGGGAAAAATTTTTTTTTAGGCCGCTTTGAAGCCCCTTTGCCCACCGCAACCACCTGCAATGCACGCTGCCTTGGATGCATCTCACGCCAATCCAATGATGAAATCTCATGCAGCCAGGAGCGCATCACCTTCACCCCCACTCCTGATGAAATCGCCGAGGTCGCTTTGGCCCACATCCATCGCGTCAAACACGCCGTGGTCAGCTTCGGTCAAGGTTGTGAAGGCGATCCTTTGATGGCGGCGGACACCATTGTGCAGGCCATTCGCAAAATACGCACCGTCACCGATGAGGGAACCATCAACATGAATACCAACGGAAGTCTGCCGGATAAAATTGAGCTGCTGCTGAAAGCCGGATTAAACAGTCTGCGGATCAGCATGAACAGTGTACGCGAAAATTGCTATACGGCCTATTTTCGACCCAAAGGCTACCGCTGGCGCGATGTGGTCGCCGGTATCGATCTCGGGCTGAAGCACAAAGCCCATATGGCTATCAATTATCTCAACTGCCCCGGTTTCACCGACACCATCGAAGAGCGAGATGCGCTGATCGATTTTATCCACCATCATCCCATAAACATGATCCAATGGCGCAATCTCAACTTTGATCCCCTGCGCTATCTTGAGATGATGAACCGCATCGCCCATCACAGTGACCCGGTGGGTGTAAACGCCCTTTTGGGTCACATCCGGCAAAGATTTCCCCATCTGCGTTCTGGATATTTCAATCCCCCCAAAGAACGGTTTGCATAGAATGCATAAACGGTATTATTATCAATGTGTTATTTATATTTTAAAGCGTTATCCCGAACTGCATTTGCATCCCCTTCAAACATTTGGTATCCTGAGTTGGAATCATGACATCCAAGATAATCTTATAGTTCAATACGCTTAGTCAGAACACGCAGACCAATTTCGTGCGATAGCCTGTGCGAGCAGGCTTTTTTGTTTAATAATAACGCGGCACTTGCTTTCAAATTGGCATCACACACAACGGGAGGATACCATGAA
>JASFER010000394.1:0-4750 GCA_050124755.1 Desulfobacteraceae bacterium
GCCATCGCCAAAGCCATGCGGCGAAAATTCATCCGAATCTCCCTTGGGGGCATTCGGGATGAAGCCGAGATTCGCGGCCATCGACGCACTTATATCGGAGCCATGCCCGGTCGCATCATACAGGGCCTCAAAACATGCGGGTCCAATAATCCGGTGTTTATGATGGACGAGATCGATAAACTCGGCGCTGATTTCCGGGGAGATCCTTCCTCGGCCCTTTTGGAGGCTCTAGATCCCGAACAAAACGGAGCTTTTTCAGACCACTATCTCAATCTTTCCTTTGACTTATCAAAGGTCATGTTCATCCTGACCGCCAATGTCACCGACTCCATTCCATCGGCTCTGCTGGACCGCATGGAAGTGATCCATCTCTCCGGTTATACCGAGGATGAGAAAGTCACTATCGCTGAAAAACACCTGGTACCCCGCCAGGTTAAAGAGAACGGATTAAAGCCGCGCCAGTTCTCAATAGGGCAAAACGCCTTGCGGCGAATCATAAACGAGTATACTTCGGAAGCCGGTTTGAGAAATTTTGAAAGGGAGATTGCCTCCCTTTGCAGAAAAGCAGCCCGCAAAATCGCCGAGGGCGAAAAGGGGCCGTTTACCATTACGCGTGCCAGCCTGCAAAAATATTTGGGCGTACCCAAGTATTATCCGGAGCTTGACCAAGAGCCCAGCCAGGTCGGGCTCTCCACCGGTTTGGCCTGGACACAAGCCGGCGGCGAAGTGCTCTATGTCGAAGCAGGACTGATTCGGGGAAAAGGTGAACTGATCATCACCGGTCAAATTGGTGACGTGATGCAAGAGTCGGCACGCGCCGCCTTAAGCTATGTGCGGGCTTACCTGGATAGCATCGGGACGGAGACGGATATTCTGGAAAACCTGGACATTCACATTCATGTACCGGCAGGCGCCATACCCAAAGACGGGCCTTCGGCCGGCATAGCCATGGCCACGGCGCTTATTTCGGCCATTACCCAAAATCCGGTCCACAAAGATGTCGCCATGACCGGAGAAATTACGTTGCGCGGCCGCGTGCTGCCCATTGGCGGCCTTAAGGAAAAAGCCCTGGGTGCAATGCGGGCCGGCATCAAAACCGTCATCATTCCAGCCAAAAATAAAAAGGAACTGGTAGAGATACCGGCCGCTATAAAAAGAAAACTCAAATTCATCGCTGCACACAATATGGATGAAGTCCTGGATATTGCGCTATTGAAAACCAAGAAGAAGCCGGCTGGATCTACCAAACGGACACGACGGTCAAAATCCACCATAAAGAAGTAAATGATGCCGTCCTGTATGCTTGCCGTGGATACGGCCACTGAAATCTGCGGAGTCGCCTTGGTCGCTGACGGCCGGGTTCTGTCCGAATTGATTCTGAACCGGGGTGAAACCCATACAAAATCCATAATGGCGGCAATCGATGCTATCCTGTGCATAAACAATATGAATGCAACGGCCGTTGATGCTTATGCAGTCACCCGCGGCCCCGGTAGTTTTACCGGTTTGCGTATCGGTATCAGTACCGTAAAAGGTTTAGCGATGGCCACGGGAAAACCCGTTGTGGGGGTCTCAAGTCTGGAAGTCCTGGCCCATCAGGCATCAGGACAATCACCGCTCGTCTGTCCCGTGATGGATGCACGCCGCAATGAAGTGTATTGGTCACTATATGAGCGCAAAGGCCTGCAGGTATCATCCATTACGGCTGAACAGGTCGGACCTGCATCAGAGCTTGCCGACAGGATCGATGCCGACTGCTTTTTTATCGGGAACGCCGTTCCGCTTTATCGATCAAAAATCAACTCTCAGTTGAAGCATCCGGCACAGTGGGCCAATGATGAGACAAATGGGATACGGCCGGCGGTAATGGCCCGTTTGGCATGGGACCGACTCCAAAACGGGAAAATTGAACCGCCGCAAACCCTCACACCGGTGTACCTTCGAAAATCCGATGCGGAGCTTCAGCGATAGGATGCTAAGAACGCAGATGCAGTGTTTTATGCCTGAAGAAGGGGCTTTTTATTGACACCACCATTAATAATAGATATTTCTAAAAAGTTTACAACGTTTGATGCCCTTGATCGATTACCGGAGTGCATGTACACTGTAGCTCAACAATCGAATTTTGGCAGATAGGGGCGCAAATACAAGCAAGGTGGTGGAATTATTTCTTGCTTGCGTCCTAACCAGGGGGTGGTGATGAAGACCAGACGCCGCAGTTTCAATAAAGATCGTTTTCGTCGCAGCATCTATTTATTACCGAATTTGTTTACCGCATTGAACTTGTTTTGCGGTTTCTACGCCGTGGTGGCCGCCATAGACGGCAAATTTGTGGCCGCTGCCTATGCCATCATCGTGGCGGGCATTTTTGATAACTTAGACGGTAAGATTGCCCGCGCCACCCATAGTACCAGCAAATTCGGCGTAGAATTTGACAGTCTGGCTGATTTGGTCTCTTTTGGGGTGGCCCCCGGTTTGTTAATGTATTTGTGGGCGCTTCAGCCCTTGGGCCGCATTGGATGGTTGGCCGGTTTTCTGTTTGTGGTTTGCGGTGCATTGCGTTTGGCGCGTTTTAATACCCAGGTCGGAACCGTCGGCAGCAGCCACTTCGTCGGGCTACCCATACCGGCCGGTGCCGGAATGAATGCTGTAACAGTTCTTTTTTGTCATAAGATCGGTATGTTACCACAAGCCTACCCAATGATTTTTTTAATCATGATCTATATGCTTTCTTTCCTGATGGTGAGCACGGTTAAATACCCCAGCTTTAAAAATGCGGACCTGTTTCGAAACAAGAACTTTAATGTATTGGTGGCTGCCATCCTGGTATTGATTTTTGTAGCGGCCCAACCCCCGATAGCGCTTTTTTTGTTCGGAGTCATATATGTATCCTCGGGACCGATTGTGACGTTAAGGCACCAACGCATTGCACGTCGGCAGGCTGAAGACGGATCGCAGGAGGAAGACCAGAAGCCAAGCCCGTTATAATACCTTATGATATAAACTGGATGTTGCCGTTGGCTTATCGCCAAAAGGATATTTTTTTTCGTAAATTCAGAAACATATATTAAAACAAATAAGAATTAAGATTCAGTAAAAGGAGAAAGCGGTTTGGAAAGGGTCCCTATTACCCGTAACGGATATGACAAATTAAATGCCGAACTAAGGCATTTGAAAACGGTTGAACGGCCAGCGGTGATTCAAGCCATTGAAGAGGCGCGTGCGCATGGCGATTTGTCTGAAAACGCAGAGTATGACGCCGCCAAGGAGCGTCAAGGCTTTATCGAAGCACGTGTCAACGAACTCAGCTATAAACTCAACAGTGCCGATGTGATTGACCCGGAAGCCTTGCCCAAAGATCGTGCGGTTTTTGCAAGCCGTGTCTTGCTGGAGAATGTTGAGACAGGTGAGGATGTTGAGTATATGCTGGTGGGACCCGAAGAGTCGGATATCGATAAGGGCTTGATATCCATTGAATCACCACTGGGCAAGGCCATCGTGGGGCGCAAGCCCGGGGATGAGATTACGCTGCAGGCCCCTGGGGGCCGGCGGGTGTATGAACTGGTGGAAATACTATAGGCTGGTTGGAGGTTAAAGTGGCTCGAATTACCATTGAAGATTGTTTGAAACGTGTGGATAACCGTTTTAAGTTGGTTCATATGGCGGCAGCGAGAGTTCGACAAATCCGCGAGGGTTCTGAGTATTTAGTCAGTTCACCTAAAAACGAAGATATTGTTGTGGCCCTTCGCGAGCTGGCGGCCGGCAAAGTGATTGAAAAGCCGCCGCTTTTAGAGGGGTAGCCGAGGTTTGCTGATTTTGAGTGCCTAGATACAGCTACACATACAAACTGCTCAACCGGCAATTGGGCAAGGCCCTGAACCAGTATTCGATGATAGAAGATGGTGACCGCATCGCGTTGGGTCTGTCAGGGGGGAAAGACAGCTGGGCGCTGTTGTGGTTACTCAGGGAGTTGCGCAGGCGAGCTCCAATTGAATTCAAGCTCTTCCCCATCTATATCGATCCTGGTTTCCAAGGGGGACCGGGCCCGATGATTGCCGATCACGCAAAGCGATCGGGCTTTGATGTACATATTGAACATACCGAAGATGGATTGATTGCCCATAGTGATCAGAACAGGGAGAACCCCTGTTTTTTGTGTTCGCGCATGCGGCGCAAAAGGCTATTTGAGATTGCCGACGCGTTGCAATGCAAAAAACTGGCCTTGGCGCACAACAAAGATGATGTCATTGAAACCCTCTTTTTGAATATTTGTTATGGAGGGGAAATCAGTACAATGGTACCTTTGCAACCCTTTTTCGGAGGAAAGCTGAACATCATCCGCCCCCTGGCTTATGCTGATGAGGATATTCTGGAACGGTTTTCCCGGGAGATGCGCTGGCCGGTTCAACAAAACCCCTGCCCCAGTGCGGGTAATTCCAAGAGAGCCGAAATAAAGGCGCTGCTGAGGAAATTGTATCATAGCAACCATAAAATCAAAGGTAATATTTTCAGGGCAATGCGGCATGTGAAAAGCGAGTATCTTCTTAAATAGCCCCGATGTCGACATGGCGCCTCGATGGATTAGCGACCTGAGCCCGCGATCGGCAGCCACCCGCTTGAGGATGATCCTTTATTGAAAAGCGAAAACCATGAAAGATGTTCAGAACCAGCGTGACACCCGTAACATCCCCATAGACAAAGTCGGTATCAAGAATTTGCGCTATCCGGTTGTTGTCCGTGACAGAAGGGA
>JASFER010000395.1:0-4733 GCA_050124755.1 Desulfobacteraceae bacterium
ATACGCACCATCGCGGACATCGAAAGCGCCATGGTGATCCGCTCGCTGCATCGCCAGGATCATTTGAGTCAGATTGAGATCGGCGCTCTTTTGGCCAAATATATCGTCCGCGCCTGCTTTTCCCAGCAACGGATGGTCTATATCTCCGTGGAAAAATCCGTGAACGGTGTGGCCTCGGTGATCTATACCTCCAGAGACGGCAGGTCACAAAAAACCTTTGATGCCTTGGATTGGCTGGCTATATTGGTCACCCATATCCCCTGCCGGTATGAACAAACAGTCCGCTATTATGGCTATTATTCCAACACGATCCGACACCGCATAACTCATCTCATATTGCCGAATTAACATATGACGATTCGGATTGCCAAATCCCGGCCTATGACAATTGGCTCTGAACTCTTTTAAAATCACATGCCGGATTTAATGGTCATCTGCCTCAAAAAATGACGCGTTGATAACAATTCTTGGCTGTCTGTTAACACCACGACCCATTTTCTAATACGATGTCGCATCCCCTCTTGTTCAAGCCGAGACCGGCCCCAACATGTTGGGGCCGGTCTCGGCTTGAACAACTATTGAATTTGTTGATACCTTTCTTGACTGAAAGCAAGTTCCTATCTATCAGCTTCTTAGGTACGGATGAGTTTTTAAACCATACGGGCGGTATTCAACCTATCAACAAAGATAGTGTGATGGAAATGGCCGTCCAGAACACCGTTTTAATAATGCCACGGATATCTATCCCGTGGTATTTTGCGATTTGCGACTGTCTTTCCCCTGCTTTTTCAGTCGTATCTTCGGGTGAGACCAAATACATCAATGCGCTGCCGCTTTTGCTCAGGAATTGGGAGATAAACTTTTGCGCATAGAAAACGATGCAATGCCAAAAACTAAAGCGTTGCGTTGATCCCAGCACGCACACCTCCTGTATAATCCTTTTTTTTAAATTCCTTGTAAAATAAAAAAGGCCCTGGGTGTTTTCCCAAGGCCTAAAACAGAAAAACCCCGGGTGGTTGCAAATCCACCCGGGGTTCGATTAACTATTTTTCAGTCACGATACCGGATGGACGCTTTTAAAAAAGAAGCGCCCGAAACTAAAGTTACTTGTATTTGCTATTTTACTCATTTTTGCTTTCCATTAATTTATGGCGATAGTAACGAGGTGTCCTGTCGCTGTCAATGGAAAATTTTCAGTAAATGTTGTTTCACATGTTTTTTTGAATGTTGTTTCAAATGGGCAAGGAATGGCAGGGCCATCTGTCATTGATCGCGGATGGCCCGCAATGATGGCGTGTTGACGTCGGAACAGTACCAAACCATGTACACTGTATGGGACGTGGTACAAAGAATAATTCGGAAATCCGTTCGCAGCTCTACCGGGTAAATCGAACAGATGTTTCCCCAAGCCCGTCAACGATAACCCGAAAATTATCTCCGGCTTCTGCATCGGCCACCTGTCCAAGTGCGCCGGTAAAAACAACCTGTCCGGCCCGCATGGGATTCCCAAGACGGATCATGTTCCTGGCCAACCAAAGTACCGCGTTTATGGGAGATCCCAGGCAGTCCGAACCGACCCCCCTGGATACGATTTCACCGTTCTTTTCCATCACCATGTTGCAATTGATCAGGTCGAGATTCTTCAATTGGACCTGCTTCCGACCGACAACCCAATGGCTGGCCGAGGCATTGTCCGCAATCGTGTCTGTCAGGTGAATGTCCCAGCCTTCTATGCGACTCCCAAGAAGTTCGATGGCTACGACCGTATAATCTATGGCAGACATGACATCCGTTGAATTAATCGATTCGGAGGTCAGGTCTCTGCCCAGGACAAAGGCAATTTCCCCCTCCACTTTGGGTTGCATAATGGCTTGCATGGAAATCTCGCCATCGGTAGGGATTTCACAATCGGCCCAAAGTACGCCAAAATCGGGTGATGCAATGCCGAACTGCTCTTGAATCGCGACGGATGT
The DNA here is from genome assembly GCA_050124755.1 of Desulfobacteraceae bacterium. Lineage (GTDB taxonomy): Bacteria > Desulfobacterota > Desulfobacteria > Desulfobacterales > Desulfosarcinaceae > JARRKU01. The sequence continues at coordinate 1,974 of JASFER010000395.1, forward strand.
CGCCCCGATCTTGCTACCGGCCATGATGGCCCCTTCCTTACGCCGCTCGGTATTATTGATGGCTTGGACGGCATAAGCGGTTTCGATACCGGCCTCTCCGATGAGATTGCGTACCGGTGAGCATGGGATGCGGCTTTTGGCTGCCTCGCGAAGTTGTCCGGCGGCGGCCTCGATTTTTGTTTGCATTTTCTTTTAAAATTTCTCCAATAGTAAATGTTTCTTTTTTTGAAGTGCACGGGCCCTGTCACCGACCCTCAATGGTGTTGGTCCGGTTGGGCCTTCAAAAGGAGTTTTAGACCTATAAAATAAGGCCGCTAACGATTTTTCAGGCATTGGGCGACTTCAATTATCTGGTCCTCCTGTCCGGCAACAGCTTTTCTTCGGCCTAATTCATAAAGAATTTCTCTCACGTTGATGCCGTAATCCTTGGCGATTTTGATTGCCTTGGGACGAAATCCAGAGAATACACCGGCTATACCGCTAACAATGCTGTCGGAAATGATGGTGGGGGCATGGAAATTTAATTCATCTTTAGCCTGGTCGGCGGCATCCAATATTTTGTCCAGATTAATGCCGGTGTGGTATCCCATGCGATTGAACACGGCCACAAGCACTTCTATTTGAGCGTTACCGCTCCCGCCGCCAAGTCCCCTGATGCATCCATCGATCATTTTAGCCCCCGCCCTGGCCGCTGCAATGGAATTGGCGATGGCCATTCCAAGATTGTTGTGGGCATGGAAGATCACCGGAATTTTCACGCTACCGCAAATGGCTTCTATTCTGATGGTAACGTCTTCGGGAAGATAATGTCCCGATGAATCAAAAAAACCTACTTTATCCGCTCCATAGCTCTCCATCAACCGGGCCTCCTCCGATAGTCTTTCTGGAGTCGCCATATGGCTCATGACTAGTATCCCGTGGGATTCAACACTTTTTTTGGCCAGATATTTTATATAACGTTCGGTCATGTTCGCTTCCGTGCAATGCGCCCCGAACCGCACTGCATCCAATCCGTTGTCTATAGCTTTATCCAACTCTTTCATTGTCCCCCAGCCCGGCAGCATGAAAGTGGACATTTTACTATTTTTTAGGCAGGGGCGGGCCAATTTCAGCATTCCATTTGTGGTCAAGGGGCCCTTTCCGGCCTGTAAGGAGGAAGCTCCGAGTCCATTGCCATGGCCTAGCTCAACGTATTCGATGCCAGCACTGTCGGCTGCCTTTGCATAGTTCACTATCTGCTGGGCATTCAATTGTTGATTGAGGGCGTGATTCCCATCACGCAAGGTCACGTCGTAGAATGTGATTTTTTGATTATCCATTTTAACTTCAAGTCTTTCACTTTTTGGATCTTTTATGTTTAGTTTTATTACAGTCCAGAACAGATAGCTGAGTCTGGTTTTTGGATCATAACGGAAGATTTCTAATTCCTGACGGACTCAAGTTGAATGGACTTTGCGATATTTTCCGCCATTACAATTGCCGAACTGTTGATGATATCCAGGTTTCCAGAATATTTTGGAATAAAATCTCCCTGCCCTTCAACTTCCACTGAAATATAGAGGCGTCCCTCTTCCATTTTCTCGCAGGTAAGTAATCGGTATCCGCCGGCATATGCCTGCACGCGGAACTCGGCTTCCTTCACCACTTCTTTAACCCTTTCCAATTCGAAAGTTTTGCAACTGACGTGCATGGCCACTCGAAACGGAACCGGCGGATGAGCCACGCTTATATTCAAAATAGCCTTACAGACGGGCACCTTGGTATATTTCTTGATGGCTCGCTCGGCGGTGTGTATGTATTCGTCAATATTAATCCGGGTTGCCCGACCGACACTCGGACTCGATGCCGTGGTTATTATTTCTACATATTCAAGGCCACCGAATTCCCGTGAAATACTGCTTAGGATAGGAATGGTGGCCTGACCTCCGCAACTGATCAAATTGATGTTATTCTCAGTGAAATCTTCAGGCACGGACTCTGTCGGAACTACCATATGGCCTATCCTGCTTGGAGTAAGATCCATGACTTTTTTATTCAGTTCCTTTAAAATTGCCCAATGATTTATATGTGCGGTGGCATTCGTGGCATCAAATACCAGATCATATTTCTCTTGTTCCCGGATTAAACCATTGATTCCATCGGCGGTGGATTTCGCCCATCAGATCGATGATCTGCCGGGCCGTTTGCGAATCGAGGTTCGCCGTGGGCTCGTCGGCGATCACCAGGGCCGGGTCGTTGACAAGGGCCCGGGCCACGGCCGCCCGCTGTTGCTGACCGCCGGACATCTGGTCCGACCGGTGGCTCGCCACCGCGTCGAGATGTTCAAGGGCTTTTTTGCGGGCCGCGGCCATCGATGCGCCCTGGCTCTGAAGGGGCAGCATGACGTTTTCCAGGGCCGTCAGCACGGGAATCAGGTTGTAGCGTTGGAAAACAAAACCGATGAACCGGTTCCTCAGCGCGGACCGCTGATTGTCGTTAAGGCGGGCGAGGTCGCTTCCCGCCACCTTCACCTGGCCGGAGCTGGCCGCATCCACCGCCCCGATCATGTTCAGGAGGGTGGTTTTCCCGGAGCCCGATGGTCCCCAGATGCTGATGAATTCGCCCTGATCGATATCCAGGTCCACGCGGTCCAACGCGCTCACTGTCACCGTACCCATGGCATATGTTTTGGTGACCTGCCGCATTTCGATAAGCATGGTCTATTCCTTTCCGTGGTTGTTGTCGTCAATACCGGAACGCGGTCCGGCCTTTTCAAGTGGA
>JASFER010000396.1:0-4733 GCA_050124755.1 Desulfobacteraceae bacterium
ATTTTAAAATGTTCAGCCCCAAATCCAGGGCGGCTTCGATGTCCGTGGGAGTAGCCACACCGGGCGCCATTGGAATCTTATGCTCGAGGCAGTAGTTCACGACCTTGGGGTTGAAACCGGGCGCAACGATAAACGTCGCTCCAGCATCCACGGCTTGTTTCACTTGATCGATGGTTAAAACAGTACCGGCGCCGACCAGGATGTCTCCGCGTTTGGCCATACGCCCTATGGCAGTCTGTGCCGCCTGCGTGCGAAAAGTAATTTCCGCACAAGGCAAACCGCCCTCCAACAGGGCGTCGGCGAGCGCGTCTGCCAGATCGGCTTCGTGAATCGCCACCACGGGGATGATTTTCATCTGCAATGCTTTTTCAAAGGTAGTCGTCATTGATCACCTCGCGTTTCTATCGGCTTTAAGATAATTCATTTGGACGGCGTTATCGGTCGTCGCAGTATGACAATACAGCTTCCTCCCTCTAGCCTTGCCAAATGAATTATCTTAAAACCGATATTAGTTTGAATACCCTAATTGATTTGAAATTTTCCTTGCGGTGTCCATTACCAGCGCATTCATCGACCGCTGGGCATTCTGCAGGGTAACCCTTACTGCCGGGGCTGAAATGCTGACCACCGCGACAATATTGCCATTCATATTGTATATCGGCGCCGCGACACAGCGAACCCCTTCGGTGTGCTCTTCATTGTCCAGCGCATAGCCATGGTGTTTAATGCGGTGCAGCTGCGACCTGAGCTGTTCGGCGTCCGTAATCGTATGAACCGTGCGCCGAGGCAATCCCCGTTCCGCGATGATGCGTTCGATTTCCACTGCCGGCAGATGGGCCAGTATCATTTTACCCGCCGCCGTGCAGTGCAGCGGTACACGGTAGCCCGTGCGGGAGGCCATGTGCAGGCCTTCGCCGGAAAGCTGGATTTTATCGATATAAAGCGCTTCATCATTATCCAGTACGACCAGATGCGCGGTTTCCTGCGATCTTTGCGCCAATTCAAACAAGAAGGGCCGCGATTCGCTGCGCAAATCGATCTGGTCCAGCAGCATGTTCCCAAATTTAACCAGTTTGAAGCCGAGTTTGTATCTGCGACTGGATGGATCTTGTTTAATGTAATTAAAATAGGCCAGCGACGAAACCAGCCGATGGGTTGTCCCTTTGGGGAGGTCGACTTGTTCAGCCAGTTTGCTCAGACTAAGTCCTTGCGGCGCCTTGCTGAGACGATCCAACAAGTTATCAACCCGCTCAATGGTTTGAACGAGATTGGCCGGTCGTTTGGGGGGGGCGTCATTCAAAGCAGCTACCTCTCATAGGGTGTGACGGCCGCCACGCCATTACATTATACAATACCGCGTTTCTTAATAAGATACGAAACGGGTAACATTTCGCTTGAAACGTGTCAATAAAAATTTAAATGTGATTTAAATTTTAACAACGCATCTTGACAAACAGCATGACTTCACTAAAAATGAAACTGATACCGAAAAGATCCATCCTGATGTCGCCGGCGGAAAAGATACGGTGAAATTTCAACCAGCATAGCAAGGAATATAAGAAACCATGATCTTGGGAAACGTGATTAAACAGACCAGAATTCAACAAGGCAAAACCATCAAAGATATTGCGGAAGAAGCCCGTATCACCATCAGTCTGTTAAGTCAGATTGAAAATAACAAAGCCAACCCGTCGATCAATTCCCTGATGGCCATCGCCAAAGCATTGAATACGCCGATCAGTGATTTTTTTGATGATCATGAAATTGTCACCAGTCCGGTCGTCAAGTCGTATAAAAGACGCCCCATCCAAACCCAGAAGGGCGTGACATTTTATTTATTGAGCCCAACCCGGAAGGATCTTTCCATCGAATTCAAGTATAACGTGTATGAAAAAGGCGGCACAAATGGACATTTCCACACGCATCAGGGCGAAGAGTGTGGGATTGTCCTTGAAGGCCGACTCGAGGTCATCTACGATGGTGACGCCTACACGCTGGAAGCTGGTGACAGTATCTATATCGATTCAACCAAACCGCATACCATGAAGAATGTATATGACGGCCGCACGATTGCCATTTGGGTCGACAGCCCTCCACCCAGTGAAACATATATTTAACGATATAGGCTTTAAGATATTTCATTTGGCAAGGATAGAGGGAGGAAGCTGTATGGCAATACCGCAACGACCGATAACGCAGTCCAAATGAATTATTTTAAAGCCTATATTAATTGCAATCTGTGCACGCAGCTTCTGCGTCCGCAGCCGTTGCAAACTGCTCCAACTCCTTGCTCAACGTTTCCAGCTCCTTGCCGCCTGCCATCATCCGCAGCACGTGCTCACAGCTCGTTTTGGATTTGGCAAACGTGCCGTAGGATTGCCCGCGATTCAGGATCGTGAATCGATCGCCAACCGGATAGGCATGATGAACGTTATGGGTAATAAAGATGACGCCAAGATTCCGCAGCCGCGCCTGGGCGATGTATTTTAATACCATGGAGGCCTGGCTGACCCCTAAGGCCGATGTGGGCTCGTCAAGAATCAGCACCTTGGCGCCGAAATAGACGGCACGGGCAATGGCGACGCACTGTCGCTCGCCGCCCGACAAGGTTCCCACAGCTTGCCGGGGATCGCGAACGTCGATGCCGATTTTTTGCATCTCCGCCTTTGCTATCTTATTGCCGCGGAACCGATCGAATCTTTTGAACGGCCCCCATCCTTTGGTCATTTCACGTCCCATGAAGAAGTTCCGCGTGATGCTCATCAAGGAAACCATGGCAAGATCCTGAAAGACCGTGGCAATGCCCAGATCGAGCGCTTCGCGCGGGGAGTCGAACGCCACCGGCTGCCCATTGAATTTCACGCAGCCTCCGGTAGGTTTGTGGACCCCGGACAGCGTCTTGATCAATGTGGATTTGCCGGAACCATTATCCCCGAGAAGACACATCACCTCTCCCGGGAAGACCTGCATGCTCACATCTTGGAGGGCGATGACATTACCGAAGTGCTTGCTGAGGTTCTCTACCTCAATGATGGGAATGGAGAATTGCTGCATTACCGGCCTCCTGTGACAATTTTGCGAATATAATTGTTGAAGATCACCGCCAGCAGCAACATGATGCCCAAAAAGACACGGAACCAATCCGTATTGACCCCCGTATAAAAGATTCCCATCTGGACGACGCCGAATATCAGAGCGCCAAGACTTGCGCCGATGACCGATCCATAGCCGCCGGTCAACAAGGCGCCGCCGATGACAGCCGCGATAATGGCCTCGAACTCTTTTAAAAGGCCGCGCTGGCTGTCTGCGGAGCCGAAATCAACTACCTGGCAGGCCGCAAAAACCGTCGCGCAGACCGCCGTGAACATAAACAAAATGATTTTCACGCGGGCCACGGGAACACCGACATTTCTGGCGGCATTGGTATCCCCTCCCGAGGCGAAAATCCAGTTGCCGAAACGGGTTTCCAGCAGCACCCAGCTGGCACCGACGGCCATCACAATTCCCCAGACGATCACCATGGGTACGCCCGAAACAGCCGGTTCTCCGTTGGGAAGTTTCTCAACGAAACCCGCATTGGCCAGCCAAACGAACAGGGAATTCCCGATTTCACCTCCAAAGCTCTGGGCAAGCCAATCGCCTTTTGCATATTCCTTGATGCCGCCGACCAATGTTCGATTGGTCAGCAGCCGCGAGAGCCCGATGGTTAATCCTCTCAGGATAAACAGAAAGGCCAGGGTCACAATAAAGGAAGGCAATCCGGTCCTGATGACGATATACCCGTTGAGATAACCGACCAGCAGGGCAAATCCAAAGGCCGTGAGGATCGACAACCAAATCGGCCATCCCCAATGGGTGGTGGGGATGGCGATGACCATGCCGGCAAATCCGATCATGGAGCCGATGGAGAGATCGAATTCCCCGGCGATCATCAGCAAACAGGCCCCGGTGGCAAGAATCACCAGCTGGCAGGAGACTTCCATCCAGTTGATGGTCCCTTTGGCGCTGAACATGCCGGTGTCGTTGGCCACGATCATGAAAAATAGAAAAACAAGAACGGTGCCTGAAACCGCACCCAATTCAGGGCGTGCAATCCACTTTTTCAGCCGGTGCTGGTCCTTTAACCTTTCATCGGATTGGGTTTGGTCGCTATTATCGGCACCAGAGGTTAGCTTCAATGATAACGATTCAGACATTGTAAGACTCCCGGATGACGCGTGACTTACCGCGCAGGCCGCACGGTTCGGATCGACCCTGTTGCGGTTGATCGGGCGTTGCAAAAACGCAACGCCCGAGTCATTTTACTGAATGCTATCGAATCTTGCCGGCGAGTTTCTCCACTTTACCGACAACGCTTTTGGTAACGAAACCGGGGCCGGACAGAACATCACCGCCCGGCAGCAGGCCGTAACGCGCATGCAGTGCCAACGCCACAACAGGCAGATACCCCTGCAGGTATTGTTGCTGATCGATGGCAAACGCGATGGTACCGTCTTTTATGGCTTTGAGAACCTCCGGGCCCAAATCAAAAGTGCCGAAGTGGATTTTACCGGCCTTGCCCATCTCTTTGAGCGCCGCCAGGCTGGGGACCGCGCCTTGGGGGCCCAGGGTCATGACGCCGTCCACCTCCGGGTGGGCGGATAAGTAGGCCGTTACCCTATTACGGACTTCAGTGGGGTCATTGCCCACATCCAGCATGTTCAAGGGAATGCCCAACCCGTCAGCATATCCTT
>JASFER010000397.1:0-4731 GCA_050124755.1 Desulfobacteraceae bacterium
CCTTAATAAAAGTAATACGCCTAAAGACACAATGCGCATCTTATTGGCATCCAAAATAGATCGTCAACTATTTAAATGCTTAATTGAAGTAAATAAAGGGTATTTGACTATTAAAATCAACGATAAAGAAAAGCTTGCTCACGATGTTTCATATTGGAAATATAAAAGCTATTTTAAAGCAGGCTGTTATCCACAATCCCGCAATGGCGAAGTAAAAGTGATGTTCAAAGCGTTATCGGTTTGGATTAATCACGGATAGTCCCTGTAGGCTGTGTGAATGGCTCCGTTGAAATTGATAGATATCCGTTCTCAAAGGAAAAATGAAACGGTATATGAATAAACTGAAGATATTCGTCAGGACCATCAACAATAGCACAACACCGATTTTCCACGATGCGAGAAATACGAGAAACGACAATATCAGTCCTGCTTTGGCGCCGAAAAAGCAGCAGAGGGCCAATAAAAACCTTGAGCCGCGTTTGGTTCGGGTTAATCGGTAATGGTATTTCTCCATCTGATCCAGAATGAAATGAAGCGTTTCAACTGATTCAAAATAGAACATATATGTCTTATGGCGGGGGGTTTTGATGAACAGATACTTGGAAGAGATCTCGATCCGTTTGATGTGATGATGATCAATCGATGTGAATTCTTGAAGATGCTCGGTATCGAGATCAAAATGCAAGTTTTCGACCGGGCACCAGACATCCCTGGCTAAAACGATCTCTTTGGGGCTCAGATACATAAACCGATATTTCAGGTGAGTGGATGACACCAATACACTGGCCGCACCATTCATATCGGTTATTTGATCATCGAATTCAAATTCATGCTTCTGCAATCGCCGTTTTCTTTGCTTCCTGATATTTCTTTCATCATCAGTGAACATAACGTAGTGAAAGAAAAATAGCGCCGGCAGCGCGCCTAACACGACACCAAAGATCAATGCCAGTATGCCGATCCCCGTGCCAAAATAGTAGCTAACCCTTTGCAATAGGCGTAACCAGACCTTATTGCTGGAACGTTTCAATTGAACTTTTCTGCCGAGACCCACACAAAAATTGAAAAGCCTTCCAAAGTAGCCGCCATACAAATGATTGGTAGCGGTTTCCAAGTAGTCGATCAGCTCTGTGTTGCCCGGAAACTTTCTTATCGCTTCGTAGCTGATCTGGCCGAGCTCGGTGTAGCGCCTGCTTTTGGCCAGAAAATAAAGAAGGAAAAGATAGGTCGTTTCGGCATCCGGTGCCAGTCCGACAAGTTCATCGAGGAGCGCCCTGATCTCCATCGGCTTATAAAAATGCCCTAAAACGAAGCAAGCTGTCATTAAAGTCTGTTCATTGCGCTCCATGTCAAGCGCTTGCTCAACCAGTCCAATGATGGTGGCCTTGGGCTGCAGGCGATATTCAAAAGCCATTTGGGCCATCATCATGGGGAACCAATAGTCATCGGGTTCTGTCTTTTGCATCGAACGGGCCAAGCCATAGGCCTCTTCCACCCGATTGAAATCCTCGCTTGCCAACTGGATCCACTGGACCATGCATTGGTAATCATCCGGGAACCGGCCGAGCAACTCATCGGTCAGCTCCCGGGCCTCCTCGGATCTGTCCAGATCATCCAGGATATCGGCCAATAACAGGTGGTGCTCAATTTGATCCTCCCGGCCGATATGGAGGTTCATGGAGACAAGCTGATCATAAGCCTGTTGATACTTGCCTATCTCGTAATAGTGTCTTGCCACAGGCAACGTGTCTTTTGATGGCATGCCCACCTTCGCTAAAGCAGACCGTTTTTTTTCAGGTAAATTTCCACTTCCTGATAAGAGCGGTCCGCACCGGAAAACTTGACCAGGTTTTTGGCGGTTCGCAACCACTCTTCCGTACTGGGAATAGAGGTGGCCAGTGCGCGCTCGATGTCTGCCAGTGTGATATGGCGCTCAATCCCGGTTTCGATGACTTTTTCGATAACGGCCTCTTTGGCTTTTTCGATCAATCCATCAATGTCGGCTCCCGAAAAATGCTTCAGCCGTTTGGCAAAGGCACCTTCATCAAAATCATCCACCGGCAAATGACGCAGCTTGATTTGAAGCATGCGGACCTTGGCGTCATGATCGGGCGGTGGAACAAAAATCTGGCGCGAAAACCGGCCGGGCCTTTTCATTGCCGCATCCACATCCCAGGGCATATTGGATGCGGCCAGAAATAAAATATCATCGTTATGATGCCCCACACCATCCAGTTGATTCAAAAACTCGTTCACCAGGGTCCGCCCGGCCATGGAGGATATCTTGGAACGCGCAAAAGCCAAGGCGTCGAGCTCGTCAAAAAAGAGCACGCACGGTTTATTGGCGCGGGCTTTCTCAAAAACGGCGCTCAAATTTTGTTCACTCTCGCCATGATAAACACCCAGGATATCGCTGATGGCCACTGGGATGAATTCAGCATTGCATTCGCCGGCAATGGCACGTGCGATCATCGTCTTGCCGCAGCCCGGCGGCCCGTAGAGCAAAACGCCGCCACCGGCTTTTTTACCGAACCTGGCGAACATCTCAGGATTGGTGAAAGGTTCAATGATCTGCATCCGGATGGTTTTTTTGACCTGCTCAAGGCCACCGATATCTGAAAATCGAATCCGATTGGATCGCCTGGCATGCATGGGGATCACTTTAGCGTCACTCGAAAGCGGCGGGGCAATGGCCGGGCCGGGTGGCGATTCAACAGCAGCGGGTATGCGCTCCACCGGTTGTGATGCAACCTGGATTTTATCCGCTATCAGATCGGCCTCTTCATCAAAGCCGAGCTCCCGCAGACATGCAGCGAACTGCGCCAACTCATGGGAACTCAGCTCCCTCTGTTTTTTGATCAACGTATACTGCCGATGCGCTTTTTCCCATTGATGCGCCTCCACATAATGAGAAGCGAGTTGTGAGCGCAATTGATCGTCAAAGGGGTCGTCGACTAGCTTTTCCAACAGTTCCGGTATGGTCACGATGCTACTCCGATATTTTGTTAATAAAAGAAACGTATCTTATTGCACCGATGTTGCACCGATGGATCAGGTGCCGGATACACCCTTGCATAAAACGTCTGTTGGCGCTTGGCATATCCGCTGATTCGCTTGTCTTGCTTAGAACGCTATTTGGAGGGCGAAAGCGGCCTGTTAAGGCCGTTTCGAGGGTAGCTTTTATAATGTTTCTCTTGTAATGTCAATTAGATGTTCTATTTCCCGCTGACGGGCTCACCAAAACCACCGCCGCCCGGGGTCATGATGCGAAACCGATCACCGGCTTGCGCCACGATTTCATTCTTGGCGCCCAGATTGATGCGGCGGCCGTCACGGCGGATGAAAAGATTGATGCCGCGCCGGCCGGCCTGGCCGCCTTCCAGGCCATAGGGTGCAAATACCCGCCGTTCGGACAGGATGCCCATGTTGAGGGGTTCCAAAAACGCCACTTCGCGAATCAGGCCGTTGCCGCCGTTGAATCTGCCTTTGCCGCCGGAGCCGTGCCGCACGGCAAACCGGCGCAATAGAATGGGATAGCGGCGTTCCAGAATTTCCGGGTCGGTAATGCGGGTGTTGGTCATGTGGGTGTGCACTCCGGTCTGACCGTGCCAGGTGGGGCCGGCGCCGGCGCCGCCGCCGATGGTTTCGTAATAACCGAAACGGTCGTTGCCGAAAGTGAAATTGTTCATGCATCCCTGGGAGGCGGCCGCCACGCCAAAAGCCTTGAGCACCACGTCGGTGATGCGCTGGGAGGTCAGCACATTCCCCCCCACCACGGCCGCTTCCGCCGAGGGGTCCAGCAGGGACCCCAGGGGAACGTTGATGGTAATGGGAATCAGGCAGCCGTAGTTCAGGGGAAGATCTTTTTTGATCAGGCAGCGCAAACAATAAAGGATGGCCGATTTGGTCACCGCTTTGGGTGCATTGCAGTTGCCCCAGATTTCGGTACCCGTGCCGGTGAAGTCGAGTACGGCACTGCCGTCCCGGCGATCGATGGTCAAAGCCAGGGCAATGGGGCTGCCGTCGTCCAGATAATCCACGGCCTCCACCGTATCCACTTCCTGCATTGCTTTGCTGCTAGAAAGCTCTTTCAGGCGGTTGCGCACGGCTTCTTCGGCCGCGTCCTGAACGTGGCCCATGTAGGCTTGAACCACATCCAGACCGTAATGGTCGACCATCTCCAGGACCAGTTCGATGCCTTTCCGGTTGGCGGCCACCTGGGCCTTCAGGTCGGAGATATTGTCGGCCGGCAGGCGGGTACCGGAAATAGGCGGCCGTCCCGACGCCGGTGCGATCTCCCCGGGAGCCAACAGCAGGCGGCGGATGCCCTCTTCCTGAAAACGGCCGTTTTCCACCAGTTTGAAGGAGGTGATACAGGCCCCCTCCTCTTCGATACACCGGGAGTTGGGCGGCATGGAGCCGGGGGAGATGCCCCCGATGTCGGCATGGTGCCCCCGGGCGGCCACCCAGAAGATAATGTCATTATCCTTGAACACCGGTGTCATCACCGTAATATCCGGCAGGTGGCTGCCCCCGGCGGCCGGGTGGTTGGAGACCAACACATCGCCGGGCTTCAGGTCTCCCGACCGGCGCCGGATCTGTTCTTTGACGGCTTCGCTCATGGCGCCCAGGTGAACCGGCAGGTGGGGCGCGTTGGCCACCAACTCGCCGTTGGGGCCGAACAGGGCGCAGGAAAAGTCCAGGCGCTCTTTGATATTGGTGGAGATGGCG
>JASFER010000398.1:0-4730 GCA_050124755.1 Desulfobacteraceae bacterium
CCGGACTATTTCAAACAATTCGCCCCGCTGGCCGCCGAATTGGACAACATCCGGATCAATGCGGAGGGAACCATCGACATCCAGTACATGGCCCAAATCGGTGACAATTCGCTTTTCCTGGGATCCAGACCCAAACGGTCCGGCGGCGGGCCGAGGCCGACGGACCTGACCGATGCGGTCCTGGAGGCGTTGCTGGCCGATGAACGCATCGCACCCTCGATTGTAGACACCGGATCGCCGACGTTGTCGCGCGTCCATGAAACCCGGGTCGAGGTCACTGCCGAATGTACCCCAACCGATCTGGAAATCATACGCGCCGACGACCGGATTACCGATGTGGTCATGGTTGCATCAACCGATATCGTCGATTGTCTGTTTCAGATTCGCCGGATCGTGCGGGCCCTCGATGACTGCCCCCACGTGAACGCGCTGCGGCTGCGCAGTCCGGCGTTCAACTATCAGCCGCAGCGCTTCACCCCGGCGTTGATCAACCAACTGGGGGCCATGAACCGGCTCACCATGGTCCACCCGCTGCGCCTGGAGATTGAAACCCAATTCCTCGTTGCCGATGAATTGCAGCCGGAGCACACCCGGCTGGCACGCCAGCTGAACAACAGGGGCATTACCGTTTACGCCAACACCCCGCTGCTGGGACGGATCAACGATACACCGGAAGCCGTCCACCAGCTGGCTTACGGATGCCGCCGGGCCGGTATCGAATTCCATCACCTTTATGTCGCGGGATTGCCGGTTCAGAACCGATGGAATGCGGATCACCCAATCGCACTGTACGACGTCATCGACATCGCCACGCGGGTACGCCGGGAAGGCAGCGGACGGGAGGTGCCCCGGTACATCATTCGCACGCGGCTGGGTGAGGTGGATTTCGGATTGTCTTCAACCATCGTAGAGCAAGGCGGGACACTCAGCGTCAAGCTGCTGCCCTACGACAGCGCCTATTTCACGGCCATGGATCCGGATTTTACCTGGCCGGAAAACGTTGTCGAAGATACCGACGGCAGGCCCATCGTGCCGGTGATCGGCTTGCACAAGGCCACGGAATTCGCCTTGTCTTAGAAAGAAACCCTCATGTACTACCCGTTTATGCTGTACAACGAAAACATCGACCACCGGCCCGTTTTCATCGGACTGCAGGGCGATCCGTATGTGGCGGATCTGTCACCCGACAGTCCGCTGCTCAAAGGTTTTGATATGCGGGATCAGGAGCGTTTCCAGCGGATCCTGGAGGACCGCATGGGCGGGACGTACCGCTGGGGATTTTCTCCTTACCTGGAACGGCGGGACACCCTGCTGAGCGATTGCCCCCAGATGGTGGCCGAACAGCGATTCATCCATCTCGGGCTGGACGTCATTGTCGATGTGGGAACGCCGCTGCATGCGCCCCTTGACGCCACCGTCGCCGAGAGCGGCTATGAGAGCGGAGAGGGAAACTACGGCGGATTTGTTCTTTTAAAACACGAAAGCAAGCGTTTCGAAACCTTTTACAGCCTCTACGGCCATCTTTGCAAAGACCGCTTGCCGGAAGTCGGAAAAGCATGCGCTGCCGGTTCGGCATTTGCCGAGATCGGTGATTTCCACGAAAATGGACGCTGGTTCTATCACACCCACATTCAGGTCATCACCCAAAAGGGCCTGGAGCAGGGATATTTATCCAAAGGATATTGTTCCCAGGCGGACCTGGCCCGGATCAACGAGCTGTGCCCAACACCGCTACCGCTTTTCAAAAGGGGTTGATCAATCCGGTGGATGGGGATAGAAGTGCCAGAAAGGGGTCTCCCATCCCCCATCCCCCTCCCCAGCCCGACTCCAGAGAACAGGAAAGGGATAAAGGCGCGCCGAACTAATCAAGGCTGGATTCTAAAGCATCGGCAAGCATGCTTGCAAAATTGTCGAAAACCTTAATAACGGTATTTGAACTTCTATCAAGTTCTTTAAATTCATTGGTTTTGATTGAATGAATTTCTTTCGTCCAATGTTCTGGAATTCTTTTCGGTGAATGACAGTTTCCTCAGGGCTCCTTTTGGTATATGTGATTCGAAGCGAACCGTATTCGGGTGCTAAGGAAAGCACGTGGCCTCCGGCAGAAGGATATGGAAAAGTTCGGGCTAAGCTATAAATATTACCAGAGAATTGAAGCCGGAAAGGTCAATGTCTCCTTGAAAACCCTTGAAAAGATCGCCAAGGCCTTTGGAGTGGACCCGACCGGACTATTTGAAGTTCCACTTGCCAAATCGCCTGAGGTCAATGAAATGATCGCCACTGTCACGGAAATAATTAAGGCACATTCACAATGAATAAAAATGGCTTTACAGAATGGATGAATAAGACCAAGAAGTCTCAATTAACAATTAAAAGAAACATTGAGTATGTAAACTTTTTTCAAAAATATCTATCAAAAAGTAAAAGTAAAAAAATTGAAGATGCAAAACCAAAAGACCTTGAAGATTTCAAAATATGGAATGAAAAATCAAATCTGAAACACCTTAGAATGTATCTGCGTAGTTTGGTTACATACTATCAATACACAAACAATGTGGAGATGCTTCTAAAAGCCAAAGAGTTGGTAGGTTCAGCAGAGTTGGAACGATACAAACTTAGTGATTTTCATGGAATAGATAAGGACTGTATTACGACGCTTAAAAATAATGGATTCAAAACTGCAAAACAGCTTTTGGATATTGGATACACAAAAAAAGGAAGGAAAAAATTATCTGAAGCTACAGGCCTTGCCCAAGATTTTATTTTAGAGTTGGTAAAGCTATCTGATTTGGCACGGATACCGGGAGTCAAGAAAATCAGGGCAAGACTCTACCATGATGCAGGTTTAGACACATTAGTGAAGATGGCTAAATGTGATACTGACAAATTAATCAAGATATCTAAAGATTTCATTGAAAAATCAGGATTTAATGGTGTTCCTCCAACACCAAAAGAAGCTGAACATACTGTGACAATGGCAAAATATCTGAAAAAGCACCTTAGACTGTAAAGATAACATATTAGGGACGTAGTATTACGTACGTACGTCATATACGCTACTGCTTTCCGGGACGCATCAATTTCAAGAGAACGGTACAGTTTAAAGCTGTAGACGGCCGAATATAAGAAAATTAACCCAAATACCTCGAACAGGCATACAATGATGGAGAAGGAAACCGATGGATAGGGGAGTGAGTGGGCGTTCCGGGCTACGGCTTCTTTATGTTTAGGTCCGAATTGTCCATTACAAACTTTTTGGTGTTTTTTCTTGCGCGCTTTAGCAGAATATCCTTCTTAGTTTCGTCACGGTCCTCTTCGGAAAAACGGATCTCAAATACTTTACCCCGGATCAGCGTAAATGCCGTTACCTGAGAAGTTGCATGGAAAATTTTCCCTTTCTCTTTATGAACAAAGTAGGGGCCCGAACGGTAGATCCCGTATTCATCGCATTCCGTCGGCACGATCCAGGGTGTCGGGCGTTTAAAATCTTCCGGCACCTGGCGATCTCCGTAATAGGTGCGGCGCTCGGTTCCCATGATCACCGTTCGCAGAAAAGTGGTGCTTTCCCGTATATATTGTTTTCTTGTCATATTGTAATTTCTCAATTCCGGGTCTTCGGGTATCGACAACCAAATCGATGCCGTGATGCTGTTCCAGTCCCCGGAAATGAGGGCTGCTTTGTACTCGTCGCATGGGAAAAAAGCTGCCAGCACCTTGTGGCTGCGTGCAAAATCTTCATCGGCTATCCGGCAATAGCCTACCGGAGGATAGAATTGAAATGATTCATTGTCCAATTCAAAGAAAAAGGGGGTTCCGCCCAGGCAGACAGAAGGGCATGCCAAAAATAACCAAACGGCAAACAACCATCTATTACCTATCATCCTTTTGTCTCCAATTCATTGTGGCGAAAGGCGTGGGGAACCTGGGGAGACGCGCCACACATTTACAGTTAATCTTCCTATAGCTTAAAACCGTTCTATACTATACTATACTATACTTGTCGGACCAAGTTATCTTATTGAATTTTCGTGAAAAACATCCCAAAAGTATCTATTTTCAGAGCTTAGGCTGCGCTTTTCAAGGGTAAAAATAGGACTGTAAGGAATTTGGGATACTCTCAGTTCATAATAGCCATTTTCCCTCGAGCTCTTCCTGCCCACGCCCTTTGCACCCAGCCTTGCTTTTGTTTCCATCACAAAATCCTTGTCTCCAACCGCAATGCTCTCCGTCCATTGCGCATCGAGCTTATTTAATCCGGTTTTCAATAGCGCCTCAACCCATTGCCGGTGCAATTCCATCATTTGAACATCATCTTTGCGGTCATACACCAGCAAATGGATGTGATTTGATGTAACCGTAAAATTCAAAACGCATAGCCCGAAACGTTTTTTGGCCTCGAACAGCCAGCTAATCCATCGCTTTTTATCTTTATCGAATTTCAGAAGAAATTCTTTTTATGGCACCGGTGAGTGATATGCCATACATAGCCGGGCAGGTGATGTCGATTTGCGCAGGCCATTTGATATGGTGCTCGCTTTTGTTTGCGGAATATCTGTGATAGGAATTAAATCGTCTTAAAACCCTCATTTTGCGGCTCAAAAGGTGGTTTTAAGTCCAAAAACGCCCCTATTTCTCACATATATTTGTTTATTTTTCAAGCGGTTAATTTGGTCCGACAAGGGTTCATTCGTTAACAAGGGTTCATTCAGGGTTCATTCAACAAAGGGTTC
>JASFER010000399.1:0-4727 GCA_050124755.1 Desulfobacteraceae bacterium
ACATGTGGATGTTGACAATATACCGCCCTATGAATTTCTAATTGGCAATGAAAAGTTTCTACAAGCGATTGTCCGTCCGGTTTTGGACGAAAAGCATGAATGCTTGGGGGCCGTAATCACCCTTGATGATGTTACCGCCATGAAGGTCGTCGATCGGCTGAAAAACGAGTTTGTGGCCAAGGTATCCCACGAACTGCGCTCTCCCCTTTCCACCATTCATGAGCAACTGGCGGCTGTGCTGAGCGACATGGCGGATCAATCTTCATCCGACCACTCCCACTTGATCTCACGCGCCAGGGAGAAGACCCAAGGCCTGATCTCATTGATCGGTGATTTGCTGGACCTGTCTCGCATTGAATCGGGCACCGTTTGGGAAGCGCCCAGGCCGGTGCAATTGGCGGAGCTTTTGGAGAACATCATCGATTTTCTCAGTACCCGAGCTGCTTTAAAGAAACAAGAACTGACGCTCACCACGCCTAAAAATGAACTTCCGCCTGTCGAAGCCGACCCCCTTGCTTTGGAGAGCATCTTTGGGAATTTGATCACCAACGCCATTAGCTACACACCTGAGGACGGCAGAATCGAAGTGCGTCTAAGCCGGGCGGGCATCAATCTACTGGTGGAGGTCATCGATAACGGCTTTGGTATTGAACGCCGGCACCTGGATAAGATTTTTGAACGGTTTTACCGGGTAAAAACTGAAAATACCCGCTACATTACCGGTACCGGTTTGGGTTTGCCCATTGTGAAAGGATTGGTGGACTCGCTGGGAGGGCGAATCAGTGTTGAGAGCAGCCCCGATCAAGGCACCACATTTGCCGTGCTGCTTCCGGCCCAGCAGAGCTAATTAAAACCAACAAAGAAAAGAGGCTGTTCAATGAATAATTGCCATGGTCGTATGACCAAGTTGTTTTGGGTTTTTTGGGGACTTTTGTGGATGGGTATTCCCGCTTCATGGGCCGAAAATCCATCCGAAGAAGCATCCGAATACTATTTCAAACGCATTGCCGTTGCACCGGTTCTGGTGGGACATCGGCAGCCGAACATGGATGAAACCTTGGATGATACGTTAAGCTGCCCCATTAATCAGATTTGTGCTGAAGAACCGTCCATTCAATCCAATGCCGGACCGATGCTGATGCGTTTGATTCACTCCGCCCTGAAACGCCGTTTTGGTGGGCATATCGTTTCCTTGGACCAAGTTGAAACCGCTTATACCGGCATTCGTTTGGACGCGACCAAAGACTCTCCCCGCACCCTGGCCCTTCGTATGGGCCAAAGTCTCGAAGCCGATTTAATGGTCATCGCAACGGTTTGGCGTTATAGAGATCGAGGCTCAATCGAAGGCTTTCCGGACAAGCCGGCTTCCGTGGCTTTTGCACTCTACTTGGTGGAGCCGGCTACCGGCCGCCAGTTCTGGCGGAGTGTGTTTGACGAAACCCAAGAATTTGCGCTGCAAGATATGGGTAAGTTCGCCGATCGCATCAAAATGGGCCTCAAATGGCTTTCAGCCGATGAATTGGCCCGCCATGGGGTAAAAACGGTGCTTCGTCTGTTTCCTAAAAATATCAAACCACTATCCATGAAAGAAAACACCCCTTGACATTTTTGAACAAATTAACATATGTACATATAATAATATGATCTTAGCCTGAAAGAGGGTAACGCGATGATGTCAAGCATTGAAACCTGCCTAGTTAAAGGCATTCATCAAGATACGGTTCAGGGCGTTCGCCGCCTTATGCCGGACCAGGAAGACTTGGATGAATTGTCCGATCTGTTTAAACTGTTTGCGGATAGTACGCGGATATCCATCCTATGGGCTTTGAGCGAGTCGGAGATGTGCGTTTGCGATTTGTGTGCATTGTTGAGCATGAAACAGCCGGCGGTTTCCCATCAATTGAAGAATCTGAAACAGGCAAGGGTGGTAAAAGCCCGCCGGGAGGGCAAAGTCATTTATTATGCATTAGACGACGATCACATTCGCATGCTGCTCAATTTGGGTATGGAGCACCTTCGAGAGTAGGGGACGTTTATGACCACACAAACGGCCTCGGAAAGGTTCCACATCAGCAATTTGGATTGTGCAACATGCGCGGCCAAGCTTGAGAAAGGGCTGAAGCAAGTGGCGGGTGTGCGCAACGCTGTGGTGGATTTTGCCAACCTGACCCTGCATGTCGAAGCCGCAAATCTTGATGCGGTGATGGCGGCCGTTCGCCGCATCGAGCCGGATGTCATCCTGGTCCCACAATCCGATCGAGGTGATGGCGCCGGCGAAAGCCATCCCGAGAAAGCCACCCATATCAGAAAAGAGATCACCCTGTTGATCGTTGCCGGTGTTCTGTTTTTCTGTCTGTTGCTATTCGAGCATGGGTTCCACCAGAGACAGTTTTATCATCTCGAATTTCCCATCACCCTGCTGGCCTATCTTTTGGTGGGCTGGAATGTGTTGCGGGCCGCATGGCGGACCGTGCGCCGGGGTGGGGTTTTCGACGAAAATGTCCTCATGGTGATTGCCACAACAGGGGCCATGGCCATTCATGCCTACTCTGAAGCTGTGGGTGTGATGATCTTTTACAAAGTCGGCGAGATGCTTCAAGAGTTGGCTGTAAACCGTTCCCGCCGCTCCATTCGAGCCCTGCTGGCGGCCAAACCGGATCGGGCAGCCGTGAAAACCGATGCGGGAATTGTCTTCATGTCACCGGATGGTGTAGCCGTGGGGGACGCCATCGTGGTTAAGCCAGGGGAGAAAATTCCGCTGGATGGTGTGGTTGTTGAGGGAGAGTCCCAGGTCGATGTTTCCGCTCTGACAGGTGAGCCTGTGCCCATTTCCGTGCATCCCGATGACCCTGTCATGGCCGGGCAGATCAACCAGACCGGTGCGCTGACCGTGCGAGTCACGCGGCTGTTCAAAGAATCTTCCATTGCCAGGGTCATGGATCTTGTGGAGAATGCAACGGCCCGCAAGGCCAAAACCGAAAAATTTATCACTGTCTTTGCCCGCTATTATACACCGGTAGTGGTTTTCATGGCAGCGGTGATTGCCTTTGGTCCGCCGCTGCTGGCCAACGCCGATCTCCAAAGCTGGATCTACCGCGCCCTGGTCATTCTCGTCATCTCCTGCCCCTGCGCCCTGGTCATCAGCATCCCGCTGGGGTATTTCGGCGGTATCGGCCGGGCCTCCAAGGAGGGGATCCTGGTCAAAGGCTCCAATTTCATCGATGCTTTGGCAGCCGTTAAAACCGTGGTGTTCGATAAGACCGGCACCCTGACCCGGGGCGTATTCAAGGTCAATGAGGTGGTCCATTTGGACGGCTTTTCCAAGCATCAGCTGTTGGAGTTTGCAGCTGCCGCGGAATACCAGTCCAACCATCCCATTGCCGCCTCCATCCTGTCCGAATTCAAACATTGGGGTGGAAAGGTGGACTCGACCATGGTTTACAGCCACACTGATTTTTCCGGGCAGGGTGTGATGGCCCAATATGGCGATCGGACCATCTGGGTCGGCAACGACACCCTATTGCACAATAAGGATATTGATCACGACCGATGCGACTTTGCCGATACCGTGGCCCACGTCGCTGTGGACGACAAATATGCCGGCTACCTGGTCATTGGTGATGAAGTGCGACCCGATAGTGTCAAAGCTGTCCGGGATCTTCGGTCCCAGGGTGTCAGACACGTGGCCATGCTTACCGGAGACAATGCGTGTGCGGCGGAGAAGACCAGTCGTAAACTGGGCCTGGACGCCTTTCATGCCGGTCTGCTACCCGAGGAAAAGGTACGGATTTTCGAACGCATTGAATCGAGCAGACCCCGTCAGGACAAGGTCGCCTTTGTGGGTGACGGCATCAATGACGCCCCGGTGATTGCCAGAGCCGATGTGGGAATCGCCATGGGAGGGGTGGGCAGCGATGCCGCGGTTGAAACCGCCGATGTGGTCCTGATGAAGGATTCGCCGGTCAAAATTGGCCGGGCGATCTCCATTGCAAAACAGACCCGGCGCATCGTCTGGCAAAACATCCTATTGGCCTTTGCAGTCAAAGGTGTTTTTATCACCATGGGCGCCCTGGGCATGGCCTCTATGTGGGAGGCCGTTTTCGCGGACGTGGGCACCGCCTTGCTGGCGGTTGCCAATTCCACCCGAATTCTTAAAACAAAGTCGCAATAATGGGCCTTGGGCCGGTTTATCTTTCACATCATTAATGACAAGCCGGCGGCCGGCCCTGTGGCCTTGTTGAGCCGATCCAGATACCGACGCCAGAATCCCTTTTTTTAGGATTGACCGTAAATTTTTGGGGCTCCGCCTCAAAGCAGATAGGAGTGGACCGTGCGGTCCACTCCTATGCAAGCGGCCTACTCCCAGCAATAACCGCCGCGACCGAAGCCACGGCCGGGACCGGAGCCATGTCCGGGACCGAAGCCACGGCCCTGAAATCCTTCGGGAAACAGCTTGCGCATTTCCAGTCGGTGCTGGACGGCCTTCTGGTCAAAGTCGGCCTGGAGTTTGGAAAGCTCTCGCTGCAACTTCAGGACTTTTCCCGTATCGGCTTCATCCTTGACCATCTCGTCGCGCAGGTCGACCTGTTTATTGTTGATTTCTCTGCGGAGCTCTTTGGTTTCATTGTAGAATTTTTCTCTGGCCGCATCCAACTTGGCGGCTTCTTCGTCGGAAAGATTGCCGTAGCCGGCGCCTCTTTTTCCCCATCCCGGTCCGTATCCCATCA
>JASFER010000400.1:0-4713 GCA_050124755.1 Desulfobacteraceae bacterium
GGGAGCTATAATGTCAAGACGCCATACCGGTCATTTTCGGGCCAAACATCCTGCAGACACCACCATCGATCCTGCTGTCATGGAGTCGGTGGCTTCAAAAATCCAACATCAAAAGATTGCCTGCCGTACCGCCTTTAAAATTGCTGATGATTTGTCGGTACCGGTTTCCAAGGTTGGTATTGCCATAGACCTGTTGGAGGCGCGCATCATTGCCTGTCAGCTCGGACTGTTCGGATATGCTAAAGGCAACAAGTTGGTGGATGAACCCATACACGTGGACGACGGTTTAAAATCGGTCATCGAAGCCTCACTGGGCGAAGGGCGCCTTGCATGTGCAGATGTCTGGAAGATTGCTGATACCGAAAACATCCGGCGCCTGGATGTGGCCCGGGCCTGTGAATGTTTGGGCATTCGTATCGCTCAATGTCAATTAGGTGCATTTTGACCTGCGAAAATGTTATTGCATTTCCACTCCGAAACGCATAGGATTACTTGACGCTGGGGGTGCGATTTCGCTGAGAAAAACCCTTAGAACCTGATCCGGATAATACCGGCGAAGGGAAGCGGCCGGCATTTCGAAAATGCCCGACCCATGGAAACGTTGCACAGTCACCTACCACCGGCATAGCCGGTGACTTGGATTGCCGGCATTAACCGGAAATTCTAAAGTAATTCAGCGTGTTAACGTTGCGGTTGCAACCGGGTGCCAGTTACCCGGTAAGCGCACAACCATCAATCCAGGTCTTGCCGTATCCGATTCGCCGGATACGGTTTTTTTATGATCAGCCGCGTTTCAGCCATTTGCTGCACTTTTTGGACCTTAATACAGGCGCTAGTTGTACACGGACAGCAAAATCGAACGGCGGCCTTTGGAGGAATTCAATGACCTACAGTACACAGATGGAAGCAGCCCGACAAGGCGTGCTCACACCGCAGATGGAACACGTCTTGGCGGATGAACCCATATCCCGTGAAAAGCTATTGGAATCGGTCGCTTCAGGGCAAATTGCCATACCGGCCAATAAAATGCACACCAACCTTCGCGGTACCGGCATCGGCAAGGGCTTGCGGACCAAAATCAATGTCAACCTGGGGGTATCCCAGGATTGCTGTAACCTGGATATGGAGATGCAGAAGGTTCATGATGCTTTGGTGCTGAAAACCGATGCCATCATGGATCTGAGCACATTCGGCAACACCCGCGCTTTTCGCAAGAAAGTCATTGAAACGGCGTCGGTTATGATCGGTACGGTACCGGTTTACGATGCCCTTGCCGGCAGTGATTGCGCCTTGCCCGAGATGACCGTCGACCAATTTTTCGAAACGGT
Source organism: Desulfobacteraceae bacterium (assembly GCA_050124755.1). GTDB lineage: Bacteria > Desulfobacterota > Desulfobacteria > Desulfobacterales > Desulfosarcinaceae > JARRKU01. Next base: position 1,329 of record JASFER010000400.1, read on the forward strand.
GATAGCCCATGCCGAAGATGGCGTTGATTTTATGACCATCCACGCCGGCTTAACCCGCATGGCTGTGGAACGCATCCATAAAAATCCACGCCTGACCCATGTTGTCAGCCGGGGCGGTTCCATTCTCCTGGAGTGGATGCTGGCCAACGACCGGGAAAATCCATTTTATGAACACTACGACCGGCTGCTTGATATCTGCCGCGAGTTTGATATTACTTTAAGCTTGGGGGATGGTCTAAGGCCCGGATCATTAAAAGATGCCACCGATGCCCCACAGGTCCAGGAATTGATTTTTTTGGGGGAATTGACCAAAGCAGCTTGGGAAAGAGACGTCCAGGTAATGATTGAGGGACCGGGACACGTGCCGCTGAATGAAGTCATTACCAATATGCAAATTCAAAAAAAACTTTGCCATGGTGCCCCTTTCTATGTCCTGGGGCCTGTGGTTACAGATGTGGCTCCGGGATACGATCATATTACATCGGCCATCGGTGGCGCCTTGGCCGCCAGCCATGGGGCCGATTTTCTCTGCTATGTGACACCTGCCGAGCATTTGCGTCTACCCGACAACCGTGATGTAAAGGAAGGCATTGTGGCCGCGAGAATCGCCGCCCATGCAGCTGATATTGCCAAAGGCCTCCCCGGAGCCGTCGAATGGGATCATCGGATGAGCAAGGCCCGCAGTGAATTGAACTGGGCGCGCATGATGGAATTGGCTATGGATCCGGAAAAGGCGCGCGCCTATCGAGATGCATCGCTGCCCTATGACGAGAGCGTTTGTACCATGTGCGGCGATATGTGTGCGGTTAAACGAAGCCGAAAGGTTTTAGATGATACACCATAGGACATAGGACGTAGTCATGAATGAATCGAACACATCTGCCGGTATTTACGTTCACATCCCCTTTTGCGAACGCAAATGCCGTTACTGCGACTTTTACTCTGAGACTGACGTCAAGCGCATTCCGGAATTTTTAGACGCCCTTAAAAAGGAAATGCAACTCACCAGTATCCCCGAGTTGAATGCAGATACCCTCTATATCGGCGGCGGGACGCCTTCGCTTCTGACGCCTAAGCAGATGGGTAGGATTGTGGATTGGGCCGCGCTTTGTTTCAATCTGGGTGCTTCATCGGAAATGACACTCGAAATCAATCCGGCCACGGCCAGTACACGGGATCTTCAGGATTACGCAGCCTTCGGATTTAATCGCATCAACATCGGTGTTCAATCCTTTAACGATCAAAACCTGGCCTTTTTAGGACGCAAGCACAGTGCCCAGCAGGCACTGGCTGCGGTAGATGCTGCAAAAGAAGCCGGTTTCAACAATATCGGGCTTGATTTGATTTATGGTTTACCCGAACAAACACCGGGTTCCTGGAAAAAGGACCTGATGCAGGCCATCCGCCTTGGGCCCAAACATCTTTCGTGCTACATGCTGACATATGAACCCCATACGCCGCTCCATGATGATCTGCAGGCCGGGCGCTTTGCAGCGCTTTCAGACCTGCATTGCGCCGAATTATTCCGTATGACCCACGATTTCCTGGGTGCCGCCGGGTATGAACATTATGAGATCTCAAACTATTCACGGGGCTCCCGTTGGCGTTCGATCCACAATCAGAAATATTGGAATTTTGTGCCCTATATCGGATTGGGACCGGATGCTCACAGCTTCAAACTTCCGGAACGTTGGTGGAATCATCGCTCCTTGGACAAGTATATCAAGGACCTGCAACAAGGTCTCAAACCAAGATCGGATGAAGAAGTGCTCAATGAGGAACAGCAAATGGTCGAAGCGCTATATCTGGGCCTCAGACAATCCGACGGTATTGATTTGGAACGGTTCCAACAAAGCTTTCACATGGATTTTAAACTTTACTTCCATACCGCTTTAGATCGCTTTGAAGCCGAGGATTGGCTCGAAATGAGCGATCGCAGCTGCCGGCTGACCGTCGAAGGGATGTTGTTCCTCGACCGTATCGTGGACGAATTAGTTGAATTAATTGATTAGAAGCATTTCCTCCGTTTTCATAACAAATCGGCAACTAAAAATGGCGTACACCTTACGCCGATACTGTTCTTCCTGATCCAAACCCGGACCATGGGAATGACTTCTTCCTCCATGGTGCCCAGGTTGGGCATCTCTTCAACGAACGCAATATCATCAATTTTGAACTCGTAATACAGATTGTTGCGGCTGTAAGGATCAGAGACCAATACAACTTTAAACGCATCATAAGGGTGTTTTCTCGGAGACCCCGTAAATGCCACATGGTTCTTTTTCAGGCTCTCGATATCCTTGGCCCGTTTGAACTTGGTGATCTCCAAAGGCTCATACTCTTTTATTGACAATGCGTTGCCCATTATTACCTGTACCTCCCACAATTTACGGTCAACGGTACCCGAATATCAAAGTATACCATTAGAAAATAATGTTGGGCAAGATACCGCACGACTATTTGATGTATACCTGAATTTTTGCTTTTTCACGCAAAGCTAGGACGTAAGGCTTGAGCTTTTCTTGCAATTGTTCATTAAACAGAACCGACATGAGTTTTTTCTCAACGGACTCATAAGGAGATGAGCTTTCCGGTTGGTGATCTAGAACTTTGATCAAATGATACCCGAATCGAGTCTCTACGATATCACTGACTTCATTGGGAGCCAGTTTGAAAGCCACTTCTTCGAATGGCTTGACCATTTGTCCTTTTGCAAAATAGCCCAGATCACCGCCCTTCGCATTGCTTGGACCTTGGGAATGTTCTCTGGCCAGGTTGCTGAAATCTTCACCCGCAAGTATTCTTTTTTGCAGCTTCATGAGCTTCTGGCGGGCTTCTGATTTTTTATCTTCGGAATCTCCCTTTTCGACCTTCATTAAAATGTGCTGCGCTCTCACCCTTTCCGGTTGACGAAACTTTTCGGGGTTTTCATCATAGTATTTTTTTGCGTCCTGCGGGGTGACTTTAACCTGTGGTGCGATCTCCTTTTTGATCAGCTCTGCAATGACGGTTTGACGGCGGATTTGATTTCTGAGTTTTTCTTCAGTAAGCCCCGCTTCATTCAACTTTTCTTGAAATTGTTTTTCATTCCGGAACCGATTCTTGATGGACGTCATTCTATTCTCAATTTCATTTGAATCTGCCTTAACGCCCTGTTTTGTCGCTTCTTGAAACAACAGTTCTTCAGCCACCATCTGTTGGATCACCTGTGTTTTCAGTCTCTGATCGAGGGCATCCGGCAACTGGCCGACCTTGCCTCTAAGGGCTTGTTGTTTGAACATATTCAGCTGATGTTCAAAATCTTTGTAGGGAATCGCTATTCCATTTATATCGGCAGCCTTGGCGGGCACTTTTTTTTCAGCGACCGCCGGGTTTAATTGGAAAA
>JASFER010000401.1:0-4710 GCA_050124755.1 Desulfobacteraceae bacterium
TTGGACTGGTCAGGAATGCTATCGAAAATACGCCGGACGGAGGTAGAATAGAAATCCAGGTCAAATTGAACCATGACCGGGTATTATTGAAGGTCTGTGATTCGGGGATCGGAATTACTGAAGAAAACAAGGCACTGCTTTTCAAAAGCTATTTTACAACCAGCGAAACCACCGATTATGCAACCCGCAAACCTTATGATTTTAATGCCGGTGGACGCGGGTTCGATTTGCTCCGCATAAAGATATTTTCCGAACGCCACCAGTTTAAAATCAATCTGACCACCAATCGATGCCCTTTCCTACCCGCCGATAAAGATACGTGCCAAGGCAACACTTCCGATTGCCGTTTCTTGACAATCCCCGAAGATTGTATGGAAAATGGCGGTACCGTCTTCTCCATCGAATTTCCGGCTTATCCAGTTTGAAGCGGTTTACAACCTTCATTCGGTCCCAAAGTCAAGGCGGGCGTCAGATTTAAACCGGAGGAATAGTCTGCTATTTTGAGGATTTAAATCTGACGCCCAACACAGAGGTTGGGTTCGAAGGGAGGTTGTAAACCACTTCAAACAAATAATTGGCTACTCGATAAGGATCAAGCCATAAGCATTTTGATTTTGTTCTTTCGATGTCAACACATGGATGGGGAAATTGTTGTTAATCACTGTAGCATAGACATCGATCCCGCATCCCTCCATTGACGGCCTGGCAAGCTTTGGAAATTTACATACGGTTTTCTCACACGTTTTACACAGTTTGCAGGGGCCACCCCCGAAACTGATCACCTTATAATAATTTTTCAAAAAGATTTCCCTCTCGATTTTCACGATAGCTTTGGTGACTTCGGCAAGGCTTTTGAAGTGGATTAGAAGCCCCAAGGTGAATTCGGAGATCATCTTCCTGGTTTCGTCCACATGTGGCGAATTGGGTGGACAGCAGAGGCTTTTGTTATAGCGAGGGCAGCCAAACCGGCATTTGTACCTAATCCAGTAGCCGGTTACAATGCTCTTGGTATCGATATATTTGGCATTAACGGCGTTGACCGCTTTGCACAGCGACAAGAAATAGCCCTTATCTTCTTTGTTCATCTACTCTCTCTCAATCACTCAGTCCTGCAATAGCCCTTTTATACATGGGCTCGGCAATCTGCCGTGCATGACTGGAGCTGATACGCTCAAACATCCACTCAAATTTGGCTCTAACCTTTTCCTTGCCGAACTTTTTGACCTTGAGGTGAAGAAATTCTTCAACATTGTTTTCAAAAAAGCTCACACTGTCGGCGTCTTTGATGAGATTTTGATCGTTCGTACCGGAAAACTCATGGCCCGCCACAAGAAATTTTACGCGTTCGATTAGCTTGGGTGCGGCCCCCAGGTGGTGCATGACCTCCGCTATGATATGCGCCCCTGTTTCGGAATGCCGGCGTAAAAACACCGGATCCATCCATCCTTTGGATGAACCGGCAATTATCTGCTCCAGTGGTGGAGGCGGAGACGTCCGTTCAATATCGTGTGCCAGAGCCGCTATTTTCAACCCCTCATCGGCATCCGGCTTCAGTTTCAACAACCAGAAAACAGTTTGCCGGCTGTGCACCAGGACGGCCTCTTTGCCGGCTTGTTTGAAAAGATCGGAGACATGAGACTCGATTGTTTCGTATAAGTCATTATTATCTTTAAATATCGACTTTCCGCTCCCTGGCTTGTGCATCTCTTCAGCGCTTCGCTGCGGTGAATGCTTTGAAGATCTCGTCCTTATTTTTCCAATCCGGGCCGAATTTGCGGTCGAAAACGGGACCGGTTTTTTCCAGCGATTTGAGCCACCACAGCCGCTTTCCGCCTCCCTCGACGACCTCCTCGAGCAATTCCGGCAAATCAATCATCAGCTCCTTCGGCACAAAGGCGGCCGCACCCATCTCAACGGATTTTTTCAGTGCATCCAGCGTCATTTGATGGGCCGTGAGCATAATTGCGGGAAATCCCCTGGCGTCCGCATGCTTCAGCAACTCGAACCCGTTGACCCCCATGATGTCCAGGATCACGGCATCGTAATGGTTGTCTAAGATCAACTGACGGGCCGTCTCGAAATCTGTTGCCGTGTGCATGTCGCACTCGGGCAGCAGTTCGCCGAGGGTTTCCAAAACATCAGGTTCATCATCAACCGCTAATATCGTCTTGCCGCTTAAAGGGCTTTGGCCGTCCTCCATCATGCATTCTCCTTCAAAGGGTCACGATGTTACTGTTTGCGTGCCATCATCGCCGCAATCCGCTCGGCGGATGACAGGGTTTTCTTCGCGGCAACCTTTGCCTGACGCGTCTGCAGCCAAAACAGGCTTTTTGGAAACGTCAAATCCTGATCGATGGCCCATTCCATATCCTGCGGTAAACCCAGGCGCTTCTCCGTGGATTTGGCAATCCGGGCAATCTCGATAATTTCTTCATCGCTAAGGCAGGACGTGTTGCGCATGTGATCCGGCACGTCGGCCCAGTCCGCGCCGCTTTGCGTGTAAATCACGCATTTTGTTTTTTGGCCGATGTGCTTATCGCCGATGGTTAGACTTTCCTTGTTTACGACAAAGCCATCGACGCTTTCCGCCCCGCTGACAACGCCTTCACCGAGCCCCCAGTTCGCTTCCAGCAAAATCCGGGACGCATCTCCATCCACCGGGTTGACGGTGAAGGCGATGCCGGATGCCCGGGCATTCACCATCTTGGGAATCGCCACCCCCAATTCGTCTCCAAGGATAGGAAACCCCTTATTGGCGCGGAACGCGATGGCCCGTGGTGTGTAAGCGCTGGCCCACACGCATTTCACCTTGTCCAGCACATGATCGATGCCGGATACATTCAGGTAGGTTTCAAACATGCCGGGACGGCTCTGAGTACCGGCGGATCGAACGGATACAGCCAAATTTTCAATACCGGTTTCTTCACACAACCGGTGATAGCGGGTGGATATCAAATCCCTGAGGGCAGGGGGCATCTCCTGATTTTCAATGGTGTTTCGAAGCTTTTCGCTCAGCGCTTCGAAGACCGCGATACCGCCGCCTTTCAGGTCACCGACTTTCTTAACATGGGAAGCCAACTGATGGTCGATACCGGTACGGCGGATAAATTCCCTGTACATATCGATGGAAAGGGCAAATCCCGGAGGAACCGCCAATTCCATGTGGATCATTTTTCCCAGATTGGCGCATTTTTTCCCGACAATATCATTGTGCTCCGGACCCAATTCTTCGAACCAAAAAATCAACTGGCTATCCGACATGGTTGACTCCTCCTATACCTAATGCATCACCCTTCCACCATCCACCAGGATGGTTTGCCCGGTGACGAAATCGCTGTCATCCGAACTTAAAAAAAGCAGCGCGCCGATCAAATCGTCCGGCTGCTGCAGCCGCCCCATGGGGGTTCTGCTGATATCATACTTGCTGATATCGGCGATGGACCGGCTGGCCTCCGAGTCGGTGAATCCCGGCGCCAGGGCATTGATGGTGATATTGTGGGGCCCCAGCTCCACGGCCATGGAGCGCGTCAATCCGACCACCCCGGCCTTGGATGTGACATAGTGGACAAACCCATGGGATCCGGTAAAATAGGTCTCCGAAGAGAGATTGACGACTTTTCCTTTTCCCTGGCGCTGCATGTAGGGGAACACCGCCCGGGTGCACAGCCAGGCGCCCTTGACATTCACGGTCATCACCCGGTCCCATTCCGCAGGGTCGATTTCATAAAATGGCTTGCGTTCAATACCGTATATAATGGCGGCATTGTTGACCAGGATGTCGATCCGGCCGAAGGCGGCCACCGTTTCTTCTGCCGCCCTGTCGCAGTCCGCCTCAACCGTCACGTCCGCGCAAACCGATCTGGCCGTCCCGCCCGCATCCGTGATCATACGCACGGTTTCATCGGTATCGGCGATATCCAGCGCCACGATTTTCGCACCTTCTCCGGCCATGGCAGTGGCAAAGGTCCTGCCCAACCCCCTGGCGGCTCCGGTAATCATGACGACTTTTTCTTTGAGTCGCATACGCTTTTTCCTTCTTGGTATTGTAATGGGCCTAAAGCGTTCATACAACCCTGATGAGTCGGAACACGCTGCCCCACAACGTTTATCAATCAGTCCAGTAAAAAGATGGCACCCTGGGTGGCGTCGACCCGGACCAACTGGCCGGTTTTGATTTTGGCTGTTCCCTCGAAGCAGTTGACGATGGTCGGCACACCGTATTCCCGGCCGACAATGGCCGTATGGCTGAGGGTCCCCCCCCGGTCGGCCACCACGGCCTTGACGATGCCGAATACCGGTGTCCAAGCCGGGTTGGTGCCGGGACAGACCAGGATTTCCCCGGGTTGCACCTGCTCCAGCTCGTCATAGGTCATAATCACCCGCGCCGGTCCTTCGGCGGATCCCGGTGCGCCGCAAACGCCGTAAATGTCGGCCTTCAGCTCCTCTTTGATGGTGGGCATCTCGCCGACCACCAGCTTCATGATGATGACGTCTTCGGATGGAACCAGGTCCATCCCGACGGCCTGGTCGAAGGATTCCCGCTCCGTGTAGGCGGGGGGGGTTTCTTCAAACTTTTGTTTCTCCCATTGGGTGCGACGCCGGTTGGCGATATACTGGAGCTTGTGAAATTCCGGGGCCAACATCACCTGTTCAATTTCATCCGGATTGAGAAACAGCGTGTCGTCGGGCCGGTCAATGGTCCCGGCGGCC
>JASFER010000402.1:0-4682 GCA_050124755.1 Desulfobacteraceae bacterium
CATCCCAGGCCTGGAGCGCTTCTTCATCATTGCCGATACCCAGTTTTACGCCACCGACATCGGTCTTGTGCAATGGCCCAATCACTTTCATTGCCAGCGGGAAACCCACCTGGTCGCAGCTTGAAGCCAGATCTTCCCGCTTGAAGACGTCCATCTGCCGTGGGAGTTTAAAACCTGCTGCCCGGAGAACACCGGTCACCGTCTCCGGGGATAGCGCGCCGGATTGACCGTCCAGAGCTTCACCGACAGCCGCCTTGTTGTACCTGTCAAGGATGGATCGTGCGACCTCAGGTTTGCGTAGATGGGCGACCTTGGCCAGAGCTTTGGCTAACGGGACTTCATCGGGGAAAAAGACTTTCCCTCGGGAAGCAAAGTCATCAATGATCGCAGTGGACGAGAACACGGAACTGAACATGGGAAACACCGGAATCGGACATTGGTCCATGGCTTCGGAAATGGCTTGGTAGATCTGGGTGTTGTCCGACATGCCCGAATCCCCCAGCAGGATGGCGATGGCATCGATGGTGTCACGTTCATGGTCGCCCAGCACCTGGGTAATCACTTTGATCTGCTCGGCCGTACGGGACGGCAGGGCGTCTATGGGATTGGCCGTGGAACTTTCGGCCGGGAGAATATCGCCCAGAAGATCTCTTGTTTTGGCTTTTAAAAGGGGCAGTTCCATTCCCCGGCGGTTCAGTTCATCGGACATCATGACACCCGGTCCCCCGGCATCGGTGAGCACACAAATCCGCCTTCCCTTCAGCGGGCCTTTTGTTATCGATAGAACACAAGCCGCATTGATCATGTCCGCCCGGCTTTCAACCCGGATGATCCCCGCCTTTTCAAATAAAGCCCCGACCGCGGTATCGCTGGCGGCCATGGCGCCGGTATGGCTGGCTGCGGCCCTCTTGCCGGCAGCGGTGGCGCCGGACTTGATCCCCACGATGGCGCACCCCTTTTGCACCAGGCTTCCGGCATGATGCCGCAATTTGGCCGGCTTTTTGATCGATTCCATATATAGCAAAAGAATACGGGCGCTGTCCGGCCCATAATTTTCATCATAAAGCTGCACCAGGTCCTCCACACCCACCTGAATGGAATTGCCCAGATTGATCACATTGCCAAATGACAGGCCCCGGTTGTGTCCCCGCTCCATGACATAATCGACTGTGGCACCTGAGCCGCTAATGATATCGACAAGCCCGCCGGGCCTGGTGGGAATGATACCGGCGAATTTTCCTTTGTAGGATTTGGTCAAAAAGCCTGAGCAATTGGGTCCCACCAGCGTCATTTCAGCTGCATTGGCAATCCTGAGCATCGCTTCTTCCGCTTTTTTGCCGGCCGCATCCTTCTCACCAAATCCGGAGGTCAGCACAATGGCCGCACCGGTACCCTTGTTGGCCAATGCCTCGATCGTCGCAACGGCTATTTTCGAGGGGATGGCGACAATGGCCAAATCCGGCGCTTGGGGAAGATCATCGATGGAAGCAAAGGTCGGATGTCCCAATATGTCGGGGGTTTTGGGGTTCACGGCCCACAACTTGCCCCGGTAGCCGTGATCGACGATATTTTTCATCGCGCGACCGCCGGGTTTGAGCGCATCGTTGCTGGCACCTACGACCACAATGGTTCTGGGATCGAAAAGATATTGGTAGGCGTTGGCAAAGTAATCTTGTTTATTTGGGTCCTTACCAGAGGTAGCCATTTAGCACCTTTTTTTGGTTTTTCTAACTGTTTGCCATCTTTTTTATTCAACATTGGGGTCAAATCAATTCCCGCCCCGTGATAAAAGCCTTGTAATTGCCTCCCCATAAGGCGGCTGAGGGGGTGACGTCCTTCAGTGCCCGGAGCCATAGCGTCTCCGGTATCTGGTCAAACGGCGCCAGCTTGCTCAAGGCGCCCATCATGACCACATTGGCGATACGGCCGGTAATGTCGCCGATCTCCAGCGCTTTGTCCAGAACATCGATTTCCACCAGGTGATACCCATCGGCAACGCGTTTGATATGTTCCACATCGGGATAGGCTTCGACCGCCATGGACTGGGGCACGATAACCGTCCGGGCCGCTAAAATGGTACCCCCCGGTTTGAGCAGCGGCAGAAACCCCGGCCGCAGCATTTCGCTCATCTCCATGGCGATCAGGCAATCCGCCTCTCCCGGCATCAAAACAGGGCTGAAGACCCTGCCGCAGGAAAAGGTACTGATCACCGGGCCGCCCATCTGGGCCATGCCATGGGTTTCGCCCTTGACGATGTTGTGCTCCCCGTACCCGGCCAGAAAGGCCAGTTGGGTCAGCACGCGCCCGAAAAAGAGGTTCCCCTGACCGCCCACCCCGCGGATGGCCAGGGTCAGTTTGGGGGGCAACGCGTTCATTTCCGTTGAGACTTCGCCGATGGGCGGCGGTTCGTCAAACACCGGCGCGCTTGCCCGGACCATCTCTTCTTCGGTCAGTGGTTCCATGGCGTCAAAGGGGCACATCTGCAGACAGGCCTGACCTTGTTCGCCGCAGCCGGAGCACAGGTTGTTGAAACGGGGATAATCCTCCGGTTTGGCCTCAATGCCCGGACAGATCAGGCAGGCGTGGCATTTATCGCATTTGTCCGTATTGATTTTGAGCCGCACACCCTTTTGGGCGGACGGCACCTTTTTGATGCATCCCCCCCGCACCACCAGGGTGGTAAACAGGCCCCGACCGGCATCCTTGAACGCTTGTCGCAGACTCTGCCGCAGGCTCTTGCGGTTGTATGCATCGATGGCAACCGTCCGGGTTCCGGTGGCCTCCAGGGCTTTGACCAGATCGAAATCGATGGGCTCGCCGGCCAGGTTGACCGGAGAGGTGGGCGCCGGCTGTCCGCCGGTCATGGCCGTCCAGTAATTGTCCAGAACCACCTTGACCCCGGGAACTTTTCGGAACACAGCGTTGCGCGTGGCATCCATGCCGCTGTGGCATTCGGTGCTGTCCCCCAGGATGCTGAGGCATTTATCGGCCATCTCAGGCCGGGAGAGCACATAGCCGTTGCGTTTGCTTTCACTGGCGCCCATGGCCAGCCCCGTGTCCATGGCGTTCATGAAATAGAGCAGAGCGTTGCACCCGATATCGCCGAAAATCACTTCGACCTTGCCTCTTTTTTTCATCCGGCTGACCGTTTCGGCAAACAGCCGATAGGGGCATCCGGCGCAGATCATGGGCGGACGGTTGACCGGCGCCATGCCCGACTGCTTTTCCTTCAGATCGTAACCCAAGGTTGCAGCCACCTGGGCCGGACTGTATTCCGTTAGGGGGCTGAAGGTCTCCTTGCCGTTGACCGCCAACCCCATAATACGGATTTCATCCTGGAGAAAATGGTGGCCGTCCTCGATGACATAGACATCGCCTGCCATGGCGGCGTGGAACCTGCGGATCAACTCGCGGGGCAACGGATTGGAAAAGGCCAGGGATAAAATGTCGATGTCCGCTCCGAACGCCTGTTTGACCTCCTGCACATAGGCGGTATTGATCCCGCTGGTGATGATACCGGTTTTACCCGATCCCTTGATCCATTTGTTCAACGGGGACCCTTCCACCATCTCGGCCATGGCCGCCATGCGGCGGGTCAAAACAATATCGTAATTCCGGCGGGCCATGCCCGGCAGAGAATTGAATTGTCTCAAATCGGTGGTCATCTCCACCGGCCGGCGGCTGCGGATGGGGTTGAGGCGGACCAGCCCTTCGCTGTGGCACAGGGCGCCCGATACCAGAATGACCGCCGGCGTATGGAATTGCCGGCTGATATCGGCGGCGATTTCAGCCGCCTCGAGCATCTCCTGGTGGTTGCCGGGTTCGAAAACGGGAATGAAACAGGATTTAAACAGATAGCGGGGGTCCACCAGGTGCTGGGTGGAACTGGGAGTAAAATCACTGGCGATATAGTAGACCAGGGCGCCGCGCGGCTGGGTGAAAAAAGAGGCGCTGGTGAAGATATCGCCGGCTTGGAACAATCCGGGAATTTTCATGGTCACCACCGCGTCCCGTCCGGCCAGGGTGTGTCCCAGGCCCACGCCGGCGGCCACGGCCTCGTTAACCGACCAGCCCACCGTGATCATGTCCTGAACCTGGGACAGGCCGCGGTCGATGACTTCCGTGCTGGGGGTTCCCGGGTAGCCGTCGGCGCTGTGAATGCCGGACCGCACGCAGCCCACGGCAAAAGCGATATTGCCTTGCAGCACTTCGGCCCTGCCGGCTTCGGCCTGACAAAGCTCCCTTATTTTATTGCGTTTCATGATGCTTCCTCTCGCTGACGTTCAATGAGTTCAATTAGATTTCCGGCATTGTCGCGAATGAACGCCACCAGATCGCCTTCCATGGGAAAGAGATCCATGGCCACATCCACGCCTTTGGATTTCAAGGTCTCCATCAACCCGTATAAATCCTCGACAGCATAGGCCACATGTTTGGTTCCATGGGTCCGGATGTCGAGGTTGGGGACCCGCCGGTCGTCCGGCAGCAGCGCCGCCCCCGGGACTTGAAACAGCTCGATGCTGAAGTCGCCCAGTTCCAGAAAGGCGATTCTGGCGGGCAATTGATCGAAATACTTGTCCGAAACGAGCCTGAAGCCGAGCATCTGCACATACCAGGCGATGGACGCGTCGATATCCGGAACGCTGATTCCCACGTGCAACGGTTTCAGAAGGACTTCCCCG